>JAHHHE010000152.1 GCA_019359535.1 Gloeocapsa sp. UFS-A4-WI-NPMV-4B04
CTAAGTTGGTGTTCTTGCCGCCCTATTCTCCAGACCTTTCTCCAATTGAATTATGTTGGTCCTCGCTCAAACAATTTTTACGTTCTGCCAAAGCTCGAACTCTTGAAGCACTTGATGAAGCATTAACTGATATTATCAACCACCACATTTGCGCCGATAACGCACTCGGTTGGTTTGCTCATTGTAGCTTACTTATTTGAAAATTGCTGTAAGTAAAAACAGCAAAGTGTCAAGGAAGAAACTGACGGTAGTTTTACTATACATCTGAAGTCACCGCCAGTAGATGGTAAGGCAAATGAGGAGTTGATTAGAATACTGACAAAAAAGTTTGATCTACCTAAGTCAAAAATTAGAATTAAGTCTGGTTTATCATCCCGGCAAAAGCTGATCGAAATTGATACTACCTTTTAGGTATTTACTACTATTTTAATTAATTATTAAGAAAATATAAATAAATTAAAATATTTAATCATCCTATCTTCTTACTGAGGAAAATATAGTTAAAATTAATACCTTATATTAAGTATTACTTATTTTTAGTTTACTTTATAAAACTTCCAAACTCAAGCAAAATGAGCAGTTTTTTCTATTAAATTATAAATATTACTATGTTAAAAATATTACTTATTCTCTAGTGATTGCTTACTTTTGGGATAACTTCTAGAAAGCGGCTCAATATTTCTTAGAGTTATACTTAACTTATACAAATGTCTGTCACAACTAATACAAAAAAAACAAAATAATGTTAAAAAGATTTGCAGCAACAGCACTAGGAATAGCCTCCGCAGTATCGCTCAATCTACCAGCACAAGCACAAGTACAAACACAACCACAAACAGGTGACTGGGCATATCCAGTACCATTTCGGAACTATCTCAGCCAATTAGCACTAGAATCTGATTGGATACGAGAAGGACCTCTTGGACTACGGCACTATCACTTTATAGCCACTGCTCCTCTGGGAAGACTAATATCTACAGCTAATACCACCTGTAGCCAGATGAAACAGGCAAGACCCTATGAAACTATTAAAGTGGGTGTTGAAGCTGATGCTCAAAAAATGTTTCCCACAGATGTAATTGCTAAGTTAGGTACAACTGGAGTTAGTCGGTTTGCTGATGTTGCAATTAAGTCGGCAGTTCAAAATACCTGTCCTACCTACAGTAGTAGCTTACCTACATTAAATTACACTTTACCCACAAATTAATGCGTAATAAAGTTACGCTTTAGGAAATCTAAACTTTCAATGTTGCTAGACGAAAGATTATAAATACTAAATTAATAAAACGTTTCTTTGTTTAGCAACGTTGTACTATAGGGGTTGCTTAGGCATATTTTTAAACCTGATAAGCAATCCCTATAGTTATGTCATACCAATATGTAGTGGCTGAAGTTTAACTCGCTCTAACCAGGTGTTTATAGCTGGAAACTCTGTTAAATTAAAACCGCCTTCATGAGCAACATGGGTATAAGCAAACAAGGCAATATCAGCAATTGTATAACGCTCATCAACGAAGAAAGTGTGAGATCCTAAATGCTTTTCCATTACAGTAAGTGCTGCATAACCGAGTTCACGTTTTTGCTCAAGTGCGTCTCGATATTCTGCTGATTTACCTAGTATAGAAATCCAAAATCTTGAAGTAGCAATATAAGGTTCATGACTGTACTGCTCAAAAAATAACCATTGCAGCACTTTTGAGCGCAAAAAATGGTCATTGGGTAAAAATTGGCTTCCTTCACTAAGATAAAATAAGATAGCATTCGACTCTGCTAGAAATTGTCCTGGTTGAGTTTCCAAAAGTGGAATTCGACCATTTGGATTTTTACTTAAAAACTCTGGAGTACGGGTTTCTCCCTTAAGGATATTAAGCTCAACTCGCTCAAAAGGAATACCAAGTTGTGACAATAATAGACGTACTTTATACCCATTTCCAGAAGGCAAAAAATCATATAACCGCAGCATAGATTTATTAGAATAATACTATTAGTATTTCAGTTCGCTAGTACTTAGTTATTTTGAATTTATCCAAAATAAACCTATGTGTGGAAGATTTACGTTAAGACATTCAGGTGAGGCGATCGCATCTACTTTTCAGTTACATGAAGTTCCTCAATTACAGCCACGATATAATATTGCACCAACGCAACTTGTGTCAACGGTGCTGGGTAGTTTAAATAGCGTCCACCAATTACATCAGTTACATTGGGGTTTAATTCCTTCTTGGGCAAAAGACACCAAAATGGGAGCGCGGCTAATCAACGCTAGGGCGGAAACCGTAGGCGAGAAACCTTCATTCCGATCCGCTTTTCGCCATCGTCGTTGTCTAGTAGTAGCTGATGGTTTTTACGAATGGCAACGGCAAGAAAACAAAAAACAGCCGTTTTATTTCCGCTTACAAAATGACCAACCCTTTGCTTTTGCTGGACTGTGGGAACGGTGGAAATCACCTGATGGAGAAGAAATTCAGTCTTGTACAATTTTAACAACCGAGGCGAACGACTTACTGCGTTCCATTCACAACCGGATGCCAGTAATTCTTGATCCGAAAGACTATGATTTATGGCTCGATCCAGTAGTGCAAAACACTGAATCGTTACAGCAGTTACTACGCCCTTATCAACCTGAATCAATGACTTCTTATGCAGTTAGCACGAAAGTAAATAGCCCTACCAATAATACTCCAGAGTGTATTAATAGCCTTTAGTTTATTTGTGACTAATTCCAAATAGGATTACCTGAATAATCTAATATTTGTTTAATAGGTAGACCTAAATCCTTAGATAAATCAAAAACTTTCTTTTTTATCTTATTTTCGCGATCTTGAGGATAAGCCAGCCTAAGAATACTGCCATAGTGCATATTATCCCAATATGTGCTTTCTGAATTTAATGAATCAACTATAAAGTGGCATTGACTACGGCTTTCATGTTGATAAAAACCTTTGATTTTTCTTTGTCCTAAGTAATTCGATACAAGTTCTAATCGTTGTTGGTAGGGAAGCTGTACATAATCAAAGTAAACACTAATATGTTCTAGCTTTCTATATTGCTCAAAAACTGCATTTGGGAAATATTCGTTATTTTCAGGAAATACTTGACACTCTAATTTCCTAGAAAGCCATTTTATTAAAAACTCAGTTACTGGCATTTCATAAAGTTCATGTAGTGATCCTCTAGATTCCCAGACAACTACAGCCCAATCATCAGGTTCCCCTTTAGTATACCAATATAAATAATTTCCATTGTCAGTAGCTCCCCAAGGAAATAAACCATTAGGTTCTGGAAATAATGGAAATGAATACTCTTCGGGAAAATCGTTTCTAAGCGTTCTCTCACTTTCTAAAACTTTTCGACTACTACTGATTAAATTTAGCCATTCATTTTGAGAAAAGGGATTAAATGTATAAAGAAAATCAGAAAAACGTCCAGTGCCATATTCAGAAATTAAAGTTTTATAATCATTTGGTAATATTAACCCAAGTATTCTTTCAATCTGCTCCCAATCTCCGTGTGCTTCATTAGACATATTTGGTGGAGGAGCAGTTTTCATTAAAAGCTGTAGTGTTGTTGTCATGTCAAAAATAGATAGTGTTTTGCTTAATTCAAATCGAATTAGCCTTACTTTTCCATATTATTAGACTTCATATAGCTCAATAACCAATTTGCTGCTGTTGCTCGCCGAGTCTGCCGAGGCCCAAACTCACCTATTTTGTAACCTGTAAATCCTAGCTGTTTCAATAGCTGTTTGTTCTCTGGAGGAATCGAACGAGTCAGCTTCACCGTAGCAGGGCGACTATTAATAAAATCTGGTGGTTCTGGATACTCATCCCGCCATTCTGCTGCAACCTCTGTAGTGTTCCACTTAGCTGATTCATCGTAACGATATCCAAGGCAGTGCCAGACTAATTGATTTACTGTAGCATCATCAATTTCTTCATTCAAAATAGCCCAAATAATTTCTGTGTTTAGTTGCGGTAGGTTAGACATGGCAGTTGTTAGTAGTAGGAAAATTAATTAGGGAATGTAATGCGCTTTTAGTATGGGTAAGATATTCAGGAACTCAAGGTTTTTATAACTACTCAAACCTGGATGTGAATTAAGTTGAGCTTATTATTGGCAAGGAACATCAATAGTACGAAGTTGATAAACATTTGATCTATATCTGGTGGCAGAGATATTGGTCAAAACTACTATGACAGACTACTAGAGTAAAGGTCATTTGAATAAAAAATTTTTTGCTTACTTTGGGGAGGAAAGTTATGGAAATAGGTGATTTATTTAGAGGTTTAGGCGGTAATGAGCGTGAACGACGGGACGACGATCGCGAGTTCAGATATCGTGACGATGATCGTCGCCGCAGAGATGATGACGATGACGACGATCGCAAGCACAGATCCCGCGATCGCAACGATGATGATGACGATCGCGAATTCAGATATCGTGACGATGATGATCGTCGCCACAGAGATGATGATGACGATGACGACGATGATCGCAAGCACAGATCCCGCGATCGCGATGACGATGATGACGACGATTAAAGTCCCGCATTGATCAGAATCAATGCCTCAAAAAAGTGGGGCAGGCGACAAAATGCGACAATTTTAAAATCGCGATCGCGTAGCTTGCCCTATTTAGATAACAGAAATAGTCAGCATGAGATCATCCCAATGTTTCAACCACTCGGTTTTGAGCAGCAATCCGTAGTCACTTCACTTGGCAGAATGGTTTACTATACTGCCGCTAACGCGCCTTGGCGTACAGCAAATTCAACGGATTCGGAAAATTTAGAAACATTAGTTTTTCTACACGGCTTTGGTGGTGGTTCATCTGCTTATGAGTGGTCAAAAGTTTATCCTGCCTTTGCAACAGAATATCGCATCGTAGCACCGGACTTGATCGGTTGGGGTAGATCAGAGCATCCAGTCCGAAATTACCAAATTGAGGATTACCTGACTACAATTGCTCAATTTATTGAACAGACTTGTACTCAGCCAGTAACCGTAATTGCTTCTTCGCTGACGGCTGCTTTTACAATTAGAGTAGCGATCGCTCGTCCCGAATTATTCAAATCCTTAATTTTGACTACACCTGCTGGACTATCAGATTTTGGTGAAAACTACTCGCGCAGTTTGTTTGCTCAAATAATCAGCACCCCAATTCTTGATCGCTTGATCTACAGCACTGGCGTAGCTACCAGTAACGGCATTCGCACTTTCTTAGAACAACGTCAGTTTGCTGATTCCCGCCGAGTTTACGAAGAAATTGTAGAGGCATACCTTGAATCAGCCAAGCAACCAAACGCCGAATATGCGGCACTTTCTTTTGTGCGCGGCGACTTGTGCTTTGATTTGTCTCTTTACATTAACCAGTTGACAATTCCCACAGCAATTATCTGGGGTGAAAAGTCTCAATTCACTGGCCCAGAAATTGGGCGGCGGTTTGCTGATATGAATCCTCAAGCAATCCGATTCCAACACTTGCAAGATGTTGGACTAACACCTCAATTGGAATTGCCAGCAGTGACAATTGGTTTAATTAAGAAATTTATATCTTTGTTGACTGAAGTTGAAATAGCCTCTACTTAATCAAAGTTATTTGGGAATTCGTAAGTCAATAACTGTGGCATTAAAGTTGTAATTGTAGCCATCAAGCTCAATAGGATTGCCAATTTTTAGTTTGCTATTACCTATCACTGGGCCGTCCTTAGTAATTTGAGCTTTGCCACCCAAAGTCAAAAGCATATCTGTACTGAATTGGTTGTCTCTTGGATCGGGTAGCTCTTTAATTGAGCCATCCGGTTGGGGAACTAAAATGGTTCTAGGCAACTGTTTAACAGATTTAATGTCAATCTGCCCGTGAGGCTCATTGCGGATAATAATATTGGTTTTGCCGCCTTCTTTAAAGCCTTGATCGAATAACTGTTGAGGATCGCGCACGTTTAAACCCCGAACAACCAAGTCTACCTCAACTGGTTTGGTGGTAACGCCTACTTGAGCAACAGAACCGGAAGTACCGGGAAAGAAAAATATGCCGACAAGAACTAAGAGAATTACTAACGCCGCACCCAAGTCGAGGATGCTTACCTTGCCAAACAAGCGCCCTTGAGAATCCAAAATCTTCATATCTTCCTAGCACACGCTAAATCAAAGCTAATTATTCTGGCAATTGCATTGTGCCAGATTACCATGACTTCGGCTGCAACTGATGATATTTAAGGAGATGCGATCGCGCCCACTCAAGCTTTAGTTCCCTGATTCCTAGAGGAGACAACGAGTTCCGCCATCAGGCTTTTACCACAAAAGTAAATTTTGGAAAGCACACGATTTATTTGGGAGCAAATTAAGATATTCATCCAAGGAACTTTAAATTGGCAACCAAAACTTGAGTTAGTGCGTCTATTCTTAAAGGCTAATTAGGTGTTTTACCGACAAATTAGGGACAGCACCAATTTTTATTTGTGTCTGAGTTAGAACTGTAGTCTGTGTAATTGTTTGAAAATCCTCCTCATATTATGTTTAAACTTTTCTCTTCCCGTCGCTATCGACGGCGGTGGTTTTATCCGTTGGTAAGTTTTGTGGTAGCGTTGAGCCTTTGGTTGGGTTCGCCCATGCCATCACAGGCAATTCCCTGGTTCGACGTACTGATGCGGGGAGTTCAAGTGATTCAGTTATCTAATATGTCTGACAGACAAGAAGTCCAGATTGGTAGCCAGATTAATCAACAACTGGTTAGCCGGGAAGTTCGGCTTTACCGTAATTCAGAAATTAATAATTATGTCAAGCAAATTGGTCAGAAACTAGCAACCAATAGCGATCGCCCTAATATTCCTTATACCTTCCAAGTTGTTAATGATAAAGGTATTAACGCTTTTGCGACAATGGGAGGCTTTGTCTATGTCAACACTGGCTTGCTGAAACTTGCAGACAATGAAGCTGAACTAGCGAGTGTGATCGCTCACGAAATTGGACATATCACAAGTCGCCATTCAGTAGAACAAATGCGCCAAGCAGCGCTCGCTGGTGGTGTTGCGACGGTAGCTGGCTTAGATCGCAATCGAGCAGTTGGAATTGGTGTAGAACTGGCACTGCGGCGACCCCACAGCCGTGATGCTGAATATGAAGCCGACCAAGAAGGACTGGAAATGATGAGACGCGCTGGTTATGCTCAGTCTGCCACAGTTACTTTCATGGAAAAGTTACTCAAGCAAGGAGGCTCAACTCCCACATTCTTGAGTACGCACCCTGCAACGAGCGATCGTATTGCCGCCCTGAAACGCGCGATTAATCCTCAACAGGCTAATGTAGGCATTGGGCTGGATAGTGCTACCTATAAAGCTAAAATCAGATCTTTGAGCTAAACTCAACGACGCATCAGCACCTGCGCGGGGTCAACCCGCGTTACAGCTTCTTCAAGCGGTAAGGTGCGAACGCAACGGTTAAAAATATTGACTTGATATACCAAATGGTTTGTAATGTCTAATCCTGTTAACCAGCCACTTTTGGGGTGATAAGCGCCAGTATCAATATCGAGCCATCCTTGTCCTTGAGCGAGTTTACCTGGAGCAACGCCTGGTAGGGTAAAAGTAATGCTGTGACCGATAATGATCAGCTTATCGGCAAAATACGGCTGTGGAATACTGTGAAATTCTCCACGCACCCAGCAAAGCTGATCCGCAGTTTGTTTTTCTAACTCAATTCTGGGGTCAATTCCAGCATGAGCCAGCCAAATATCGCCCAAGTCTAGATGTGTAGGCAAGTTATTCATCCACTCTAGATGTTCCTGGGGGATCGCTTCTTTGTAGCTATTTACTGTTGCCTGGCCTCCATTGTAGAGCCAAGCCTGTTGCATATGACTAGAATGTCCCCTAGCAAGGGCGTTTAATAGCATTTGCTCATGATTTCCCAGTAAACATTGGTAAGAACTTTGCTCAACAAAATCCACAACTTGGGCGCTGTGCGGCCCTCGATCAATTAAGTCTCCCAAGAAATACACTTGATCGCTTGTATCAGGAGCGATCGCTTCTAATAAAGTCATTAGGCCATCATAATGACCATGCACATCACCAATAATAATCCGACGCTGGCTTGTTTCTTTCAAATAAACCATTGGTTTAAAATAATATTTATTGATTTAGATATAGTTTGTGTAGCTTTAATATCAGAACCGAGGATAAAATACCTCAGATATATTACTTAAATTGTAATTAAGCTTTAACGATTTAATTTAAGTATTCTAAGTAACTTAAATAAAAAACGTATATCTTTATACGATGAATACAATTAACGCCTTAAAACAACTCTTTTCTGGCGATGTAGAAAGTCAACTGCTAACATCCCTTGATCCTAAACCAAGAATTCATAGTTAAAGGGTCAGCGCGTGAAAGCTCATTATCGAGATTTTTTAATTCGTGATTGGCAAAAGAGAGACCGCGCTCCGGCTGCCAATATTATTAGTTCTGTATTAGCAGAATATCATCTAGGCTGGGAACCGTCGGGCGCAGACAAAGATGTTTTAGCAGTAGAAGAGTATTACGTATTACCTGGGGGCGAGTTTTGGGTAATTGAACATCATAATCAGCTAGTAGGTACGGCTGCATACTACCCCGTGAAGCGTGGGGAAAAAGTAGTAGAAATACGCAAAATGTATCTTTTGTCAAGTGCCAGGGGATTTGGACTAGGTAGATATTTATTACAACAATTGGAACAAGCGATCGCCATGAGAGGTTTTCAGCAAATTTGGGTTGAAACAGCCAGTATTTTAATTGAGGCTGTGGGGTTATACGAAAGCAGTGGCTACCAACCAGCAGTAGGTGTAGAAACGGCAAGGTGCGATCGCGTTTATGTCAAACTTCTTCCCTTATCCAATTCGACAAACGTAGGAACTGTCTAGGGAGGGAGTAGAGCAACTGTTTTCTTCTTACCCTAGCCCCTCTCGAACACATCGCTTTGAGCGGAGGTTTCCTCCGCTCAAACTTTGCGCTAATCCCTAGTCCCTAACCCCTAATAAGCTTCCTGCAACTCGTAGAAGTCAGGAGAAACGTAATCCTTACGTAAAGGCCAGCCTACCCAGTCTTCCGGCATCATAATCCGTTTTAAATTCGGATGTCCTTCGTAGACAATGCCGTACATATCAAAAGATTCCCGCTCCTGAAAATCGGCTGACTTCCAAATCCAGTAAACTGAAGGTACTTTTGGGTCTTCCCTGGGCAAGAATACCTTTAATCGCACTTCATCAGGGCGGTCAGCATTATCACTCATTTTAATTAAGTGATAAACACTAACTAAATCCCCACCCGGGCCGGAATCATAACCACATTGACACAGAAGGTAATTAAACCCAGAAGCATACAGCGCCGTTGCAATTGGCAGTAGGTAGTCGCGATCAACCTTAATAATTTCAACTCCTAGATGATCTGGCTCCATCACTTCATGAGCAAAATCATTTTCTGTCAGCCATCGCGAGACTTTACCCGCTTCTACCAGTTGGGACGCTTCTTGATCGCTAGCAGATTCAGGCGCGGGTGTAGGTGATTCTTCAGCCACGACGCACCTCCTCTGTTTCTTGTGACTGTAAAGCTGGTGATACTGGCATTCCCATCGCTTCCATCAACTCTTTGGGTGCTGAAGTGCGCGTTTCTGCCTGCAAATACTTGCCAGTCAAAATCGGTTCAACAGACTTCAAATTGTGAGTAGTGCTGTAGTAACGATGTGTTTGCTTAATCAGACCCCGTTCCTGCATTGAATCATTAGAGATTTTTTTGCGGAGCTTGATAATAGCATCAATAATCGCTTCTGGACGCGGCGGACAACCAGGTAAATAAACATCAACAGGAATTAGTTTGTCTACACCTCTTACAGCAGTCGGCGAATCGACACTGAACATCCCACCAGTAATTGTGCAAGCTCCCATAGCAATTACATACTTAGGCTCTGGCATTTGTTCATAAAGACGCACTAATTGTGGGGCCATCTTCATGTTGATTGTTCCAGCCGTAATAATTAAATCAGCTTGCCGGGGGCTGGAACGAGGAATAAGACCAAAGCGATCAAAGTCAAATCGAGAGCCAATCAATGCTGCAAACTCAATAAAGCAGCAAGCAGTCCCAAACAGCAAAGGCCAGAGGCTGGAAAGCCGTGACCAGTTGTAAAGGTCATCAACAGTCGTAAGAATGACGTTTTCAGAAAGCTCTTGCGTTACTGATGGGCGCTCAATGGGGTTAATGATGCGATTCTGCTGCTCCAGATTAGAATTTAAGACCATTCCAAAGCTCCTTTACGCCAGGCATAGACAAGGGCAATAACAAGAATTGCAATAAAGATCAGGGCTTCTATGAATGCCAGTAATCCAAGGCTACTGAAGGCAACAGCCCAAGGATATAAAAACACAGTCTCTACATCAAAAACGACGAAGACTAAGGCAAACATATAGTAACGGATGTTGAACTGAATCCAGGCTCCCCCAATCGGTTCCATGCCGGATTCATAGGTAATAATCCGTTCTGGATTGCGGCCACTAGGCCGTAGAAGCTTGGATGCTGAGAGAGCAAGTAAAGGAACTAGGCTGCAAATTAGTAAGAAGCCTAATAGATATTCGTAGCCGCTAAGGACAAACACGATTGATAACTATCGCTCTTGTGTAAAGAATTCTGTTACTTTCTTTTACATTATATCGGTTCAATTGTCACCAGCCCGACGCTAGTTCCGAAGTTAATTGATTTTAGATTTTTCTCATTTGAGACGATACTGAACCTCTCAACGCACAAGCAACAGGGCGCAAACTAACGTTTTTAACAAATGTGTTAGCTAATTTATGTTTGTCCAAATAAATAAGAGTAGTAAAGGTATCTTATGTCATAATTTTTAACAGATATTTTAATATTCGCCTTTCAAGTTTTTAAATTACCTAAGCTATGAGCAAACCTGTTGTTGAAACTCAAGCGCTAGACCGCTATGAATGCCGTGCCTGTGGCTATATTTATGAACCTGATAAGGGAGATAGCAAGCATCAAGTTTCGCCAGGAACACCTTTTACCGACCTGGCGTCGTCTTGGCGCTGTCCGGTTTGTGGTGTTAGAACTTCTCAGTTCGAGAACATTGGCCCTTTAGGTACAGCTTCTGGATTTAAGGAAAATCTTACCTATGGTCTTGGTGTTAATAAATTAACGCCGACACAGAAAAACTTACTAATTTTTGGTGGTTTAGCTCTAGGATTTCTGTTTTTTCTCAGTCTATACGGGTTACAATAAGACCCGCAGCTTGCGGCAAGATGCGCCATTTGCGATCGTGCATTTGTAGATGCTATATGCCGCAATAGCTAACCGTGATCCCATTCATAGCTGCAATGCTTGTTTGATAAGGGTTGATGATTTTCCTAGCTTAATTCTCTACTTTTATAAGTAGGAGAACAGGAAATTTGCCTTAAGTAAACAAACTTACTCCAAAATTACTTTTTCAAAATAAAACTTACAGATACTAATGTACTCACTCTTCAAAATTTGGCAGCAAGTTGGAGTTTTGTTAGCGGTTGTCTTGCTGTGTATCGGTTGTAGTAGTGTACCCTCGGTTAGCTACAATCCCTGGCAAACTGTCTCTGTACCAACAGACGCTAACTTACAAGATATTGCCTTTACTGATAATCCTCAGCACGGCTGGCTAGTAGGTAGCAACTCTACGCTTTTAGAAACAACGGACGGAGGACAAACCTGGCAACCTAGAACCCTGGAACTAGAAGATCAGAAGTATCTTTTTTCTTCCGTAAGTTTTTCTGGTCAAGAAGGATGGCTTGCAGGCGAACCTTCGATTCTTTTACATACGACGGATGCAGGTAAATCATGGTCACGCATTCCGTTAAGTGAAAAGCTCCCCGGTAATCCTAATACAATTGTTGCACTTGGGTCACAGTCGGCAGAAATGACCACTGATGTAGGCGCGATCTACAAAACTATAGATGGTGGAAAAACTTGGAAAGCAATGGTGCAAGAAGCCGTCGGTGTGCTTCGTAACATTGCGCGTTCCTCAGATGGTAAATATTTAGCAGTTTCCGCCAAGGGCAACTTCTACTCTACTTGGGAACCTGGACAAAATGCTTGGCTAGGTCATAACCGTAATAGTTCTCGTCGTGTCCAAAATATGGGATTTGGGAAAGATGGACGACTATGGATGCTAGCACGAGGAGGTCAGATTCAGTTTACAAAACCTGAGAAACTTGATGAATGGGAAAACGCTGATAATCCAGAAGTTTCTGCTAGTTGGGGTTTACTTGATTTAGCATACCGAACACCTGAAGAAATTTGGGTGGCTGGTGGTAGTGGTAACTTGTTATGCAGTCACGATGGTGGTAAAACTTGGCAAAAAGACCGTGAAGTTGAAGATGTTCCTTCAAACTTTTATAAAATTGTTTTTCTCACTCCTGAACAGGGATTCATTATCGGTCAGCGAGGTATTTTACTGAAATATCAACAACCAGATCAAACAGCTTGAAACTTAAGTTATCCGGCTGATGACTGAAAGTTATAAGCATTGATACCTATTTAGTGAAAAGATAACTAGCTTGTTAATCTTTATGAGGGTTTCATAGGATAATAAAGTCATTAAGAATAGTTGTTAGAGGAATCTAAATGGCAGGAACAACTGGAGAACGTCCGTTTACGGATATTGTTACAAGTGTACGTTACTGGGTAATTCACAGTATCACGATTCCAGCTTTGTTTATTGCAGGCTGGCTATTTGTGCAGACTGGTCTGGCATACGATGTGTTTGGTACACCTCGACCAAATGAATATTACCCACAAGAGCGCCAAGAACTACCGATCGTCCAAGATCGCTTTGAAGCAAAAAACCAAATTGACAAATTTCTCGCTAAGTAATTTGACATGACAAGTAATAATCTCAATCAACCAGTTCAATACCCGATTTTTACAGTTAGATGGATTGCAGTTCACACCTTAGCTGTGCCAACGATCTTCTTTTTGGGCGCGATCGCTTCCATGCAGTTTATTCAGCGCTAGGAGGAAACAATGCCAGAGAAACTTCCCAATCCTAATAATCAGCCTGTTGAATTAAATCGGACTTCACTTTATCTCGGTCTTCTGCTTGTTTTCGTCCTTGGCATCCTATTTTCCAGCTTTTTCTTCAACTAAGCGAAAAAATTGCGGTTTAGCTTTGCGTCTCGCAATCTTTTTCAAGAACTGGAAATATTACTGTTAATCTCAACGTTGGTCGTCTAACCAAATTCATTTGTTGTTAAAGGAGGATAAAAACTGTGTCTGGAAGCGGAAGAATTCCTTTGTGGATCGTTGCAACGATCGTTGGACTAGGTGGAATTACTATTTTAGGAACTTTCTTTTATGGTTCCTATACTCATTTGGGTTCCTCTTTGTAAAGGTGCTTTGAGTTTGGCTATTAGGCATCTGCCCAAAGTCAGATAATTGTGATATTTGTTTATTAATTAGGATAAACATCAAAAAAATTGCGGTAAGCCAAAAGGCTGCCGCAATTTTTTATGATCAATGGGCGCTCCAACTAGAATAAGCTCTAGTTAAGTAGGAGCATCTTCGCGATCAATGTACAGCAAAAGGGCTGCCATAGCTACACCTGGAAAAACCAGGCAACTTAGGACAACCAAGAAGGAGGGTAGATATGAAGCTGAAAACAACATAGTCAATTTTCCTATTGAAATTACACAATGCTTGAAATTGACTTTACTGCAAATTAGCCGCAAGTATTCAACTTCTAAAGATTTTTAACAAAGTATCAGGAATTTTTCCTGTAGGCTTACTTTAATCAGGCAATAGCTAGTAAAACGCGATCGCGCTGTTCAGGCAAGGCGAGAAGATTGCGGCTAGTAGGTAACTAATTATAGGTAGTGAGTGAATCTGCTAGGAGAAAGGTTTAGCTAACCTTTATCGGCTTACCAGGACGAGTAAAGCGAATTTCAATACGTCGCCGTGTAGCATCTGGGTTGCGATTAGTTGGGGCAAAGTCTCCATTCGGCAAGATTAGCTGTGCAGCAGAATAAGCGCGAAATTTTAGCCCTTTCAACCGTCCGTTTTTTATTTGGATGTCACGCAGCACTCTTACAACTGCTAGCGATCGCATTAGTCCTAAATCAGCGTTAGAGCCGGATTGTAGATTGCGAACAGGCATTTTAGCACCAGCTACTTTCTCTAAATTAATGTCTAGATTGCTAGTTACAGTGCCATTAGCTTGACCGTCAGTATGACCAATTACTTCTACCACATTTATCTGATATTCTTTTGTTTTTCGTTCAATTTCAGGTACTATCTTCTTCCCAATATAAGTAGACATTGGTTTTGGTATTTCTGCACTACCTGAAGCAAATCTGTAAGCGCCTTTATCTTCAATTACAAGAATAGGTGGTACACCTTTTGATGTTTTATCAGAAGCACTTGATATTAAAGACTTCACAAGAGCCAATGACAATAACATGATAAGTATCATGAAGGCATTGGACATTAAATCTGTAAAAGCAGGCCATATATTAAGTTCTTCAAAAGATTCAGTGTGCCGTGAACGAGAACCCATAATTAAACCTAATAAATTATTTTAGAAATTTTGTAATAAATATTATTCAGTAATTTTCACCAAAGTATCTTTTTTTGCTTGCTTTATTGGTGTCTTTGTTAGATACATTTCAGGCTTTTTATCACTAAAATGATTTATACCTTCTTGGAGCTTTTCTACTATAGCAAGCGCCAGATAAGTCAGGACGATATCATAAGAAGACTGTCCCACAGTCGATTTAGCCCAATGCCCAAAGCCTACGACTATGACCTGCGCCGCAAAGTGATCGAAGCAATCGAACTCAATG
>JAHHHE010000153.1 GCA_019359535.1 Gloeocapsa sp. UFS-A4-WI-NPMV-4B04
GAGGTGGCGTAAATCACGAACACGACAGTATTGACGTAAGAAGCCGAATAATTGACCATACAGTTGGGTAGTGTGCGTCATGGTAGATGGCTGTTGTGTGGTAACTCTAGCCTCTCATGAACCTCTATCCTCCTCTCCAATTTCCTCGTATTTATTGGGTTTCACCTACTTTTGTCAGGCAATCAGCTCAATCAAGCTATTACTGAAAGCATCAAGTTGGTGACTGACAAAGACATAATCGGTTGGTTCACCCACTGCTGTTATTATGTTCTACCCAATTGAAAACCGCTATTAGACCGACGCATTCCAGAGTTTACAGTTTTGCAAACCGAGGTAGCCGCCTGGGAAGAGCAACGTAACCAACAGCAAACTTGGATTAACTGGCGCTTTACCACCACCGACGCACGGGTCAAACTGCACCGACTCTATCCCTCAATTAAAGATTGACATACCAGTAGTTAATCTGTTATTCGACAATTCCTGATGATTATCTTTAACTAGATAACCATTCATAAGATATCCATATCTAATACAAATTCCTTATCTACACAACTAGACACTGATCTTAAAAGTACGCTAGATACGCTTACTTAAAGGGGTTTGAGTAATTTAAGCTCAATAGCTTCGGTCAATAGAGATAAGTTGTTCGCATCTATTGAGTATTGATATTTAGGTGTAGATAGTTTATATTAAATATAGATAAGACAGAGATAAATAAGGTTGCTGTTGGCTCGACAACAGGGAAACTGCTCTCGCTTTTTGGTTCACTTACTTTACCTGTCTTACTTCACAGCGCAAGCTTACCTACATTTACAGCTTTTTCTATGTCTATATTTACAGAGGTAACAATGGAAACAGCAGATGTCATTGTAATTGGAAGCGGTCAGGGCGGAGTTCCACTCGCGGCTGACTTTGCTTCATCAGGGAAGAACGTTGTTCTATTTGAGCGCGATGCGTTGGGTGGTAGTTGCATAAACTATGGCTGTACTCCTTCTAAAGCCTTTCTAGCCGCTGCCCATGCCGCAGGTCGCGCTCGACAAGCTGCAAAGCTAGGTATACACGCACACGTTGAAGTCGATTTTTCTGCAGTGATGGAGCGTGTACGTAGTATTCGCAGCCAGTTTAACCAGGGTACCAAACGGCGGCTAGAGAGTGGAGGAGTTCGAGTTATCTGCGCTGAAGCTGCTTTCACCGGAGAGCGAACGGTCAGCGGAGGCGGTGTGATGGTGCAGGCTCCGATCATTATTATCAACACAGGAACATCCTCTACTATTCCTGATATTCCTGGTTTAGCTGGAACGCCTTATCTCACCAACCGAAATTTCTTTGATTTGCAGCAGATTCCGCCCCGGTTGCTCGTAGTCGGCGGGGGCTACATTGCCTTGGAGTTAGGGCAGGGAATGGCACGTTTAGGAAGCCAGACCGAATTAATCGTGCGGGGCGATCGCCTGCTGGCTCAAGAAGAACCTGATGTTAGTGCTGTGCTTTTGGATGCATTTAAGCAAGACGGAATTGGGCTACATTTCAATGTGACGGTTCAGCAAGTTGCCTACATTAACGGTGTGTTTACCCTAACGCTGAATAATGGCGAAGTAGTTGATGGAGAAGCATTACTGATTGCAACTGGGCGCAAACCAAATACTCAAGTATTAAATTCTGCGGTGACAGGTGTTGAATTAGATGCACAGAGTTTTATTAGAATCGACGATCAGTTTCAGACGACTTGCGCTGGAATTTATGCGATTGGCGACGCTGCCAAACAGCCTGCTTTTACCCATGTTTCTTGGGAAGACTATCGTCGCCTGAAAGCCATTCTGTGTGGCGAACATCGGACACGCAACGATCGCGTGTTAGGCTATGCTGTCTATACAGAGCCGCAAGTGGGTCGAGTGGGTATGACATTAGAGCAGGCCCAGAAACAGGGTATCTCTGCCCGTGAAGTCACCCTGCCGATGGCTCATATCGCTCGCAGCATTGAGTGGGGGCACGATCTGGGTTTCTACCGCATGGTCATCGACACCCACACAAATTTGATTTTAGGAGCAACGCTGGTTGGGTACGAAGCGGCTGAACTCGTGCATATCTTTTTGTCACTCATGGAAGCTAAAGCAACGTGGCAGGTACTCGAACAATCGGTTCATATTCACCCAACTTACGGTGAGGCATTGCCTAGTCTTGCAAGGCTACTCGTTGGAGATGATATGCCAACCTGTCCCAATATGTAAGGAAGGTGTCGCGTCTCACGCTCTTCGTCGCTAATCTCGGTTCTTACGCTCTTTTGGTGAAGTTAGGCGTGATTATTGAAGTAGACAACGTGAATTAGATGGTTCGGAGGACTTCTAAATTCTAAATCACAAAAACTGCGTAAGAACCCAATTAGCGAGAGATGCGACAAATCAGGTTTCACTATGACCAAATCTGTATCTGAACTTATTACCTTTACTTAGTCTATCTATATCTATCTAGCAACAGTTTCTATGGCAGACTTCAATTTGCAATCATGTTGGCCTCTTCACAATCAAAGTAAGCGATCGCTGATGATGGCTCTTGCCTGCAAGTAAAACTTGAAACCGATAACGGTTATTCTCTTGAATCTCTGTGTGCTCCTCTACAAGCTTTTTGTTGATTAATCCCATAGCTATCACTATTAACTAATGGAACTTTGAAAGAAACTGCTTCTTAATTTACTTCAAAAGCAGATATAGAGCCAGTTTTACATCAATTAGCAATATTTTCTTGCTTCACTTACGTTGCAGCCATTTTCACCCTATCGAGGTATTTCTCTTGCCCAGCTTTGGTTTCAGTCTATTTTAGGGCTAGAAACTTACAAAGTGCCATTAAATAAATTTTGTTGTCCAAATACGAGAATATAAGCATAGACTCACTAAAAGCCTATACTCCTCAAAGTTCTGCGATGTCTAGCTTTTAATCCCTATACTTCACGAACTCTATCCCGTTGCCTTGAATGATCGCTGACTTATTATCTGCATCCCGGACGTGATCGCTTTTGCGCTATAAAGCACCACTGTCCAACGTGGCTCTTCCGCTTTCCGCTCGTTCCGCTGCCATCGCTCCCACCAACTCAATCGCCGATGTTCTCGTTGTGCCCGACTCAGCAACTCCTCCTCCAGTTTCCTCTTACTTTGCCTCGCTCGTCCGTTCGCTTTAATCTCAATCTCCTGCCGCGACAGGTGTTCATGCCAGAGCCGTCGCAATTGCCCTGCTGCGATATCACACCAGTAAATCGGTTGCTCGTATTTCGGCTTTGGATTTATTAACCACCCAAATGCGGAGCGCACGATCGCCGACCCTTTATCGACTACACCTTTCGCTGTACTGAGCGCTCGCCGAATCACCGTCACTCTCCGACCTCCTACCCCCTTCGAGTGGGGCGACAAACACTGCCGCTTGACCGTACAACTCTGACATAATCTCGGTTTAATTCCAAACTGGATCGTTAGATCGCCATTCTCCTTCTGCTTGCGCGTCCGCTGGTACATTGGATGTCCCGCTGGGCACAGCAGCGTCTTCTCATCTACAATCTGGAAATCCTCGTTCCCAAATCGCTTCCCCTTCCCTAAGCTCCGTCCCCATTCCGTTGAAACCTCTAGTGGTCCATACCGAGCAGCCTCTGCTTGAAGAGTTAATGCTGCGCTTGTTGTTTCACCAGTAGGGACTTGTACAGCCGGAATTTGTTCAGCAGGGACTTGTCTAGCTTCTGTTTGAGCAGAGCCATCTTGCTTCGCTTCCCTAGAACGTTCCTGCATAAATTGTAGCGATGGTGGCAGAATCGGTTGAGGCACAGGGCAATTATCGTCTAAACTCAACTCTAGCCCATCGTCTGGTTCACCTTCTGCCCATATCGTTTGCCGCACTGCCTGTGCTTGCTGCCACCCCATCCACAACCTCCAGTTCCAGCTCCACTGCCCCAAGATCTGCCAGAACTCTTGCCCCTCTGGTTGCCAGCTACACCACCGATCAATGTCCTGCTCCTCGTCCTCCTGGCTCAACTGCTGCTCAAATCCCCCTCGCCCTCGATACAAGCTGATGATATCCAACCCGCTCAAACTTCCTACCGACTGTGAAGTCAAAAATAGCTCGTACACGTATTTCTTCCGTCGTTTGCCGATCCGCGCTTGATGCAATTTCTCTGGCGTTCGCACCATAAGCACGCGCATCGGGGTCGCATAACCCCGTTTCATTGCCTCCACATACCCTAGGTCTAATAGCTGACTGAAGCTGTTGCTGGTTATCTCTTTCCATTCCCATGCTGCTGCACTTTCCAATCGCTCGGCGATCTCTGGCTCTTTCAGTAAGTGATAGTCCCGGCAGCGCAGGATGTACCCTAACCCCGCTTGCTGCACCACGCTCACCAGGCTTGCCGTCCCATACAATCCATCCAGTCGAACTAAGCCGTGCGCCACGTTCAAGCCCTGCTGTTTCAAGTAGCGTTGAATCACTCGACACGCCTGCTCTAGTTCGCCTTTCGCATCCCCATTCCCCGCTCCTCCATATGTTCCCAACCACTCACTCGTCTGCGCCACCGCAATCGTCGTCCGTGTCCGACTCACTTCCCAGAGCTTCCTTCCCTTGTACCCCGGCGCACACATAAGCTCGCTCCGTCTCTGCACTGGCGGATAGTTGCTCCGATCTGCTTCCACTGCTCGTTGTCGCGCGGCACTTACGGTGCCATCTACATCAAACACCATGTAGTGATCTTCGACTCGGTCAAACATCCCCACCCCCTGCATCACTCGCACCCCGTTGCGCCCTAAATCCGACTCAAACAATTCCCGCAGCCCTCCTACACCTTCTTTGTCCACTGCTGCTAGAAATCTACTCAAACTCGATGCTGATGGACCGCGATCTTCCCCATACACTCATTAGCACTTCTCTCACCGGCGCTAAAGCTTTGAAAAAGTTCGCCAGCGTCTTCTCTCCACTGAGCGCATAACTGTTCAGCAACAGCACGCAATCTACTACCTCGTACCGCCCCATCCGCCCTCGCACCACACGCACTTCTTCTTCCAAGTAGCTCACCAACCCACTCTCTAACCAGTACCGTCCTAGCAGCACTGCCTCCCCAAACCAATTCGGCACCCGCCTCCGCTCTTCCTCTCTTACCTCAAGCTCAACCCCACGGGAGCTCCTGCCCTATTACGACCGTCGCCATCTCTACCTACTCCAGCAGATTAACCCGACGCTCCAATTATCCCTCCATTTACTCCCTCACTATCCCCCCTGCACAATACTTTCAAGCCCATCCCCTCAACCTCGTTGCACATCTCGTGGGGTTAACGAGGACATATACTGTGTTACGCGACACCCTTCAGGGGCATCTGCCAAACGTTGGACAGTATCGACAGCCTTGAGAACAGCAGTTTGGTTGCCCAGTGCTTGTTCTAGAACCTGAGTCAGGTTCTGCAACAGATGAAAGCGGTCTGCGACTTGCATGGCGTGGGGTGCGCCTTGATCCATGCCGCTGCGATACACCGCAGAGCGGTCACGCGAGAGCACTTCGATCTCTTGATGTTGCTCCAGCCATTGGGCGAGGGTGTTGGCTTCTCGATCTTTGAGCAGTGCAATCGGACGCTGCCGCTCTAAGTCAACCAGAATCGTGCCGTAGGATTGCCGTTTAGCAAAGGCAAAGTCATCCACACCCAGCATTTTTAGGGGCGCAATGGCAGGCAGGGATACTGTCGCGAGCAGTAAAAGCAGGCTGGAATCCTCAATCAGATAGCCTAAGCGATGCCCCAATCGAAACCCGCTCTTCCCCCTAATGCCACTGCAATTGCAACCAGACGTTGTGCCAATCGGTCAGTACGTCTTGCCCAGGGTGCAGTGACCTGCGGCAATCGCTCGGTAAAGATGCGTCACTGACATCCTCCATTCAGGCAGAAGAATTTTCTTACCCCAAGCTGAAGCCGCAGTGTAAAGCTGGCACAGGGGAGGTCTTGGAGCGTGCGGTAGTAGCGGCTATGGACTCGTCGGCTCGACTTTTGACACAAGGGACAAACAGCAGTGGGCTGGGTTGAGGTCACACTTAAGCACAGTTCATGCGTTGCCGGGTCTAACTCCCAGCTTTCAAGTCGCAGATGTGTCGGGTCAGGTAGAAGCTGTTGGACGAATATCTATTTCTCCTTATGTAAAGGGGTATTGTCCTATTCTGCCAAAGGATCACCAAAAGCTGGGAAGAACCTAGTTAATCTGTTATTCGACAACAGCTTTTAAACCAAATTCGGATGATTCCACTTATTAACCCGGCAATGTAAGTCCCAAAAAGGAATCCAGAAGTTTTAAGGGTTCCAGCCTAAGAGGTGATCTGCGTTGGCTTAATTTGGTTGTTAGACCAAAAATCTAGGTTCTGAGAAAGACAGTGCTTTAGAAAAATAACGTGGTAGATTCAGTCTGTGACAAATTTGATAGAAGGAGAGCTTTAATGTCCATCCCACCTGGATTACCATCAATCTTTGCAGAGTCATCTGTTGACCTTGTTCCAGCACGTCAAATCGCTGATTTTCCTATCAATACATTTTTGGAAAGTATCGCTGTTAGTGCCGATGGTACGCTATTTTTCACCAGTCACTTAGATGGCAAGGTGTTTCGGATCGGAGCAGACGGCATCCCAAGTCTTCATGCAACCATCACTGGCAAAGCCACAGGGCTAGCTTTTGCACCTGATGGCAACTTGTTACTAAGTGCGTGGGATGATCAGAATATTCCGACCGTATTTACTATTTCTCCTCAAGGGACAACAACAGTGTTGGTTACGCTGCCAGATGCCATATTCTTGAATGGGCTAACTCCCCTTGCGGAAGATCGCTATCTAATTGCAGATTCTTATCGAGGCTGTATCTGGGAACTTAATATCACCGAGAAAACAGTCAGGATTTGGCTAGAACATTCTGACTTATCTCGCAGCTCTTCCGACAAGGAATTTCCGGCGGTGAATGGATTAAAGATTTATGGAAATTCCCTCTACGCGTCAAATACTGAAAAGATGCAGCTTGTTAGAATCCCGATTCTACTAGATGGTCAGCCTGGTGAACCAGAGATTTTCCTGCAACCAGTCAATCTGGATGACTTTGCCTTTGACCAAGATGGTAATGTGTATGGCACAACTCATATCTACAATAGTGTGGTCAAAATCACACCTAGTCGTCACATGACTATTATTGCCCAAGCTGAACAGGGAATGGCTGGAAGTACAGCACTTGCCTTTGGACGGGGTGAAGGCGATCGCACAAGCATCTATGTCGTCACCAATGGGGGGATGTCCTTTCCACCACCCACCGGACTCGAACCCGCTCAAGTGGTGAAATTAGACGTTGGTATTGCAGGAGATTCATTAATTTAGCCACCGCAAATCGTATTTCTGCTATGAGAAATGTTGAGAATCCGAATCATGATCCGCCCGCGACCATTGATATTTTGCAACGGGTAAAACCGGGTTTTGAAGCGGCATTTGAAGTCGTTTTAGCTGACCTGTGTGAAGCCGCAAAAACTTTTGAAGGTCATTTGGGGGTGAATGTCTTTCGCCCGATTGATCATGCTAATCCCGAATATCGAATTGTATTCAAGTTTGATCGCATTAGCCATCTTAACTTTCTTCTGTCACTCTGGGAGAATTTGACGGATTTACGTTATTTCAGCCCACGACAAATCAAGGTTTCACCCCAGTTTGACAGAAGAGGGTTAAGCAGTGGGAAACTTCTGCCATTCGCCACAAATTACTGAAGCGAGCCAATCACCTCACGGTTAGCTCTAGTCAAGTCTCGATTTTCACTGGATTAGAAACCTGGTTTACCCTGCCCCAACAGCCGGGAGTGCTGCCACCACCCCGCTACAAAATGATGGTGATTTCAGGTATAACCATTTATGTTTTGATCAGCCTGATTAACCTTCTGATTGTGCCGCTGATTAATCCACTTCCACCATTTTTGCGAACCTTTATAGTGAGGCTGCTCATGGTTGCCATCATGACCTATATTGCAATGCCACGCATGACAAAACTATTTGCAGGTTAGCTCTATCCTAAATCTAAACAGTAGTTTGACCCAACGGAACTGATACCAACAGCAATCAGCTAAGTTTTAAGGCTCTATAGGGATTCCAGGGAGGTATTTGGAGGAAAATGCCTCAAACGCTTGCTGATAATGAGTTTTAGCCCTGGAGGTGCCAAATATCTGAAATGGTTTCAACTGAAGCATTTTAGCTTTTTCTCTTAGCTCACCTCCCCGAAACGCCTATTGAGCCTCTTTGTTTTGTTCGACTGATGCTTCAAAGATTGGCAACTGATTAAATAGATCCCAAATGGGTTCTATAAATCGTGTGTTGGCGTTCTCCTAAAGCGTCATAGAGGCTGATGGTACCAACCATTGTCTCTCAGAGTCCGGTATCACACAACAGCATACAAGTTCCATCTAAGCCAATGGCAACGCTCTTAATCTCAACCTCCAGCTTAGGCGGCACTAACGTTCCAACTCTCTTCTTTGGCTTCAATGATACTGGCAACCGCTTCGCTGACTCCCTGGATATAAGACACTGCTAATGGACGGCGATTGTTTACCCCTAGATCTCGTTGCACATCTCGGGCTGAACCATAAGCCAGTTTCGAGGACACCTGCTTCGCTCTCCAAGGGAGTTGAGGTGATGATGATTCGTGACTCCCGTTCCATCGGACAATAGGTTTTACCACCAGAACGTTGATAGACATGACGCTTAATCACAACTTCCCCATAAGGAGTTTGGTAGGCTTTGGGCTGTTTGCCTTTGGTACGCATCACTTCGCCCGCAATTTCTATCGCTGAACCATCTGTATCCAAATATTGCAGGGCAGCTTCAGTGGCAAGACAACCAGTATGGTTGAGGCTTTGCTGAATGTTTTCTTCACTCGTGAGCATCGAACGGCTCAGGTCTAGCGTCACTTCGATCTTCACTTGCGACCCTTCAGCACTTGAGTGCTCATACTTACCCTTTTAATTGGTACTCCTGAACAATATCATTATTTATTCCCTAAATCAAGTGGAGGTCGCACCCTATATAGCAACCAGACAAGAGCTTTGAATACGCGCTGGCCTGTGGCAGTTTTAAGAGTCCAAGTTACATCACGCGTCATGGATTGGGTTGCTGATAAAGCTGCGGCAGCATTCAGCTCTCAGGGACGGATGACTGTCATTGTGCAAGACAATGGCTCTTCGCATACGAGCCAATTGACTCGGCAACAGTGGCAACGATGGCAGGAGCAGGGTTTGTTTCTCTTCTTCCTCCCTGAGTATTGTTCTGAGATGAATAGAATTGAGGAGAAGTGGCATCAACTCAAGACGCACGAAATTGCAGGACGAATGTTTGAGGATGAATATGACTTAGCTATCGCTGTGATGGATGGTATTGAAACGCGCAGTGTCAAAGGTAAATACACGCTAGAGCGTTTTAGGTTTAATTCAGGCTAGCTACTTACCATGCGCTCAAAAGTTTCTAGTTGTACACTACATAATCTTTTGAACTTTGAGGGCTTGAGATGTTTTACTTGATTGTAGGCCATAGGTTTTTATCCTCTAACCTATTTTTACCGCCCCTTTACCCTTTTGCAAGAAGTTTAGTATGTCGGTAACTTACCTGGTTTTATTAGCGGTTGGTCTAGTGGTTATTTGGTTTGGTCTTAAAACAAAAGATGATGTTTTGATGATTGGAGCTGCAATTACCGGAGCACTTCTCCTAATTTGGGGTTTCGCCTTGACTCCCTTTCAATTACAACTGATTGTTGAAATCCTTATCGTCGTAGCGGTATTCCCAATCTGCCTAAAGTGCTTAAGGGGGTGACTAACCCGCTTGTCGAATAAACAGATTAACTGCCCTCAAGTTAGCGGATAGAATTAACAAATGAACTGCGTAAATTAGTCAGGATGGTAATTGTGTGGTAGATCAAGAAGAGTATTCAAGTACGGCTTGAGGAAGCGACCTTTAGAGGGAGCGGCTAGAAAGCTATCGAAAACCTGACTAGGAACATCTTGATAGCGATAGCGCTTGCGGTTAGAGAAATCGACTTGCAAAACGCGACAAACATCACAGTAGCCAATAGCAGCAACATTGCTAGAGTTAACCCCAATCATGCGAATTTGGTCTAAAAGCTGTTTCCGAGCGGTCAAGCCGTTGTCAGATTATTGAAGGAGAGTAGTAAACTGAGCGAGTTGCTGAAGACCTTGAAAAGGTTGTTCTGGGGCAGGGAGGGATTCAAGACAATAAGTGCGATTGCGTTCGACTAGGACGTTGAGAGTAACACCATCATGAGCGATCGCCTTGATCGAGGAGAGGTCAACACGAGCGTAAATTAAGGTCAGCCATAAAACCTGGGGATAGGTAGATAGAGATAAAGGAAGCGAAAAGCGAGGTTATGGATAAACTTTCGCCATTGCTTTATCGGGGTGAGTAGTGCGTGAAGGCTTGAGAAAAGGGACTTTAAAGCCAAGAAACTGAAGATTTTTAACTGCTTCTGTCATTGCCTGACGATAAACAGCAGGAGCGGCAACATTCTTGACACCAAACACAAGCCTTGACATCTTCCACAAGTCCTGAGCCTTCAGACTCTGCCCAATACACAGCACATTACAGGGTGTTAGTACAATCGTCAATGAGGCTCAAGCCTTTGCAGCAGCTTGGAAAATGCAATCCGGTCAGTCTTATAATCTGAAAATACAATTGCGATTGTATCACTTTGATACGGTACAACCAGTCTCAGGGATAAAGGGTCATTTGCGATTGGCAGAGGAAAGTGATCGGTCAAAAGTTTGCAGCTGAAAGCTAAATCGGAGTTAGAAGAAAGTTCCTAAATTAAGAGCCATTAACAGAGTTTTATCATGGAAACTGTTTCTGAAAAACCATTCGATCCAACAGATCCCTATGTTCGTACTGCCCAAACATTTCCCACTTTGACAGAAGAGCAAATTGAGCGAGCCAAGTTGCTCGGTCAAGAAGAATTTTTGGCAAAAGGAACAATCCTGTTTGAGCGAGGGCAGCGGAGCGTTGATTTCTTTATTGTCTTGAAAGGCAATATCGAGATCTATGAGCACCGCCAAAATGGATTGAATGTATTTACGATACATGGTGAACATCAGTTCACAGGAGAAATCGATTTATTTAATAACCGACAGATTTTGGTCGGTGGTCGCATGGGCGAGGACGGGCAGGTATTGCGCTTTAATCGCCAGCAGTTTCGCAAGCTGATGATTGCTGAACCCGATATCGGTGAAGTGATTGTGCGAGCGTTTATTCTTCGCCGGGTGGGTCTTATTTCACACCAGCAAGGTTCTGTTGTACTGATTACAACCAAAGAATCCGCTGACACACTCCGGATTGAACGATTTTTACGTCGCAACGGCTATCCACTAGAAGTGCTCAATTATGATACAGCCTGCCAAGAAAAAGCTTTTTTGCACAAGGTTGACCTTAAAATAGAACATCTTCCAGCCGTCTATATTTATCTGGGCGAAAAGCTGTTATATAATCCCTCCAACTTAGAACTCGCTGAATGCCTTGGCTTAGTCGAGGCTCTGCCACCCAACCATGTTTATGACGTAGCCATTATTGGGGGTGGACCTGCGGGACTGTCTGCTGCGGTCTATGCAGCCTCAGAAGCCTTAGATGTTGTGCTGATAGAGGCTGAAGCCCCAGGGGGGCAGGCTGGTACTAGCTCAAAAATTGAAAACTATCTGGGTTTCCCCACCGGAATTTCTGGTCAGGCTCTAGCTGGACGGGCACAGATACAGGCTCAGAAGTTTGGAGCCACCATTGCCCTTCCCTTTTCTGTCAGTGAGATTGGTTGCCAAACTCAACCCTTCACCTTAACCTTAGACAATCAGGCAAAAATTAAGACCAAAACTATTGTAGTAGCCTCTGGTGCCCGATATCGCAACCTGAATTTCGACCATTCCTTTGACAATGCAGGTGTTTACTATGCTGCAACGGCGATGGAAGGAAGTGTTTGTCAGAATGAGCCAATCATTGTGGTCGGCGGTGGGAATTCAGCCGGACAAGCAGCGGTCTTTCTATCCCGTCATGCTAGTCACGTTCAAATGCTGGTTCGCAGTCAAGATTTAAAGGCGAGTATGTCTGACTATCTGGTCGGTCGCATCAAAGCTTCAGACCGAATCACGTTACATACACAAACTGAAATTACTGCATTAAAGGGTGATAAACATCTAGAAGAAGTGACCTGGTATAACAGCGGCACTGAGACAGAGGAAACCCATGCCATTCGCCATGTTTTTCTCATGATTGGTGCCGTTCCGAATACCCAATGGCTGCAAGATTGTTTAACGCTCGACGAGCAAGGTTTTATTTGTACCGGACTTCAACTCGTCGAGCATCAAGTCTGGGAGCTACAACGACAGCCGATGATTTTCGAGACGAGTGTTCCTGGTATCTTTGCGGCTGGAGATGTGCGCTCTGGCTCTGTTAAACGGGTTGCTTCAGCGGTAGGAGAAGGAGCAATCATTATTAGCCAAGTGCATCAGTTTTTAAGTGAACAGAACGGACAAGATCTCTTGAATCAGCAATTACCGATTCACTAGTAGACTTGGGCGTAAGTCTACCTGCCTTTATACAGCCAACGCCTTCCCTTTGTAAGTCCACTGAAACGGTTTTGCCATTGTGCGGTTAAAATAATCGATGAACTCAAGAATGCGAACTTTCAAGTCAGCTTGACTGAGAAAGTTGGCACGTCTGAGCAACTTCCGCATCAAAATGCCAAACCACATCTCAATCTGGTTGAGCCAAGAACAGTGCTTTGGGGTAAAGGGAAAAACAATCCGATGGCTAGGGTCACTCAAAAATGCGGCTCTGGTTTCCACGGATTGGAAAATACCTCTTTTGCCCTTCACCCCCAAATCCATCTCCAGTCCTTCGACTTGAGCAATATAGCGGACCAAGGATTCGGAGCGGTGGATGTTTAAGCAGTCCATCAACTGGTTGCGGGTTTTGTGTAAAATTTGATGTGAAATATTAAGCGGCAAGATCAAATTGAGAATTCGAGGAGAAAAGACGATCTATATTGATAGTTTCCATGCTCTTTTTCACAATATCTCCGTTTCCCAGGCACGACAAATCTGGGTCTCTCGCACCGAGACCTGTTGGAGAATGGATGACGAGAACTTTAGCTCTGGCAGCAATGCCGGAGATTAATCATCGTATAAGCTAGGCTTTTCATGGCATAGTGCAACTCGCTGATTCGTTCAAAGCGCAACAGTAAACGACGGAACTTATCTTCCCAGGCGAACACCCGCTCGATGGTGAAAAATCGTTCCTGATAAAGAGCTTGCTCGAACAAAGGTTGGCATCCACGCTGGGGAGCGCGTCTGCCTCGTGGATTTGCCGGAATATTGGGGACCATGCCACGATTGAAAATGGCTTTGCGGTTCGCCCGGCTATTATAGAACCCATTTGACATCTTAAGAAGAGACTGAAAGCCGCTTAATCATTAGCCTGATAAAGCAAAGGTTGATTTTGGCAGTTGCATTTGATAGGGTTCGCTCAAAGTTCTTAACCAGGATTTTACAGCGCTCCATCCAAGCATTCGACCGCTCAATCACCCACCTGGCTATAGCCGGAACAAAGCCAGATTTCCCTTGTGCTGCCTTTTCTTGTTTTGAGGGTTTTGTCGAGAGTTGAAACTTGATTTTCGTCATGATCTGCGGATACACCTGCTCTAACTCCTGAGTCAAATGTTCCGGGTGATACCCGTGGTCTAGCAAGATGGTAATCTTCGGAATGTTAACGGGTTTTAACTTGAAATAGTTGATGTTGAGAGTCAACATTTCAATCAATCCCGCATCATCGGAGACATTGGCAGGGGTACAGTGAGTCAAAAAGGGAAACCCAAGGGTATCAATGGCTAGATGCCTTTTAATCCCATTGGTTGCTTTGTAGAAACAATAGCCTTTTGACTCCACACAACCACATTGCAGGTATTTTTCACCGCCTGGGAGTCAATGATGATTAACGTCGTCCATTTAGGTTTTTTTTAACTTGCTCACGTACTTGTCCATGTAAGACACTCATCAGTTGCTCGAACACCCCTGCTGTTCGCCACTGCAAGGAGTGCCAATAGACGGTTGAGTAGGGTGGCAGGTATGAAGGGCAAGTCCTGCCAATTGCAACCATTTTCCACCTCTAAACTTTGGGTTGATAGAGTGAAAAAAGGCTAGGATGCACTGAAGTCAGGCAATCACAGGGGTACCTATGGCAAGCATCGAAGTGATTATTCGGGATGCTCAAGGCAACATCATCAGCCAGAGCAATGCGAAAGAGATAGATTTACGCCACGCCAACCTGGACACGATTGAAGCAGCCGTTGAGGATTGGCGCAAGCAGGCATTGCCCAAAATTGAGGCACAACTTCTACAACAGGCGCAGAGCGAGTTCACCCTGGGGAAAAAAACGAGTTAGGGTTGCGCTGCAATGGCACTCGCACCGTCATGCTCAAAACCCTGCATGGGGAATTTGAGTTCAAGTTACAGAAGTATGATCTTGATGGTCTCAGTGTCAGCTTTCTTGACTTAGGCAGCTTGTAACAATAAGTTGAGCATTTATCCAATTCCAGGCTCTAAGCCAACAGAGCAAGTAAGCTTTGAGGAATAGGGATGGAATAAGGGGCATGATCGAGGCAGAGGTGATTGAGCA
>JAHHHE010000154.1 GCA_019359535.1 Gloeocapsa sp. UFS-A4-WI-NPMV-4B04
GTCGGGTCGCTACTCGTTATGAAAAACGAGCCGAAAATTACTTAGCAATGCTGATGATTGCAGCGATTCTCATCTGGTTGCAATAGCTCATTCCGCTATATCCAGACTTTGCAGATACGCCCTAGGAGTTATTATGCCTAATGTTCGTGTTGGTAACATTGACCTTTATTATGAAATTGGTAAAGTTAATCCTCTATTAGTGATTATGGGGTTAAAGTTTAGCCTGCTTGATTGGGGAGAAAAACTACCGCAAAAGTTAGTAGAGAAATATCAAGTAATACTATTTGATAATCGGAATTCTGGACGTAGTAGTCGAGCAACAAATACATATTCAATAGCTGATATGGCTAATGATACATCCGGTTTATTGGATGAATTAGGAATTACTAAAGCTCACGTTTTTGGAATTAGTATGGGTGGTGCGATCGCCAATCTTTAAAAAAATTTACAAAAAAATAAAGCCATATCATAGCGAACCAGCTGCTATGGAACGCCAACTATATACTGTTTTCTCTCACGATACTTGTACCCATTTGCCAAATATTACATCCCCCACATTAGTAATAACTGGAGCTAAAGATATAGTAATACCTCCTGAAAATAGCGAGTTTCTAGCCAAAGGTATTTCGGGAGCAAAGTTAGAGAAAATTAAGGATGCTGCTCATGCTTTCTGCTACAGTAATCCTGATGAAACAGCAAATTTTGTAATTAACTTTTTGCAGTAAACGTACCAATGCAAGCTACTAAATAATGACTTAATTGCTAATGCAGTTATCTCCCACATCTCAACCCTTAGCTGAACGACGCACAAAAGGTAAAAGGTCTTCTAAAATTGTTTCATGGTAATGTTCTTGAGGATAATGTCCAACGTTTTGAAGTTGGATTATTTCTGCCTGCTGCATAGCTGATGCTGAATGTTGCGCCATACTCAAGGGTAGCCAAGGGTCTTTCATTCCCCAGACAATTAAAGTTGGCTGTTGCCATTTTTGCAAGCCGGATTCTATTTCTTTCATTGACTGCTGCAATTGCAGATTTCGGATAGTTGTCATTAGCGATCGCCCAGCAGCAGAACTTTTGAGGAATGGTTTACGATAAATATCCAAATCTGCATCCGGTATTTGGTAACGACTACCACCTTCTAGCGTCCGATCAACCAATAAAGGGTCTTGAGTAAAAACGTCACCCGCCAAAGGTAGCCCCAATTGTTGCATTTTCCAAGGTAACTTTGCTGTTGTTGAAATTGGTGTATTGAGAATAACTAAGCTTGCAATTTGATCTGAATGACGCAAAGCATATTGCAGACCAACTGACCCTAAAAAACCTTGAACAACCAGAGAAAATTTTTTCAGTTCTAGGGCTTCCACAAACTGGGCTAAAGCTGTAATAAAAGCATCGGGAGTGTAAGCAAATTCCCGCTTTTCTGGTTTTGCCGAAAAGCCATAACCAATCCAATCAGGCGCGATCGCTTTTGTACCTTGCGCTGCTAATGCTGGCATAATATTACGCCAACTATAACTTTGTGATGGTAAGCCATGTAGCAATAAAACAGGCAACAAATCAGTCCTACCTATTGGTTCAGCTAACCGATAAAACCATTCTAACTCTCCAACTTTAATTTTATGTTCTGTAATTGACACGCTTTTTTCCTAATACTTAAAAATTTAAAATCTAGAATTCAATTTCATCAGCTACAATCATTTGACGAATCGCGTCAGCCGTTGCTGGTGCTAGTAAAACACCGTTACGATAGTGACCTGTAGCTAAAAGAATGTTACTACCTTGTAGACGTTCAATAATTGGTGCTGGACGATTTTCAGGACGAGGACGTAAACCTGACCAAGTTTTAATTACTGTTGCTGCGGCTAAGGCGGGACAAAATGCTTTAGCCTTTGCCATTACTGCTTCAAGTTTGGCTGGTTCCCCAATTTCCTGATCTGTGGGAAACTCAACCGTCGCCCCAATCCAATATTCTCCTCCACCTACTGGCACAATGTGGACATCATCACCAGTAATTACAGGCTGGAAATTTGGATTACCTAAAAGACAACTTAGTTGGATGTGGATAGCTTGACCCAATACAGGTTTAATATTAACTATCTGCTTTGTTTCAGTATGGAATTGAGGACAATTTTCTGTAACTGGCAAGGACTTTAAACTTACATTATTTGCAGATTGAGGAGTAGCCCAAGCTTGATTTGATAATTGAAATTGAGATGAACCAAGTCCAGCTGCTAATACTAGCCAATCAACATTTTCTAGTAATGGTAATTGATCAATTTTTGCTACGTTTGTGTTTTTGATTTCTAGGGGCTGATTCTGTAATGTGCTATTTAAATCATAGCCCTCAATGGTGACACCAAAATGGAAAGTAACACCATTTGAGCGAGCAGCGTCAACCATTGCCAAGGTAAGGGCTACTGGATCAACTTGTCTGTCTTGAGGAGAGTAAATAGCCGCCGTCATCTCCTCACAATTTAGCTGAGGACAGTTGACTTTTAATTGGGCGGTGTCCCAAATTTCTAGTTTCCAGCCTTGAGAGGAGCGAATTTTTGCTAACTTTTCCCAATCTGCTAAATTCTCTCCTTCAGGACAAAGCATGAGAATTCCCTGACGGTTAAAGGGTATTTTACGCCCCGTGAGCGCTTCTAGTTCAGGAATTAGGGTTTCATAGCGTTGGATACTAAACTGCCGCATCCGCCATACCTTGCCCTTGATTTTATGGCTAATAACGCCCATTAATACGCCTAGCGCTGCCCCTGTTGCTCCCTGCGCTGGTGGTTGTTTGTCGAGGACTGTGATTTTTAACCCTGGAACGAGGCTAAGTTCATAGGCGATCGCAGCGCCAACTACACCACAGCCAATAATTACTATATGACTCATTTCTAGCTATTAATCTGAGCAGGCGAGGAGTCAATTAGACCCCTCACTGCCTATCCTCTCATGTCTAGCTTTGCTCTTGCTGTGGACTTGGTTTAGGAACCAGTTGCAAGAAGTTATCAATATCTGCCAATGCTTCTCGATAGTTGAGCGTAACTTTTTGGGGCTGCGCTTCTTTAGCGCCTTGATCAATTTTGACTAGGTGGTCAAACAAATCTCGCGTTAACTCACGCGCTAGATCTTGATCTTGAGGCAGGAGGCTACGACTAATATTAATCATCTCCAGCCGCAGTTCTCCCAAAGGGCCGTGAATAAAGTTACTCACGCCGATCCAATCACGTCTTTGGATCATTGCTTGGATTTCATTACTCATGCGATCGCGCAAAGCAGTAATTTCGGGAACTGATCGTTGAATTACATCTATTTGAGCCACCGTATAACTTTCAGGTAACTTTACTGCGCTAGGACTACTGCAACTAACTAGAAAGCTTGCCACAATTACTAGCATCAATGACAGAATTGACCGATAACGCGCCATAATTTCAATTTTTTGCGTCTGCTGATGAACAGTGTCATTTTAGATCGCACCAAACAATCGCTGCTTCTATGTTTAGAAGGAATTTGACCTAATAACACTAAATTTGAAATTATCTTGCACTCACTTTGTCACTCTAAGCCAGATAATTGGCATTATTTAAGTATGAATGCTTAGTTGTTGCTACATAAACTGAACGATTGATGCCCAATATCCGTTGCAAAATCCATAATGTCTTGATAAGCTGAGTCACTAACTCAGTAGGCTTTCTGGCGGTTTTTCTGTCGTCACATTCCCACCCTTATCCGCATATCTAAAGGAGTGTTCCCTTGTGAACGCAGCCGAACAAGCAACAAACCTTGAACTTGCCAGTAAGATTGCAACGGTCGTTAATTTATTCAAATCTCAGTTTCCCGATGTCAGATCTGACCTAAAACCTTGGCGGAATGATCCGGAAACCAGGGAATTAGTTGATCCAGATTCAATTGACCTCGGCTTTCACTTTCCTGGTAGAAGCAAATCATTTCAGAGTCGCAGCATTCTGATTGAAATTCGATTTTACCAAGACCCCTTAAATGGCTCCCGTGCTTGTATCGGCGTTGAAGCATCTGGCTTCGATCATCGCGGCAAACAGTGGCGACTCTCGACTGTGGAAAACTGGCAATCTGAAGGAGCAACTCAGCTAGAACCAGAGGCTAACGAAAAGTTAAAACAGTTTTGTAGAAATGCGATCACATTGTTTAATTGTTGAAGGCGAGAGGCTAGGGGCAAGAGGCAATAAGTTTATCACCCCTGCTAAGAAAGCTCCCCATCTGCGTTATTTCTAGCAGTCACAATCTACTGAATATGCTGTCTGGTAAACGCTGTTACGCTTACCAAACAAAGCGTAACGGTTATCTCGGACTTGTTCGTAAACGCGATCGCCTACCCATTTCACACCTGGTAGCCTTCGATACGCTGTCACAAATACATCTCCCATCGGCAACAACCCCCCAATTTCCTCGGCTGCTGCGCTGCCTTGCCAGCGACGACTGGGTGCATCAGCATCAATCAAAATCATTCCCAGCTCGCAATCTTGAGGCGTAATTCCCCAGCGTTGAAGCGTTGGTTCATTTTGCATTGGTGCATACCGAAACATTTGTCCCTTGTCCAAGGTTTCCAGAATTTGCACTAAAGAAGAACAGAGATTGCAATTACCGTCATAAATTACGTAATAAGTCATTGAAATAACACCCTTAGAAGTATATTTCTATTTTCAAGCTTTTCAATTCTATTAGTAACTTACAATATCTATAGTTAGTTTTCAGCCGTAGTTGCGTGACCTAGAAATTCAAACTTTAGTTTAAAAGTAAATTCCTGGATTGAAATTTTTAGCAAGATTAAAATATATTCATAAAAATAAATTACTCAGTAATATTTTCTCGCGACTGATGGCTATTCTACCACTAGCGCTTTTAGCAATTATTTGTTAGTTGTCAGGTTACAGCCACGTCCTATTAGTCACCACGCAGCAATATATTTTGTAGCAAGTAGTCAAAGACGAGGAATAGTTGTGCGATCCTGGAATATACTCCAAACACTTTAGACTTTTTGAACGGTAGGACAAAGACAATGGACAATAAACTGATGCTGATGATTCCTGGGCCGACACCAGTACCGGAGGCGGCGTTACTTGCCTTGGCCAAACACCCGATTGGTCATCGGACAGGAGAATTTAGCAACTTGATGGCGGAGGTAACAGAAAACCTCAAATGGCTGCACCAAACTGAAAGTGATGTATTGATGCTGACTGCCAGTGGCACTGGTGCTGTAGAAGCAGGCATGATTAATTTCTTGAGTCTAGGCGATCGCATTTTAGTTGGTTGTAATGGCAAGTTTGGCGATCGCTGGGCAGAAGTTGGTGCAGCCTATAACCTTAATGTCGAAAAAATTACCGCCGAGTGGGGACAACCCCTCGACCCCCAATTGTTTGCCGAAAAACTACAAGCAGACACCGAAAAACAAATTAAAGCTGTCGTCATTACCCACAGCGAAACTTCAACAGGTGTACTTAATGACCTGGAAACAATCAACCGCCACGTCAAAGAACACGGTGAAGCGCTGATTATTGTTGATGCCGTAACCAGCTTAGGGGCAGTTAATTTGCCAATGGATGCTTGGGGTTTAGACGTAGTGGCTTCTGGTTCCCAAAAAGGCTACATGATCCCTCCCGGATTAGGTTTTGTTGCTGTTAGTCCTAAAGCTTGGGAAGCCTACAAAACGGCTAAGTTGCCGCGCTACTACCTAGACTTAGGTAAGTATCGCAAATCTACAGCAAAAAACACTACGCCTTTCACACCGCCAGTTAATTTGATGGTGGCTTTACACACCACTTTGCGGATGATGAAAGCGGAAGGATTGGAAGGAATCTTTGCTCGACATCAACGCCTGATGAATGCTAGCCGCGCCGGAATGAAAGGTTTAAACTTACCTTTATTTGCTGAAGATAGTTTTGCCAGTCCTGCAATTACTGCTGTAGCACCAGACAAAGTTGACGCTGAACAAATTCGGGCAATTTTGAAGAAAAAGTTTGATATTGCCTTAGCTGGTGGACAAGATCATCTCAAAGGTAAAATATTCCGCATTGGGCATTTGGGCTTTGTCAGCGATCGCGATATCCTAAGTGCGATCGCATCTCTTGAAGTTGCCCTTAGAGAGCTAGGCTACGAAGGCTTTACTCCAGGAGCGGGTGCGGCGGCGGCGGCGAGAATAATTGCCCAGTCCTAATTTGTTTTATCTGATACATCAATAAAAAAGCGGGTTGATGATTCAACCCGCTTTCTTTTACTATGTCGAAATGAATTCAAACTCCTCCACCTGATTTGCCTGGGTATTAGTTTTTTCCCAAGGCATAGTCTATTTAGCATTCCTAGTCTCCTAAGTGAACCATCTTATACTCTCTCCAGCCAATCATAAATTTGATCCAACTCCTCTAGTGTAATCAAACCATATTGCCAAAGAATCATCGGCAATGGCCCTGGATCTTGTTCCCTCTGGCGGAGAGCTACCGCGAGTGAATCAGCAGAAATAGCTAAATCCTCTTGAAGAAAATGTATAAATCGAGAATAAGTTGCTGCTGCCATTAATTTTTCATCTCCTTGATTAAATATGATGTTGTAAGCCTGACGAAACGCTTGATTAGCTAATCAACCCGTTTTTTAAGTTATCCGCTACCGAAAGCAACGCAGACCACTTAATTTGCTATCAGTCTTTATATATTGCGCTTTTACCAATTGAAAGTGTAGATTGGAATTCTAGCTCAAACTTGTGTAATTAAATTGAATCAGCAAACTAGGTGCTAAATTCTTTAATTACTATTAAATTTATTCTTTGGATTAATCGCACCTACTCAGAGGAAGATTTCTTATCCTGCATTAGCTTTAATTACTACTCGTAATGCTTATATCAAAAGAACGAGGTAATTAGGCATTTGAGCGAAATTTCCGGCTTATACGTAAAATCAGCAGCTTATTGAGTTTTTACTGTAAAAGATAACTATTAGATTAATTTATACATACCTGGCAGAATTTAACCGTATTTATAACCTATATTATCGAAGCTACCTTGTTTTAATACAATACATAAATATACTTAACTTTTCCTAAAAATCATTCCACCACTACAGCCTTCACATGACTACTGGGCAAGCCTATTAGACAAGTGAAATGTCAGCCAAGCTATGTTAGGTATGTGCTAATTCAATTTGCCTATAAATTTAAAGTCTCTAACGCTGTAAGCTCAAAAACTTAATCTTTATTTTATCATTGACTTTTAGACCAAGTTCTGCGGCGCGTCCACCTCGTAGTTCAATCACCTGATTAACTGCGGTATTTGCTCCATATGTAGGACAAGGCTCGGCTTTACATGGAGGTACAGAAGCTGCGATCGCCTTGACTTCCCCATCCGTCATGAAAATCATATCAAGCGGTATATTGACATTTTTCATCCAAAACCGGATATTTTGGGGTGAATTAAACAAAAACAGCATACCCCGATTGTCTGGAACGCTAGCTCTACCCATCAACCCGATCGCTTGTTGTTGTTGCGTCTTGGCTACTTCTAGTTCAATTATGCGATCGGCGATAGTGGCTTGAGCTGAAATTGGTAGTGTTTGACCCAAATTAGCGGGAGCTTTAACTTGAGAATCAGGCGTTGCAGTTGGTGATATAGCTGGTGTCGGCGTAGAACAGCCGATCAGCAAAATACCTAACACTACTCCTAGTACAGTTGACCAGCTACTCACTTTTGCTTACTCCCAACTTTATTTATTTTACTCTCGCCTCTGAGATCTCACCAAATTAGTAGTCGTACTAGGCAAGGTAGTATCTAAGCTTTTTCTCTCGCCTCTTCTTAGGCTTCCCTTAATACATATCCCACACCCCGCACAGTTTGGATCAACCGTTTTTGCTCTTCATCTTCGATTTTGAGGCGTAAATAGCGGACGTACACTTCAATTACATTTGACTCTCCCATGAAGTCGTAACCCCAAACATTTTCTAAAATTTGTTCGCGGCTTAAAACCTCACGCGGATGCTCCATTAAATACTTGAGCAGCTCAAATTCTTTCATTGTCAAGTCAATTGTTCGTCCATGACGTATTGCTCGACGAGCTGCTAAATCTAAAATTAGATCGCCAAATCGCAACTGCTCTGCTTCACTAACATCAGGCTTTAAGTAGAGGCGTACTAGCTTCAAAAACTCCTCTGAGCGGTAAGGCTTGAGAAAGTAATCATCAGCACCAGCTTCCAGACAAGCCACGCGGTCATCAACTGTGTCACGTCCCATTAATACTACCATCGGGACCCGCGCACCAGCGCTCCGAAGATGAGTACATAAACCCAGTCCCGTTTCTCCCGATAGCACTCGGTCTATGACAATTAAAGCAGGCTTACAAGCGTCGGCTTGATGTAGACCACTCATTGCATCACTAGCTACAACAGTTTCATAGCCTGATTCATGTAAATCACGACTAACCTGAGCCGCCAATTTCTCATCGGTTTCAATTAGCAAAACGCAAGGATTACTGTCAACAAATTCTGTATTCATACGCCGCTCAGGTTGATACTGAAGGACTGCACTCTGTTTTAACCTAGACATTATTCTCCTACAAAGCGCCAGCTAAAAAAACTTAACTGAGCATTAATACTCACCATCCTAGCACAAGGTATTTTGGGAATAATTTCTTTCCTTGGCCCCTACTCCTTAAGGTAGTTCAACCGAGGTAGGTTTTGCTATATGGGGTAGACCCCAGCCTAATTTCTCACGTAAAATGCGGAAAAATTCCGGTGATTGCAAGCGAATAAACCGTGCTGAATATTGCGATCGCTCTATATGCACCCGATCTTCTGGCAAAACGTAGCATCCGGCATTACCATCTACCACCATTACCAATCGCGTTGGATTCGCTGGTAAAATTGTCACTATTTCAGTATCTGCAAACACTAGCGCCCTAGAAGCCAGGGAATGGGGACAAATTGGCACTAACTGTAACGCAGGTACTCCTGGTGTCACTACGGGGCCACCAGCACTCAGCGAGTAAGCCGTTGAACCAGTGGGCGTTGAAACAATCACACCATCTGCTGCAATATCTACTGGCGCGTGACGACCTATTGCAATTTCAAAATGGCACATACTCGTTAATGGTTCTCGATGCAGCACCATTTCATTTAAACAAAGCGCTTCCCACAGCAGAGAATCTCCTCGAAACACTTTGACGAGTAGCATTACCCGCTCCTCGATTTCATACTCACCCGCCATCACCTTTTCTAGCGCTGCGGGTAGCTGGTTTAGGTAAATTTCGGTTAAAAACCCCATGTGACCAGTATTTACTGCTAGCAGTGGAATACCACAGGGAGCCACCTGACGAGATGCAGCCAAAACTGTGCCATCTCCCCCTAAAACTATGGCAAATTTCATTTCTGAGTCAAAGCCAGGGGGAGTTAAGCCATCAATAGGAGTATGACAGACAGAACTTTCCGGCGTAGAGTAGCCCAGAATGCCCCCGACACCGCTTGTCATACAGACATCCCAACCCGCAGAGGTTAGCTCGTCTTTCAACTCGATAGCAACGCGACCTGCTACCGGTTTAACATCATTGTAAATAATGCCTGCTTTCGGCACACTTAATATCCAGATTACAGCACTGCTTATTATTGAGTTGATCGTTGCACATTTTTGACCTAATGGGGGTTAGGGATTGGGGAGTAACAAAGCGAAGAGTTTTCGTTCCGATTTAAGTATTCCAGTATTCATACCCCACTTTGGTTTGCGGTTTTTCCTCGTCTCTAGCGTTTAGTCTCTAGCTGCTCTCATTATTCATTAAAACTCCCCAAAACTAGGTTTTTTCTTTATTCCCCTGATCCCTGATCTCTAATCCCTGATCCCTTTGTTCAAGATTTTTTAAAGGGAGTCTTTTTTTGTGTCTGCTTCTTTGTTTTTGTTTTTTCGTAATCTAATTCTTTGAGCTTTTTGAGAATTCGACTGAAATACTCTTGGAGATAACTTTCTAAAGTGGTGGTTTCTTGGGGATTTAACCCAAATGTTTTATAGACTTCATCCATTGAAGCATTTAAGGGTTGACCATTTGCCAATACTTCTGTAAATGCCAGCCGATCAGCCACATTCCAACCCCACTGAAAAAATCGTGAAAATCGGCGCATGGTACGCAGTAAGTTAATCGGCATTCGCGTTATTCTTGCATCTCGTCCTGATAATCGCTCACACAAATTAATAATTTCATCAGCACTCCAAGCACGAGAACCAACAATGGGAAAAGTTTGCTTTTCTGTTTCTGGTACAGATAAGGCGCAGATCGCAAATTTAGCGATATCTTGAGTATCCATGTAAGCGATCGGTGAAGACTCACCTGTGACCCAAACCGCCTGTCCGTCTAAAATCGGAATCGCATACTGACTAATTAATCCTTGCATAAAGCCGCATAGCCGCAATATGGTATAATTCATATCCGCTTCAGCTAGGAATAACTCAGTACACCGCTTGATTTCCATCAACGGTACGTTTGGATATTTATCAGCATCCAGAAAAGAAAAGAAGATAAAACGCTCAACACCAGCCGCTTTTGCTGCTTGAATCAGTGCTACTTTGCCATACCAGTCTACTTGTTTGATGCTTAAGGAATCTGTAGGGCGACAAGTGGCTGCGTCAATTACAGCAGTAACACCAACGAGTGCTGGCGGTAAACTTTCGGGTTGACATAAATTGCCTCCTACCAGTTCAGCACCCCATTCTCTTAAAAAGGCTGCTTTCTTAGGACTTCGTACCAAACAACGTACTGTATAACCCTCATCAAGAGCACGGCGAACCACTTGTCTTCCCAATGTGCCACTAGCACCGACAACTAATATAGTCATGAGGGATTAATTAATGAATCTTAAAGTTTTATTACAAAATATAGTATCAGGATATGCTTGACAAACAAAAGTTTATGAAACTGGCAGAAATTCTTATTTAGAAAGATCAGGGATCAGTGAATGCATAAAGTTAAGCTTGGAGATACCTTCGCGAATGTTTGCCTATACGTATCAATCATTTAGGCAAACATTTTGTGTTTTATGGATAAATCCAAGAGCTTATAGCAGTCTTAGGTAGTATTATTCTTGCTCTAGCCCTGATCCCTAGCCTCTATTTAATCTACAAAGCCTCCTCATTATCACCCTGAATTCTGAGCAACGCATAGCCCATCAGGATGCCTACAAAGACTAAACCGAAGGACAAGATAACTGCTGTAAACATTTCACCGCCCATAAGTGCAATTCTCCCTTGGAAATGATTTAAGTAAACTAGATATACAAGCAGTATGCCGACTCTATGAGGTTGGCATTCTGAGACAAGGTTATCCCAATGTAAAGTATTTTAAAACAGTTGAGTGATACATCCCTGTACATTGTCTATTCAAAGCAAGCACAATAGTATTTTGATAGAGTCATTGGATAAAACAGCTACTACAAAATTGGAGAAACGCGATCGCCCTCGTTTAGCACTGACACTAGGCGATCCAGCTGGTATAGGCCCAGAAGTCATATTGAAGGCTTTAGCAGATCCGCAAGTTACTCAAAATTGCGATATCACCATAATTGGTAGCAAGTCTCAATTAGTGAAAAATTATCACCAACTGCGCCACAAGGGTGTAAATACTCTGGTAGATCCAGATGAATTGACAGTTCTGGATGTGCATTTAGAAACTGAAATAGAGCGTCAAATTAATATAGGCACAGGTAATGCCGCAAGTGGGGAAGCTAGCTTTGCTTATCTGGAAACTGCGATCGCCCGCACTCTAGCTGGTGAATTTCAAGGTATCGTCACTGGGCCAATTGCTAAGTCCGCCTGGAAAACAGCTGGATATAATTATCCAGGGCAAACCGAACTATTAGCCCAAAAATCCGGGGTGGAGCGATTTGGGATGTTGTTTGTCGCGCGATCGCCTCACACAAACTGGATACTCCGCACTTTGCTTGCTACTACCCATATTCCTCTACGTCAGGTAGCAGATACTCTCACACCGCAGCTAATGGCTAATAAATTGGATCTGTTAGTAGAGTGCTTGCAGCAAGATTTTGGTTTAGCAACACCGAGAATTGCGATCGCTGGCTTAAATCCCCATAGCGGCGAACTTGGGCAACTAGGACAAGAAGAACAAGAATGGTTAATTCCTTGGCTAGAGCAAGAGCGCAAAACCCGTAGTCAGTTACAACTAGATGGCCCCATCCCACCAGATACAATGTGGGTTAAGCCTAGTCTTGCTTGGTACGGTTTAGCTGACTCCTCAAGCGCTGCTGATGCTTATCTAGCTTTGTACCACGATCAAGGGTTGATACCTGTAAAACAGTTAGCTTTTGATCGCGCTGTTAACACCTCCATTGGTCTTCCCTTTATTCGCACTTCACCAGATCATGGTACAGCTTTTGATATTGCGGGTGCGGGTGTAGCTGATGCCACGAGTATGAAAGCAGCAATTGAGCTAGCAGATCAACTGGTACAAAGAATTCCCAATTCCTAAATTTTACCTAACACTTTTTTTACGACTTAGTATAAACTTACACTATTTTCGCTAAACAGAAAAGCAAATATAACTAATAATTACTTAGAGTTATTTAAAGAAAAGATTTGAAGCTCACTTTGTAACCATATAGCTTCATTTAATCTTTATCAATAAGTTAGCAAACTTTATTAAAACTTTATAAAGTTATCTTTAAAAAAGTAATAGGGTCATCTTGTCGGTAAAGTTTATTAGATGTACAAGGTTACTGCCTAAAAAGACGCATTATGTGAAATTTTAAAGCAAGATTGCTACCTTGTCAGCAAAACATCACAAGCATTTCGTATCATTAAATACAGGAGAAATTCATGTTAAGTTTTTGGGAATCAGGCAAAGTATTTGTTCTATCTACTACAATGTTCAGTGCTGGGATTGGTGTAGCAACGGTAGCTTTTTCTTACTTACCAAGTGTGACCGCAGCACCTAGGGTAGTTGCACAAAATGAGAAGCAGTCAAAAGGCGAGAGAGTTATTGAACAGGATAACTATAAATTTGAGTTACAAAGGTGTCAGAGGGGAGGAGAAGAAGTTACTTGTTACTTCTTAACAACAAACATAGGTGATGCAGACAAAGAATTAAGCTTGAGCGGGGGGGGGGTTTTTGCCATCTCGAATTTTTGATATTTCTGGTAATGAATACGTAGCTAGCTTAGTTCAGCTGGGAGCAAGTGTAAATCCTATTGGAGCAAGTACAACCTTAATTAGAGGTATCCCTGTAAAAGGAAGTATTCAGTATCACTTGTTATTAGTTGTTAATCAATGTATAATTTAAGACATAAGTTAAAGTGAATAGGTGATTTTAAGTGTTTGGTTGTCAGCAAGTTTTAATCAATGATAACAAACAACTGACTAATACTTTAAAGTTTGTTTGTAGTGAAGCAAATAAACTTACAAATTGTGGCGTTTACTATGCTCGTCAAGTCTGGTTTAAAATTCATAAGTATTTAGGTAAGTTTGATTTAATCAACGAATACAAGACTAATTGTCACTATCAAACATTACATTCTCAAGGTGCACAGCAAACACTTTTGTCCGTCCGAGAAAGCTTTAAGTCTTATTACGAGCTTGATAAAAAGTTTCGCAACGGTGAATTAGAATATAAGCCAAAGCTACCCAACTATAGAAAGAAAGATGGATTTGCAGTTGTTAGCTATCCAAAACAAGCACTAAGGCTCAAAAATAATGAGATCCAAATTCCATTAGGGCTGACTGTAGCTAGATGGTTTGGATTAAAGAACTTTAGTGTCAAGATGCCATCTAACTTAAAGTTTGAAGATATCAGGGAGCTACGAATACTACCTCGCAATCGTTGTTTCTATATAGAATTTGTTTACAAGTTAGAAACTCAGAAAGCAGATGTAGATTTTAACGAAGTAATAGGAATAGATCATGGTTTGAGCAATTGGTTAACTTGTGTTAGCAATGTCGGCCCATCAATTATTATTGATGGGTTACACTTAAAGTCTCTCAATCAGTTCTATAACAAGCAAATTTCAACAATTAAAGAAAAGAAACCTAAAGGGTTTTGGTCTAAAAGACTCGCAGCTATCACTGAAAAGCGTAATAGACAGATGCGAGATGCCGTAAATAAAGCAGCAAGGATTGTTATCAATCACTGCTTGAACATATAAAATTGGAATTCTAGTTTTTGGCTGGAATACCAAACAAAAAGACAGTTTAAATATGGGAAAAATTAACAATCAAAAGTTTGTATCTGTTCCTAGTGCAAAACTCAAAGATAGAATTGCTGAACTATGTCAGCAGTACTGTTTAAGATTCGTTGAAACTGAAGAATCGTACACATCAAAGGCTAGTTTTGTAGATAATGACTTTTTGCCTAAATTTGGTGAAAAAACTGAAGGGTGGAAGTCGTCAGGAAAAAGAACAAAACGTGGGCTATTTCGCACCGCACTCAATCAATATATTAACGCTAATTGTAATGCGGCTGCTAACATAATCAGAAAAGTAAGCACAACACTTGGTTTAAACTTAAGTGAAGTGTCTAGTATTCTAGGGCGTAAATTCGGTTAGGGTATAAATGACGAGATTAACTTGACACTCATGCCCTGCAAATCGCTGACAATCACCCTGAGTGACACTGACCAGCAAGCCCTAGAAAAGTTAGCTC
>JAHHHE010000155.1 GCA_019359535.1 Gloeocapsa sp. UFS-A4-WI-NPMV-4B04
CTTAACGGTAATTGTGACAATACAATCGCCTGTATTGACTTCAAACTCCTTCCAGCCTTGAGCTACAGTTTTTACGTCATCAGGGAATTGATTCAGCTTGACGACTACCTCCATCTTGCCCGTTGTCGGATGAGGCTCGGCAGTGGGCAAAGCTTGTGGTATGACATCAGGAGTTTCAATAGATTCTTCTATTGCTGGTGCGACAGCAGGACTCTTGGATGCAGCAATGGCTGTATCTTCTTGAGACTCGGCTTTATGCTGCTGTTTGAGAATTGGGGCGCTTAGAGATGAAACGTGGATCGCTGCTTGGCGCTGTTGCTCTAGCCACACTAAATCTTCTGCACTTGGCTCATAGGGTTGTCCACCTATTATTATTAGGGTTTCTCCGTCGCGGCGTACCCTAAGATCCCAAATCTGCCCGATTACCTCATCGCTTAAGCTGCCTGCCAATGTGACCTTAAATGATGCCTTTTTCCCTCCCTGGCGCGGTGGCTGGTTACGCTGAATCCGAACATCGACTCTTCCAGAATCAATTGATTTAACTAAACCTACGACGCAGAACTGATCTAGCCTTAGTTCTGCTGTGGGTTCAGTCCTAAGTTGTTTCATCTCCGCGAGATCAAAGCGCAAAGGCTCAGTTTTGGGGTAGACCATCCAGCGAAAAGACTGGCTGAACAAATCTGGCTGTGTTGCGTACTCTGGATGACGATGTTTTAAGCGACCGCGTAGCTGCCCGGTCATTTGAGCCGGAATACTTAAACCATCTTCGGTAACGAAAATACCTTGGTGTACATCGTCCTCACTCGGCTGATATGTACCAGCTACCCACCCCACAGCGCGATAGATAACGGCATTATTGGTAGATTTGGCGCTTAGAAAGTCTATCTCAGTCTTTGATTCCATGACGTTGCTCAATAAAAGTTAGTAGATCGTCTTCAAAATCAGTTAAATATATCTGTCGCCCGAAAAACTCCAGCAATGTATAGGTACATCGGTCTAGCAGTCCACAGTCACGCAAGCGCCTAATTCGTTTCAGCGTTTGGGGCAGTTGACGACGTACATCTGGTTCGTCAATCGGTTTGAGGTTTTCTGGTTTCACAAGTATAGTGCCATCGTGAACGGATACTCCTACAGTAAAGTCATTTAGCTGTGATGCGATCGCCCAGCAGCCGTTGTATTTACGTTGCTCACCCTCTAACCGAATCAGAGTGAAAACATCACCCGTAGAACAGAAATCGGTGGCATAAATCAAAGGCTTTGACTTCAGGCGCTCTACAATACCTTTGACTACCTGTCCAGTTGGTTGCTTACCACCAGTTTCCTGCATCACTTCGCTCCATGCTTGTATTTGTTGTTCTTTTTCAAGAACAGTAAGTGGGCGGCAAATAGATTCTTTAAGTGGCAGAATGTGTCCAAATTGGACACAAAAATCTGATAAGTTTTCTACGACTATGGCAGCGTCAATCAGCCGATAAGGATGACGGCGGCTAAAACCAAACCTGTCCCGACAGTAATCCTCAAAATTGGCGTGTGTTGAGCGGTACAAACGCTTGTCCCGCAGTTCCTTTAGCGCTGCTCCCCCCTCGGAAAACGCCCGTTCTACACGCAGTTCTAGTCGATGTAGTTCCCGTTCTTCATAGGGTGTTAGCTCTCCCCAGTCCTCAACGACAGGACTGTGGACTTCAACTTCTGATGATTCAGACACAACTAAGAATTCCTTTTACTGCTTGGTGCAAGCGACTCTAAAACCTCAAACACATCGCTGTTACTCTCGATATACGATCGCTGTTATTTCCTCAACGCCGAACACAGGGATGTTCACGCCTTCACTCGTCTGGAATGTCCATGTCTCCTGCCGTGTCCCTGGGTGTGTGAGTGACACAAACTTGCACCCAGAAACGTACTCGATACAGGCATCTACAACACTGCCCGTCACACCTCCTATCTGTCGGATAGTAAACGTCAGCCGCTCCAGTGCCTTATCCCTTAGTTTTACCGGAATCCATGAAAGCTTACCCAGGTAGTCTGGGTTCTGGCACAGGTGAGTAGCCAGTAAGTCTGTCAGCCTTGGGCGCTGCTCTTGAGGCATTATTTTTGCGCCAGTCATGAGCGAAGAACTATTTTCGCCTATGCCTTCAACTAGCTCAACCCAGGTAGAACACTGAAGAATTAATGCTGCAAGTTCTGGTGCAGTTAGTTGTTGTTGCGGCATAGTTGGTGGAATTGGTATTGGATTGGTGGTGTCACCAACAGGGTCTAACTCCTGCTGCTCGGTTATTTCAGCCGTTGAATTGGTGAATTGGTGGTTGGGGAATGATGTGACTGCTTCAACTGGTTGATTAGGAGTGGATGTACTGTCAACAATTTCACCAATTTCACCAATCGAACTCTGTAAGTCAGTATTTGTATGGGGTTGAGGGATTGGTGGTGTCCTCAATTCCCCACCAACTCCACCAACACCCACCAATTCACACTCGTCAACAGCAGGTACAGTATTAGGAATATAGGTCATCTCGCTGCCCTCGCCCTCAATCCGCCCATGCCCTGCTGCTGCTAAACTCTTGAAGATCGAATTGCGGATTTTCTCAACTACCCAGGTTTTCAGGCTGTTGATCCGCGTCTTGAGGAAGGAAGCATTTACGCCTTTACCGCACTTGGTAAAAAACTTCTCTGCCTGAGTCTGGACTTTGAGTAAGATGCCCTCAAGAGAGCGCGTTGGAGAGTTATGGGCATGAATCAGTTTTTGCTGCCAGAGGTAAAATGAAGCAATTTCAATGGCATTTTGCATCGTCTGTCCACTGATGACGGGCGACGGTTTTTCACCGCGTAGAGTCGCATTGACTATGTGCAGCCATAGGGCAATTCTGGCAGTGTAGGATTCAATCTTGGCGTAGATGAGCGTCAAGCCGAAGTGGACTTCTTCAGTTTCGGCGTTAACTAATGTATGGTTCCATCCCTGGAACAGCACTTTCGCTTCGTGCGATAAGAGGTAATCGGCTTCGGGTAGTCTTTCGAGTTCCCCATACAGCCACTGCAACTTGTCTTTGAGCGTATCAGCATTTCGAGGAGATAATAAGTCGAGATACCTGGCAGGAGCATCAAGGATCGAGCAGTAGAGGAACCTCGCTGAGTAACCACTAGCAATGAAATTAACGTCATCGTTCATCAGCCGCGCTAAAGTGTCCCACTGGTATGTACCAGTCTTACTTAGGGCAGTGCGACCCAAAAACAGCCGTGCATCCTGACGGTCGTAGTTGCCGCCAGCGCCATTCCAGAAAGATAGTTCTAACTGGAGGTCATCGCCTTTGCCACTCTTGTACTGGTTGAGTCGTTGATAGTCTGCTACCAGTTCGTCCAGATATTCCACTAAGCCGCGGGGGTTTTCTTCGTGAATCCGAATCTTGGTTGAGGTGGTGACGTTGTTGAGGATGCGGCGCATTCGCACCGGAGGCGGAGAATCTGAATTCTTCTGCTGTTCGTAATCCGCCATCGCCAGATCATGCAGAAGTTTGGCATTTGATTCCATTTCCTCCAGTGGCTTGAGGATTATCTGCTGCGGTGGAGTTTTAGCTTGACCACTGTGGGCAACGTTCGCTGTCCAGAACACACAAGGTTGGGCGTAGCCACCTTCTGGATTAATTACAACTCGCGCCGACGTGCCGATGCGGGAGGCAGTGGTTGCTAGTACGGTGTTGAACAAATACTCTGGGGCAGTAGGCATCGCGGCGGCGGCGGCGAGTAGTGGTTCACTTAGCCCTGGCTCTATGTATTGCCGGATGTTTAAGCGCTTACGACAGCTCTTGAGCGTACCCTGGAAAGATTTGACAGCTTCGATAACTTCAGTTGCAAGATCACCTTCAGAGCGGATAATTTTTGCTAAAGAGTTAATTTCGTTGTAGGTGCGACCAGTTGCAGAGGCTAGCTCCATCAAGGCAGTGGCAATTTCTGACTCAGCCTCATGGCGCTTGAGGATTTCACTTATACGCTCTGCCAGGCTAATGCTCCCTATAGATGGTGTATTGCCGCGAGCGCCGCTATTACTATTGCTCCTACCAAAACCACGACTGGAAGGATAATTATTATTTTTCCAAGTAGTTTGATTTTGTTTAACGTGATTATTCCAGTACCAGGCACGAATACAAGTTTCTACCCCTTCAGCCTGACAACTGGGACTAGGATTATCTTTTTGAGCCGACTTCCAGATTGCCTCGACTTCTTTGACTGGCAGTGGTGGGACGCAGCGATTAGCGTATTCTTCGAGCAGTTGCTCAGGAGCGCCATTAAATTGCTGCCCGATAGCAGTGAGGTAATTAGCAGTGCCAATTAGGTCACGCGCAACTTTTGCTCCTGATGTATTCCGCCCACCCTCCTTAGCTCCCTCTGTTAGCAGGGCGCGAGATTCTTTGCTTAGGCACACTTCTAGGGGAACTGCCTCACGTACAGGAATGATGATTTCTTCGTAGTGTTGGTAAACAGTTTGCGTATGCGCTCCGTTCGTTTGTGTGGCTGAATCGGGCGATGTGCCTTGCTCAACTTGCCTCCAACGAGAGTGCTGCGGCAAGTGCGTTGGCGGCTCTTGTACTGGGACAGCAGTACGTAGCTCCGAGTAGCCGTAACGCTTGCCCGAATTGTGAATAATGTTGCAGCGTATTGGTTCATGCCCTGGTTTGATGTGGTATGCACCAGCCAGCCGCATCATCCGGCTAGGATTTTTCAGCGCTGGGTCTGCTTGAGCATAGGCGAGCAAGTCAGCTTGTAAAGGTTTCCAGTCGGATACATCACAGCCGCCTTCGATTACCCAGTAAGAATGGACTGACTTCCTTGTTTGCACCTGGAGCGTTGGCTCTGGTAGCTCTAGCGTCTGCCATAAAGTGCGCTGTACTTCAATTTCAAGGTCATCATGCTCCATGAAAATGGCACGACAGGTTTGAACGTCCTCGTCCTTATGTCCGCCACCGTTGACAACTATGTGTATCCCGTAGCCTTGAGCTTGCCAACTTTCAATTTCTTTCCAGTTAATCCTATCGGCTTTACGTGCGGTATTGGAACCATAGCGGGGGTCTTCTTTCGGTAAGAATGCTCTGAGGTACGCATTATTTAGACTATGACTCAATGCCTCTAGCTGCGTAGTGGCTTGGTCGCGGTCAATCAATAAATTTTTTAGCGAAGGGTGAGAATGTGTTTGTTTATGTTCGTGCATCTTGATTTCCTTGTTTGGAACCGAGACTACGTGCTACGCGAACGCAATTGCTCAAACCCCTGCTAAAATTAGCAGTAATTGGAGATGGGTCGGGATGGCGTTCGTTTTGCGTAGCACTGTCTCGGCTTTTATTTTTTAAGAAGTTGCTGGACTTAAACGAATACAGGCAAAAAATTTCTTTGGGCTAGTAGCCCGAAGTTTCCGGCTATCGTGCTACTAGCTAACCACTGTTCCAAAGTAGAACTGGGTAATCCCTTAATTAAAGAAGTAGTGATCGCAAGACAGACTTTAAAGCAGTCCATTCTCAAAGCTTTTGTTTTACTGGTTACAAAATTGCTCTGGGTTAAAAATATTTCTTGGCAGAAGTTTACTACTATTTTTCTGCTAAAGCAAGACGCGATTACTTTTGTTAACGTTCTGCCGAATTTCGAGCCGTCATAGTAATTACTTCTTAAAAACGCTGTTACGTACTTAAGGGTAGCAATCCACCACTTCCTGTACGTACTTAGGGAGAGAAATCTGAGATTTTGTTTGACAACGGACGGGCTAAAGCTGCACAATACTACTAAGAGCATAATGCTTGACCTCCTAAGATAAGCGGTTTGAGGTTGAGCGCTTCGGTGGAGGAATAAAACAGTCTGTCGCCAAACAGACCTTCCCACCCACGAAGTCTTATTCAATTGAGGATATTATACTTGGATTCGGCTGTTAGTAAAGCTGAATCTAGTAAAAGAATTTTGCTGAAATCTTTGTTATCTGAATTATTTTTCATTGTTATGCCCTGATAAGGGTCTAAATTGATATATTCTGACTGAGGGAATCGCTGCCTTTAGCTGATCCGCTCAACCTTCACTCCGGCTTTCTTCCAATCAGAAATGACGGCATTACAGCGCCTTGCATCTGGTTCAGCCAATAAGCCAATGCGAGCGAGGCGACTAATAACTACAACGATATCCGGTATGGGCAGGAAGCAGCAAACTACAGTATCCTTCAGATTAGAATTGAACAAAACATTTGACTCCAAGAACTCATCAAACTGATCTGAGTTCTTACCTTGGGGTAAATACTCAGATGAAACAATGTAAGTCTTGGCTGAGATAGCAGGCAACCAGCCGGAAATTGGCGGAAAGGCAAATAATAAACTGACCTGCTCTGGAATCCGCTCTAGAAATCCTGGTGAATTAGGGTCGCCACAGTAGAGGAGATGCTTTCCCCCTAGTTGCCACCACTCTCCAGGTACATCAGGGGTGGAAACTGGTTGCTTTGGCTGAATTCCTTGTATTACTGCTCCAGGCTGTGGAAGTAAGACATTTGTTGCTTCAGTTCCAGTTAAAGTGTGTTTAGGAGGAAGAATGGCGACAATTTGCTGCTTTGAACGCGACTGCTCTAAAAGGGGCACTTGTATTGATGGTGGCGACGGCAGTTGTGAGGTTGGCTCTGGTTCTGGCTGCTGTTTAGGTTTAGTTGAACGCGAGGCGTACTTCTGCTTGATTGTTTTAGCTGCTTTATGGGTGATAGATTCGCCTGTTTTGGCACGATTAACTGCTTCTTCCCTGGCAATTTGGGGAGTTGAAGGCGCAGCTAACTCATAAAGAGCAGAGGGCGCGAGGTTCAAGTTCGCTAAATTAACAGATTGAAACTGCTCACTGACTTGCATAAACCTGGTTGCAGCAGAGACGCTCCACTCGAATTCAGCATGGAGCCAATCTCGAAATCGCCCATGCCCTAGCTGTTTTTTCACCTGTGTGAGTTTTTGACCCACTTCAATAATGTCTTGAGCCGTCCGCTTCATCAGCGCCCGAATTTCACCAGTCTGCTGTTGCACAAACTGAGAAGTCTTAGGATCAAGAGTGCTGTAATCAAACTGTTGGCGCTCTGAGGGAGTGGCTAAAGCTGGCATGGGAAATATACGAGCAATTGTAAGGCTATCGCCTTCAATTCTAGCTACCTTGTAGCACTTGTAGGTAAGCAAACTTGTTTTTTTCATCATCTAGTTGTTGAAGAATGGCTAAAAAGCATTGTTTGGGCTGGATTATTTGGTTATGACAAGGCTATGTGGTGTCGTTTTTCGAGTTCTTGCAGGGCAGCTGCGTTTAATTGCTTTAAATTGGCATCAGACCAGTTAGATAGAGCTAGTTTCTCAAGCTCTATCCGATGCGCTAGAACTTGCCACAAAGCATCAATCTGGTCGTGGCTAAGATAATCTACATTTAATAGCAGTGAGGTACACAGAGTATCTAGATCAATATCTGTCGTTTGGCGAATTGCCTCTGGGTAGTTGTCGATGTCTGGTGATTGGGGAATTATCTCTAGGCAGTTGTCGGTGTTCAAGGATGAGTGGTTAGGCAATACGTCTAGAAGCAGATGGTCAGGTTGTGTGGCTGAAAGCCCAACAGGTGTTGCCTTTGGTTGATGGTCGCCTTGAGCGGCGCTTTGTGTAGCTCGGCTAGCCTTGGACAGCGGTGCGTATGGCGAAAATTCTTTTCTAGGTAACGGAGATTGCTCCTGCTTGCTCCAAATAGAGCTTTCTGTCTCAACAGTCAAGGCATCAACATCAATAGTTACTGATTGGTCAGTTGTGATTTCAGTTACTTTTTGATAATGGTCAGCAATCTGTTTAGCTTTAGAATAACTAATTAGCTCTCCCCTACTGGCACGTTCTATCGCTTCAAGCCTAGCTGCCTCTGGTGTAGAAGGAGCAGCCAATTCGTACAGTGCCGAGGCAGCGATAGATAAATGAATCAAATTGGTGTATTTAAATTGTTCAGCCACCTGCATAAATCTAGTCGCAGTAGATACACTCCATTCAAATTCGACTTTTAACCAACTTCGGAAATGTCCATGACCCAGCTTTGCTTTTACCTCAATCAGTTTCTGCCCAATATCAAAAATGTCTTGAGCAGTACGTTGGATTAAAGTTTTGATTTCTGAAGTACGCTGCTGGACAACAATTCGGGTGGCTGGCTCTAGGCTAGCATAGTCAAAGTCTAGTGTTTTAGGCTCTAATGGCTGTTCTTGAAGTCGAGAGGATAGTTGTCGTAGAGTCATAGTTAAGATTTGCTCCGGTTAAAACATCTCGCTTGTGTGGTTGTACTGGCGCAATTACTACTGGGAAAGGAAGATTAAGAAAAAGCGATCATATTTGTTGTCTGATCCACTTCAAGAGCGCTCACTCTTGGCAATATCGACCCAACGAGCGTTGCCCAGGCGCAAGAGCCTCCCATGCCTGTCCACAAGGGGGCATTACTAATTCAAACCTCACCACCCAAACCACTTTTTCTGGGCTACCAAACAAGTTGACAAATTCCTCTTTAGATGCGCACAAGCCGCCCTCAGCATCCAAATCGGACTGGGGCATATCCCTTAGCGCTTGCTGGTAGGGTAAGTGTGTAAGTTGGATATCAGTAATTTTCTTTGCGCCCTTCACGAAAGAGCATTTGTCCCAGGCGGAATGAATTAAGCGATCACTCTTATAAGCATTAACCCAGGCTTGTGCAGTACGTTCACTCCAAACTCGGCGGGTACAAGTTTTCTTGCCAGCCAGTAGTACATCAGTAGTCCAAGCGAAACTTAGGATCATTGCTATTTCTCCTCAGTATTGGTGATTTCAGCATCAAATAAATTCCGCAGCCCTGGCGTGTGATCTCTCCCTCGATGGAAACTCTCGGATTTGCAAATCTTCAGGCCAAACATCAGGAGCGCCACACTTGCTGTGATAGCGATAAGTACCAGACGATTTTGCCCAAGAAGTACCAAGCTGCTTCACAAAAACAGGGATACCTGCCGTCTTGAACTGCCCGACCAGGTGGCGTATCCATTCAACACAACAGTGACGAGCATTATATCCAGATTCGCCGCCGACAATCCCCCAGGAAATTCCTGCTGATAACGCATCAAAAGTACCAAGCGGTTGCCCTGGATTAAAATCAACTCCAGGTTGTGTCAAACCACCGTTGAGGCATCTAACGGTAGTTAAGTCGATAGATTCTAATAACGGCTCACAACTGAGGAAGCGTAGTGCTGCGGGTGTTTCTAACAGCAGGGGTATCCGTTCGTCAGCAGCGAATTGGCTCTCGACTGAGACACCCAACCAAACATTGGGTAGTGGAAAACCAGGATTCCTAATTGCTACATCAAGGTTTGTTGTGCCATTAACAAACTTAGAAACACCAGACCAAGCGTAGTGGACTAAAGCGTTACACCAATCGTCTCGGTGAGTCTGTTCAAACCATTCCAGCATCCGTTCCGGTCGCTTCGTTAAAACCTGGAAAGTATGTTGTTGCGAGAGTGCCATTATCCCAAAAATTAGATCGATCATCTCGAACGAAACCGATTCGTGAAAGAGATCGGACATCGAGTTGACAAACCAAGTAGTAGGCTTAAGACGCTGGAGAGGCTTAAGTAGAGCTTCGGGAACTAAGTTAACCTTGCCTGTCCACACAATGGCACCAAAACTTAACTTCTTGACCACTCCTTGATATCCCCTTAGCCCCATCGCTTGATTGCGATATGCTTGGCGCATGGCGTAGCAGTGTAAACAACCACTGAGTTCCTGAGAATTGCCGATGATTTGGGTACAGCCCAGTATAGGGTTCCAGGTTTGTTGCGTCCACTGAATTTGACTCATGATTTGTTAGTTGAGGTTTAAAAGAATTAGGTAGCCCTAAGCGGTTTAATCATGGAAGGAGATTTAGCTACGGTATATATTCAACCCCTTTCCACTTTTTCACCCGTTAAAGTTTGATGAAAGAGCTACTTGGAAAAATAAATGGAACTGCCTACTCGCCCAAAAGTCGTTGGCGGGAGCCAAGGCGTGCAGCCCAGAGGCGATCCAGTTCTGGCACGAACTCAAACGGTACGTACTGACAGGGAGCGGCAGTTATTCCTGGTTGGATTAATTCACGCTTGCGCTGAATAGAAACTCCTTAACCAGTAACATAGCCACGAATATTTAAAGCCCCCAATAAATAGGTTTTGACAGCTGACCAAGTGACGAAAACTAATGCATCCTGTGAGATTTCTCTAGTAAATCCTTCAATGCCGCGACTAGCAGCAGTAGATAAGCCTTTACCAATGAGGATAATCGGGCGTTGATAAGTAGCGTAGTAATCAATAGCCTGACAAACATCATCACCTGTGACTTTACTGGCTTTTAGCTCTAACATCATGCGACCAGGTATCCAGAGATCCAAGCGGTGATGATTTTTGGTTGCTACTTGACGCTCAACCTCTACACCATGAATCAGGAGCCAATTAAATAGCTCAATTTCCAGATTTTGTTCTGGTTGCTGGCGTGGCTTGCGATTAGGAGTAACAAAGGTTGATGTATACCAGCTAGATAGAGAAACTGGAAACTCGATTAAATCACTGATAAATCGCTCATCATTCCAGCAGATATCATGCTCACTCAAGAAAATTCCTTGTTGGAGATATAGCAAACAATGTCTATCTGGGTCAAGTAAATCAAGTAGTCGTTCAGCTGCATCAAGATGGCATTTAATCGTGTCTTGTTCACCATACAAATTAACTAGATGTTGTTTGAAGCTTGGTAGATCTACACGACCAAGGTGAGTTTCCCACTTCCCGTTAATACGAGTAACCGTCCCATCAGTTTCAGTAGTAATGTTTGTAGCTTCCAAACATTGATGGGATGCCACAATTAAATTGCGGTTACGAGTAATTGCTTGTTCATAAGCATATTTAGCTAAATAAGCCATTTGCTCACTAACAAAATTCTGAAAGCTTAAAGGAAACGTAGCTTCAGGCAGCGTAGTGTTTCTAATTTCTTGTACAACCACCATAATCAAAACCTCTAAATTAATGAACTAAGGCAACCCCTGTACTAGCTTGACTTTAGGTAACTGCGATGGAAGGGGAGTTTAATTTACTAACTTCACAGCGTTACTGAGAGGGACAGCCGTGAACACGAGCGCTCGGTATACAAATGGTGTGAATTATTGCTGGATATTTGCCATAGCTAAGGCGATCGCTTCATCTAAAACATCAACATCAGCCTCAGAGTAAACATTCACCATGCGCGTAGTGCCGCCGACAAATTGCTCCCTTTGTACAGGCTTTTCTCCATGCCGTTGTTGGTAGATTCGGGCTGCTTCTTTACCGATGCGGCGTAACTGTGCTGGTGTAGGGCGATGACCCAGTACCACAGCGCGGTCAGACACAGGCCACTCAACTCGACCAGGTAAGGTAGGCTGGAGTTTTTCTTCTACCAAGATGTTGCGGATGTGGTCTTTGAGCAACATTTCGGTACGTGGGTCACAGCCACCCAATTGTTGAAACAAATCGAGTCCGAGGCGAATGTTCTCCAATCGTTCTCTTTGTGAAGGAATTGACTGTACAGCGACCGGAGGCTTGTTCTCGCGCATCCACTCATAAATCCATTTAGATACGAGTACAGCAAACTGGGGACTACACCATTGACCAAGATTAATCGCAACTTGGGGATGTACCCAAGTACCACCATTACGCCCCCGCTTGACTTCGGCTAAATTTAATATCGGAATTCCGATGTTTTCCGAAAGCGCTTCCAGAAAGGCTTTCGTTGTTTGATTCTCCAAATAGTGCGCTAATTGCTTCCCACACGCTTGGCACATTGCAGTTGCATTAATATATCCGTCAACTGCTCTTTGACCAACAACAATCTCATTGATGCTGTGAGTAATAACACTCATTTTGTCCACCTCACCAAAGAGCAGCGAGGCAGAAAAATATAACTGCCCGAACTCATAGGTTCAACTTGACTCAAAATTTCAGTAGCGCGGTCATGAGGGACACTTGCTAGCTGGTTATTTCGGGCTGATTTTGACTCGATCAGCACAGATTCGGATACGATTGTCATGCCATAACCTCTACAGTTAATAACTTAGGTTGTGGTAGGTAGTGATCGCTTCCCCTGCTAAGAGTTAGGCGATCGCTACTACAAAAGATTTTTATCTGAGGAGATGAAATTGTCACTAAAGACTACTTGGAAAAGAATTAATCGTAAGGAATACCAGTAATTCTGTACTTGATTTCCTATTAAGACTGTGCGAAGACAATTCATCATACATTCCCCAAATCATCTGGAGAATGCTGCATAAGGTCTAGGTGAGTAATCACGACATCCTGGCCTCTTTCTCTCAAAAGTTGTGTCAAGACATTACACAAGCTGTTTAGCTCATCACCGTCCATTTTTGGCATAGTGTCTGAGTTCTTCATACGCGAGATTGAAGTCTCATGCCGATGGAGACGATGTGCTAGCTCCCGGTTTGTAATCCTACCGCGAGCCATTATTTCACCCAATCGCCATCTGAGCATGGACTGTTCTACCAATAACACCATGCTTAAGTTTCCTCTAGTTTGTCTCCTTACGATCATACTATAGCATCCAACACTAAATATTTACTACTCGACGCTTGACAACTATAGCGTCTAACGCTATACTATTAAATATAAGGGATGAGGAAAGCAAACCGCCTCACCAAGAATAAAAAATAAAGAGTTGCACTTCCGTTTAACGGTTTCAACGAATTTCAACAAAGCAATAGGCAAGCGGAGCCGAGAGACACCGCCGGAACTGGAAAACCTCTTACGGGAGATACCGCCAGACGTGAGATTTCGCTAGGTAGCCCCGCGAGGGGATGAACGCTGCTCAGAGATGCCCTAGTGAAGTAAGAAAAATCTTTGCAAATTAAACAGAGAGCGGCTCCTGACAACCAATCTAGGCCGCTCTCCTACTCGTAAATAAGGAGTAATTACATGATGGCACAAGCACAAGTAGAAATTCAAACCGTAGAAGTTGGCGGTATCCCCTATACCGAGTACCGCCAAGAGCCAGAACTAGAGAATGAGCAAGGGATTGAGTTAGGCGATACCGAGTACATTACGGTTGTTAAAGACCCTCAAAAGCCCAATAACAGATACTTGGTAACGCTACTAAATCGGTTCAATGGCTCATTGCAGCACGTTGATTTGGTCATACAAGAAAGCGGCTTCACAGCAATGGTAAGTGAAATCAGAAAGCATTTCGGCTCCGGCTGGGAGGTGTACGCTTGGGCAGATGGTGACACACCATTTTAGTTAATAACTGACTAATAACGAAAGGCGCTGGCATCACTACAGGCAGCGCCTTTTTGAAATATTTAGAGGCTTGCCAAAAATGTGTTCTGAAGATAGACCGCTCAAAACCCAAAAGCTAACCCTAGAAATCGACGTAACAGGTGGAGAGGAAGACTTCGCAAGGTGTGAGCAACTGGGAGAGGCATTTGTCGCGCTCGTTACCCAGATGTTGGGGGCGAGAGGTTTACTATCGAGCCAAAAAAGAGGCTTTAGCTAGCCCAGTACGGCAACTAATGCTAAATATTTAAGCACCCCCATTCGATTTAATGAATAGGAGAAACAACAGTGAAGCAAGTTAATATTGCCCATCAAGAAGCGGAGCAAGAGCTACTGGCTGTAAGTAAGTGGACAATACAAATGCTCGACCAAGGTGGGTTGGTGTATGGCGGAAATACTTTAACCTCAAATGGGTTTGATGAATTTCATGACTGGGCAGCAGCAGTTAGAGCAGCAGTAGCAAAAGCTGAGATAGCGGAAGACTCTACCCAAAGCTTGAAGAGAACGCACGCTGACGTTCAGTTGCCCCAACTCAAAGATAACGAGGTATTTAAACAGACTTGTGTGGTGAAGTAGCTCATTACCACTGCATAAGATCTTCTTTTACCAAGGCAGCTAAGTCATTTCAATTATACCAGTAATCCCCGCAGGGCTAGGAAATACTTTCTAGCCCTCTTTTATTAACAGGAGTTACTTTTATGGTTTCGATTAAGGACAAAATTGCCAAAATGATCAAGATTGCAAATGGAGAATTAGTACGCCACTGCCATGCAGTAGAAGCGGGGATATTGGGAGAAGATAACGAGTTTCACTCAAGTCTAAAAAAGCCCAAAGGTAATAGTAAATCAAAGAAGATGTAATGGACAGATTAGCTGATTAATGATTTAGGACTCAATCGTTTCTTAAACGCAAAAATTGGATAAAAAGAGATGAATAAAAGTCTAGAGCAGGTAGAATACTATCAAGTGCACTATCGCTCTATCTACTTGAGAGCCAAGACTAAAGGCAAAAAGGTAATCCGCAGACATCTGCAAAAACTTAGCATACAAATAAGCCAACTGCAAAATTATTCAACAACTATTCAGTAGTTAGTAAAAGCCAAAATTACTAGGGGTTGCTGCTGAAAAAGAAATGTAACTACACACCACTTCAAGGCATTGGTGACAAGTTAAGGCTGTAACGCAAATGTCAAGGAGATTTTAGGAGAGGCTTGAAAGAAAAATTGGTCAGAGCCTCGTTGTTTGTCAGGAAAGGGTGCAACAATTAGTTTAAAATTCGG
>JAHHHE010000002.1 GCA_019359535.1 Gloeocapsa sp. UFS-A4-WI-NPMV-4B04
CTAGTCTGCTTCTTTTGTGGCAGTAATGGCTTAATGAGTTCCCACTCTTTATCAGTTAAACTACTGGCGTATGGCATTTATTTTTGATTCTAGCTCCTCCTTAAAGATCCCAAATGGGTTCTATAAATCCAAAAAAGCACCCAATTCCAAAACCAGTGTATCCAAGCACTCGATCATCTTCCTGAAATGTCACAGAATCTAAAGGAGTTTCTACAAATCTATTGATTTGAGATGACAGAAGCTGCTTATCTTCATGGTCAGATTCAGAGATTCTTTAAAGGGTACGTTACCATCCTTAGTAAAGAGCATCACTCGATAGTTAAGAGTGACTCTGCCATGACTATCAGTTTCTGTCTCTGTTTCTACTGTAGCTCTACGTAATCCAGTGATATTTATTTTACTTTTTTCTGCTCCAAGCCAATTAATTCCGACCAACTGACAGTCAATGGAGGCGAGATGCTGTCCTATAGGCATATGAGAGGGCTGCGATGCTGAACTACTACAAGCAAGGGTTGTCACAGGTGTGAGGTTTAAAGCAGTAATTACAAATAGTAGTCCTAGCCCTCCAAAGAAGGCCCCAACTCCCCAGAAAAATGTGATTCTAATACGAAATGCAAGTTTGTTTTGCGTTGTCTCTAACATTTTTACATTTGGACGAGTAATGGCAAACCAGATTACACAAAAGAAAATCACACCTAAAAGTCCCCAGCCGTAATGCTGATGCACAAGTACCTCTACACAATCACAAATACGGGTTAGCTCTAACTCAGTCCGCCTTTATCTTCTAGCAATATTGTAGTTTTAACTCAGCGAGCGCTAATTCATTACCAATTCTGTCATTACCAATCTTTGTCATAGCAATTAATAGCTGGCGATGTAGAAAAAAACTCCAACATTAGTACGACAGTAAATGCCACAGCTATTAGCCTCTACATAGAGCGTTACTACTCACTTGTTATCAAAAATTTGAACTTTTTTATGAATATGCCTCAAGAGAGATGCCAATTTTTAATATATACTGATTTATAATTTAATTTTTATTGTCTAACTACTTTAACGGAGGAAGGCATTAAGCAATACTCTAGCTTTGCAAATATAGATGCTCTATTATATTTAATTCTTAAAGACAACACCAATAAAATGAATTTCGTCATCTAGTTCATTTCCAAATATTAAGTCATCTTTTGTTACCAGACAGGTTAGAAGCAAAAATACTTAACTTGTTAATCGAAAAAATGAATTATGTACAACGGATTTCATTTAATCTAATCCATAATGGTATATTTGAGAATAATTTTTATTTCGGAAATGAGGAAGCGAGCACTCTTTTTTGTCAGATTCATACGGCACAAAGCACAATATTTTTTTGTTGTGATTTAATAGAAAATCTCCAGACTTCAAACCCAACTAAAAATTGTCTTGCGAGATCAATTAATCCATGTTCCAAGGATTCATCCAAATTGCTTTAACGCTACTGATTGTGATAGCGATCGCTCCTATTTTGGGAAAATACATAGCGCGTGTTTTCTTAGGAGAAAGAACTCTGATTGAACCCGTTATGATTCCTCTAGAGCGAATCATATACTCGTTAGGGGGTATCCGTGCCAAAGATGATATGACAGGTTGGCAGTATGCCCAGGCGTTACTATACACCAATTTTGTGATGGGCGTTTTCGTGTATTTGCTGCTCATGCTTCAAGGAATTTTACCTTTAAATCCCACTAATTTAATAGCACCTAGTTGGCATTTAGGGTTACATACAACGCTCTCATTTTTAACTAATACAGACCAGCAACATTACTCGGGTGAAACAACAATAAGTTATCTAAGCCAAATAGCAGGTTTATCTTTTTTGATGTTCACCTCAGCCGCAACTGGTTTAGCAGTGGGAATTGCCTTTATTCGTGGTTTGACAGGTAGACCACTAGGTAATTTTTATGTTGATCTCACTCGCTCAATTACACGAATATTACTACCAATTTCAATTATTGGTGCGTTATTGTTGCTCATACTAGGCGTACCACAAACATTTGCTGCACCTGCTGTTGTTACCACCTTAGAGGGAGTAACTCAGTATATTGCCAGAGGCCCAGTTGCTGCGTTTGAGATGATCAAACAGCTAGGCGAAAACGGCGGCGGCTTTTTTGGAATTAACGCCGCTCATCCGTTTGAAAATCCCAACAGTGCAACCAATTTAATCGAAACATTGGCAATGATCAGCATTCCTGCTGCTTTGATTCACACCTACGGCATTTTTGCCAACAACACAAAGCAAGCTTGGTTACTATTTTGGATGGTGTTTACCATCTTTGTAATTCTAGTCTCAGTAACTGCTATTGGTGAGTATCAAGGCAATCCTTTAGTCAGCTCTATTTTAGGAGCAGAACAGCCGAATTTAGAAGGCAAAGAAGTCCGATTCGGTTGGGCAGAAACGGCGTTTTGGGCAGTTGCGACAACAGCAACAATGTGTGGAGCCGTTAACGGAATGCATGATTCTCTAATGCCTACAGGTGGCTTTTCAACGCTATTAAACTTGTTTTTGCAGATTGTCTGGGGTGGGCAGGGAACCGGAACGGCTTACTTATTTATTTACCTAATTCTGACCGTTTTTCTGACTGGGCTAATGGTAGGAAGAACGCCAGAATTTTTAGGGCGCAAAATTGAGAAACGAGAAATTGTCCTCGCTAGCGTGGTGCTGCTTGTTCACCCAATTGTAGTTTTAATTCCCAGTGCTGTTACTCTGGCATTTCCTAATACTTTGTCTGGCATTAGCAACCCAGGCTTTCACGGTATTTCCCAAGTGGTTTATGAATACGCCTCAGCTGGTGCAAATAATGGCTCTGGCTTTGAAGGGTTGGGAGATAACACTCTTTGGTGGAACTTAAGTACCTGTCTCAGCCTCTTAGGAGGACGCTATATTCCAATTATTGCCATCTTGCTTTTGGCTGACAGTATGGCTCATAAACAACCAGTACCCGAAACCGCCGGAACTTTAAGAACCGACTCGCTACTATTTACAGGTGTTACTGCTGGAGTCATTTTAATTTTAGGAGTGCTGACATTCTTTCCTGTTATAGCTTTAGGCCCGATCGCCGAAGCCTTCAAGATAGCCAACGGACAATAAACAAAAACTAGGGAGGTAATAAATACTAAGACCCCTTCTAGCCTCTGGTTCCTCTAGCCTCTAACTTATGGACTCTGCAAATCCTGACTCGCCTCGTCCCAATCGTCCGCAACCAAGCGGCCCGCGCTCTTCACGCAAACATACGCCGAAGGTAAACACAAAAGGACTTTACCAAAGAGCGATCAAAGATGCCTTTGTAAAGCTTAATCCCAGGCAGATGATCAAAAATCCGGTGATGTTTTTGGTTTTGGTAGGTACGATTATTACTCTTTTGGTGACAATTGATCCCAATTTATTTGGTGCATCTCAAGGACAGAACCCTAGACGTTTCAACGGCTTAATTACGGTAATTTTGTTCTTCACGGTTGTATTTGCCAACTTTGCGGAAGCAGTGGCTGAAGGACGCGGTAAAGCTCAAGCTGATGCCTTGAGATCAACGAAATCAGACACGATCGCGCGGAAAATTTTACCTGATGGCTCAATTGCTGAAGTGAGTTCAACTACTCTACACCAAGGCGATCGCGTCAAGGTAATTGCTGGTGATCTTATCCCTGCCGATGGCGAAGTCATTGCGGGTGTTGCGTCTGTCGATGAATCTGCAATTACAGGTGAATCAGCACCAGTGCTAAAGGAAACTGGTTCAGACGTTGCCAGTTCTGTTACAGGCGGAACGCGGATTATCTCTGACGAACTGACAATTAAGATTACATCTGATCCCGGCAAAGGATTTATTGATCGGATGATTGCCTTAGTTGAGGGTGCAGAAAGATCCAAAACACCGAATGAAATTGCCCTGACGGTATTACTAGCCGTGCTAACGCTAGTATTTGTATTCGTCATAGTGACGCTTCCCGCGATCGCAAATTATGCTAATAGCCCAGTTAGTGTAGCTGTTTTGATTGCTTTGTTAGTAGCGCTAATTCCAACAACGATTGGGGGCTTGCTGAGTGCAATTGGCATCGCCGGAATGGATCGAGTCGCTCAGTTTAACGTTATTGCTACGAGTGGACGAGCCGTAGAAGCGTGTGGCGATATCAATACCCTGGTTTTAGACAAGACAGGTACGATTACACTAGGGAACCGCTTGGCAGAAGAGTTTATCCCTGTCAATAATCATTCAATGACCGAAATTGCCACTGTAGCTCTAGCAGCAAGTGTATTTGATGACACGCCAGAAGGTAAATCAATTGTCCGACTGGCAGAAAAGTTAGGCGCTAATGTAGATTTTGACCGCAGCAAGGCAGAAGGAATTGAATTTTCGGCTAAAACGCGGATGAGTGGAACAAACTTGCCAGATGGACGCGAGGCGCGGAAGGGAGCGGTAGATGCAATTAAGGGGTTTGTGCGTTCACGTAGTGTGGGCGGAGCGCATTCGCGGAGCGGCGAAATCACTCCCGAACTCGATACTGCTTACGAACGAGTCTCTAACCTTGGAGGAACCCCCCTGGCTGTAGCTCTTAATGGCAATATTTACGGCATTATCTATCTCAAAGACATTGTTAAACCAGGCATCAAAGAACGCTTTGACCAGTTGCGCCGCATGGGAGTACGTACCATCATGTTAACTGGCGACAACTCAATTACCGCTTCTGTAATTGCCGGGGAAGCTGGAGTTGATGACTTTATTGCCGAAGCTACGCCAGAAGACAAAATTGCCGTAATTCAACGAGAACAGGCGCAAGGTAAACTCGTAGCAATGACGGGCGATGGCACAAACGACGCTCCAGCACTAGCGCAAGCGAATGTTGGCGTAGCGATGAATACTGGCACTCAGGCGGCTAAAGAAGCCGCTAATATGGTGGATCTAGATTCTGATCCCACAAAGCTGATCGATATTGTTGTTATTGGTAAGCAACTGCTGATTACGAGGGGAGCGCTGACTACGTTTTCAATCGCTAATGATATTGCTAAATACTTTGCAATTATTCCGGTGATATTTACATCAGCTAATCTTCAAAGCCTCAACGTTATGGGATTAGCAAGCACTAATTCGGTAGTTCTATCAGCGCTGATTTACAATGCTTTAATTATTCCAGCTTTGATTCCCCTAGCGCTTACAGGTGTCAAGTTTAGACCGTTGACGGCAAATCAGCTATTGCAAAGAAACATTCTAATTTATGGCTTGGGTGGTGTGGTTGCGCCGTTTATTGCGATTAAGGTGATTGACGTTGTAATTACGGCTGTGGGACTGGCTTAGATAGCGAAGCTCCATAAAGCGTTATGCGCAGCGAAAAGTCTAAGCGGAGGTTTCCTCCGAACAGAACTTTTCAAGAGAGACGCAGAGGAAATTATGAAAAGAATTAATTTGTTAAATTGGGTTTCGCAGCTAAAGCTGGTTGAGGGTGTTTCTTTTGTGTGGTTTGAGTGGCGTAGACAACAGTTGCCACTTGCTATATTTCTGCTACTGTGTCTGAATTTGATAATTGCACCAGTTGTTTATGCTGCAAGTAGTGGCACACTGGAACGTCGCTCGGCTTGGGCAATTGGCATTCTTGGTTTAGTGACTTTAGGACTTGTAATTTACTTGTTTGATGTTATTTTTCGACCGGAGCGCTATTAATAATGTCTATTGTGCGAGACATAACTAAAGCAATTCGCCTTACTTTCGTTCTATGGGTGCTGACAGCAATTATTTATCCTCTAGTTATTACTTTAGTAGGTCAAATTTTCTTTCCCTTTCAGGCTAATGGCAGCATAGTAGAAAATCTTGAAGGACAAAAATTTGGTTCAGCTTTAATTGGTCAAGTTTTCTCTAGCGATCGCTATTTTCAAAGTCGTCCAAGTACCGTTGAATATAGTCAAGGGGAAGCTACAACTGGTATCTCTGGTGCTAGTAATCTTGCACCAAGTAATCCTGAGTTGGTTAAGCGCATTCAAGAACAAGTGGAACAACTAGAACAAAGCGATATTCAACCCACAGCCGATTTAGTTTACACCTCTGGCTCTGGCTTAGATCCGCATATTACAGTTGAATCAGCTTATGCTCAAATAGAGCGGGTGGCTGATGCTCGTGGATTATCTGAAGATGAAATAGCGGTCTTTATTGATAAACACACACAGGGCAGATTTTTAGGGATTTTCGGTGAACCGGGAGTTAATGTTTTGAAGTTGAATTACGAACTCGATGTTCAGCAAGCTTCTAGTCAGTAAAAGAAATAAGGTTAGAATTTTGTTTTTAAATGATTACTAAGCGCGAGATTGCCGACGGTTCTAATGGTAGAAATGCGAGTATTCCTGAGCTTGCTAGTGGCAACTCTCCAATTCGTGCAGCGCGGCGGGGAAAACATAAAATATTTATTGGTATGGCTCCAGGGGTAGGCAAAACCTACCGAATGTTAGAAGAAGCCCATGCACTTAAACAAGAAGGAATTGATGTTGTAATTGGGCTATTGGAAACTCACGATCGCAAGGAAACAGCGCAAAAAGCAACAGGTTTAGAAATAGTACCTCGTCAAGAAATTCCTCGCGGTGGGTTGACGCTAACTGAAATGGATACTGATGCAATTTTGGCGCGATCGCCCCAGCTAGTATTAGTAGATGAATTAGCGCATACTAATGTCCCAGGTTCGCCCCACGAAAAGCGCTATCAAGATGTAGAAATCATCTTGGCAGCAGGCTTTGATGTCTACTCCACCATGAATATTCAGCATCTAGAAAGTCTTAATGACTTAGTAGCGCGGATTACTGGCGTGGTAGTGCGAGAGCGCGTCCCTGAGCGCCTGTTAGAAGAAGCTGACGAAGTGGTAGTTATTGATGTCACGCCAGAAACACTCCAAGAAAGATTAGTAGAAGGCAAAATTTATGCCCCCCAAAAAGTCCAAGAATCGCTATCTAACTTTTTTCAACGCCGCAATTTAATTGCCTTACGGGAACTGGCGCTGCGGGAAGTGGCGGATAACGTTGAGGAAGATGGCATCGCTTGTACCCCCGGCGATCTATTCTGTAATATTCACGAGCGGGTTTTGGTGTGTATATCAACTTATCCCAATTCTGTACAACTATTGCGTCGGGGAGCAAGAATCGCAGGTTACATGAATGCTCCTCTTTATACTGTCTTTGTTACCGATCCAGACCGATTTCTCAATAGAGAAGAAAGCCTCCACGTTGAAACTTGTGAGAAACTGTGTAAAGAATTTGGCGGAAGCTTTATTCGTGTCAAAAGCCATGATGTAGCCACATCAGCGATCGCTGATGTGGCTAAGGAATATCACATTACCCAAATTGTAATCGGCGAAAGTCAGCACTCACGCTGGAAAATACTCCTACGAGGATCTTTAACTCAAAAGTTAGTACGATTGCTGAAAAACATTGATTTGCATATCATAGCGACTGAAAAAGAAATACCCAGTCGGATAGCGGCTCCTAAAGCATGACTCGTGTAATTGGTTTAATCAGTGGTACGTCAGTCGATGGCATTGACGCTGCCTTGGTAGATATTACTGGTACTGACGATGATTTAAAAGTAGAGTTTATAGCTGGCAAAACTTATGCCTACCCAGATGACTTAAGAAAGCAGATATTGGCAGTGTGTGGTGGCGCGGCTATTTCAATGGCTCAGTTGGCTCAATTAGACGATGCGATCGCGCTTGCTTTTGCCGAAGCTGCCCAAGATATTCAAATGAGTCACACTCCAGCGCAGTTAATCGGCTCTCATGGACAGACGATTTTTCATCGTCCGCCGAGGGAGCAGGGGAGCAGGGGAGCAGGGGAGCAGGGGAGCAGGGGAGCAGGGGAACAGAGGAGCAGGGGAGCAGGGGAGCAGGGGAGCAGGGGAGACAATCGCCGCTTACTCGGTTACAGCTTGCAAATAGGGCGGGGTGCTGTAATTGCTCAGATAACGGGCATTCCTACTGTGGTAAATTTTCGGGCGGCTGATATTGCTGCTGGTGGGCAAGGTGCGCCGCTTGTACCTAAAGTAGATGCTTATTTGCTAAGTGATCCCCAAGAATCTCGTTGTGTTCAAAATATTGGTGGAATCGGTAATGTGACTTATCTACCGCCTCGCCTTAAACCCAGTTGGCAACAGGAAATTCGTGGCTGGGACACGGGACCAGGAAATACGCTTTTGGATCTTGCTGTGCAGCATTTAACAAATGGTGCTAAAACCTATGATCAAGACGGCAACTGGGCTGCAACCGGAAAACCCTGCTTTGAATTAGTAGAACAATGGTTAACCGAGGACTTCTTTAAGCAGCTACCGCCCAAATCTACTGGTAGGGAGTTATTCGGCTCTGAATATCTACATCGATGTCTAGCAGATGCCGAACCATATCACCTTAGCCCAGCTGATCTGCTGGCGGCTTTAACTGAACTAACTGTTGCTTCAATTGTCAAAGAATACAGCACTTTTTTACCTCATTCACCTGATCGGGTGCTATTGTGTGGCGGCGGTAGTCGGAATCTTTATTTAAAACGTCGCTTACAAACTCATCTTCAACCAGTACCAGTATTAACGACTGATGAAGTCGGATTAAGTGCAGATTTTAAAGAAGCGATCGCCTTTGCAGTTTTGGCTTATTGGCGTACTTTAGGTATTCCTGGTAATCTACCTCAAGTCACTGGCGCACACGCAGAAGTTTTACTGGGAGATGTTTATTTACCCTAAAGCCCAATGCCTCTAGCAAGTATTGGATAGCTATACTAGGCTTGTTTGCAGCCCTACAATTCCTATGTATCCATTTAAGCGAAATGTCGCTCACGTTTCCAAAAAAGCATTCACATTGTCAGGGTAATGGATTACGGGGTAGACAAAAACGCTACTCCGTTCTACACCTCTGAACTTATAGTTATTGCTCTATATTTATATATTCAAATTTAAAATATTAATTTTAAAAATTATTAAACCGGGTAGATATACTATATTTTTGATTATGCGTAACTTGTAATGACTTTTATTTTAATTAACAACCGAGAAAATAGCGGTTTAAACAACCGAGTCAGTATTTAAATAAATTTATTCAGCAGGATTAAATGGCTTTTTTAGTTAATAACTAATCAAATTATTTTTTATTATCAATGCTTTAAATACTTCTAGTCAAAAAGGTCTAACTACCTTTAATAACTGAGCAACAAACTAAATGTCACATTGACGGCCCAGCATCCCCAGCTATTTTCTGATTTAGAACCGAGCAAGAGAAGGAGGTCGATCATTGTGGCAATGTGAACCTTATGATGCCCAAGGACTTTGTTCAATACCCCAGTGATGCTTTAGCAATTCTTTATAAGTTGCTTCTCGCATAACCATTTGCTGATACAGCTTGACTAAAAAGTCTTGCGCTTGTTCAAGGCTCATGTCCTGAACCTGTGTTTCAAACGAGCGGATATTGAATTGTTGTTCAAGAGACAGTTTAATTGGTTGACTCATGGCTAACTCCAATAAAAGGAATAGTACAAATTAGCAAAAACTTCAACTAAATAGGAACTTGGTTTGAATAGAACCTCTACTTGTTTGAACTTATTACAAAATATAACAAAGATTTGACAAAGCGCATCTACTCCTAAATAGGTACTTCTAGTAACCAAAAGAAGGAACCTAGCCTTTGAAGTTGGGAACAGGGGTTGGGTGTAGTTTTATCAAGTTATAGATTACAAAAATGCTCAGTTTGAACAAAAACCGAGTATATATACTCGGTTTTTAGTCTTGTAGAAGGCTATCTTGTTAGTCAAAAAATGCAAATTAGCTAAATGGGGAGATAGGAAAGGACTGATGTAGAGTTATCCTTGTCTCTTTCGTCACAGATTATCAATTGCCACAACTATTGCAGTAATGTTATCACGTCCGCCTTTGGCTTTAGCTGCCTCAACCAGACTAGAAACTGCTTTATCAATATCTGTGGAGTAGAGATAAACAGTAATTTTTTGATCGGAGAGTTCTTCGGTAAGTCCATCACTGCACAACAGCAAGCGATCGCCTGGTTGAGCATCTAGGGCTTGAACATCAATCTGAGCTAGATCTTCACGCCCCAAGCAGCGCAATAAAATATGTCTGTAGGGATGAGTCCGTGATTCTTGTAATGTAAGTTCACCACACTTCAAAGCTCTCGCTACCCAGGTATGGTCTTGCGTAATTTGCTGTAACTTTGAAGAGCTAAGTTGATAGAGACGAGAGTCACCAACGTGAGCGCAGTAGGCTTGTTGCTGTCGAAAAACTACTACAACAGCCGTTGTCCCCATATCAGAGCGTTGTGGATACTTTTGCTGATCCTGCACGATTGCCTTATTCGCTTGCAATAAAGCGCCCACTAATAAAGCCTGAGTAGGCTTATCCGAATCCCAATGTTTCGTCAAAAAAGCTTTAATCACAATGGTAGCGATCCGACTTGCTTCTTCGCCCCCTGCGTGTCCACCCATGCCATCGGCGACAATGAAAAACCGCCCCTCCGGATCAATGTAGTAAGCATCTTGGTTAGCAGAGCGAACCAGTCCCACATCACTAAGACCGGTGAAGCGAAGTTTCATGACTTGTTATAGATAATTATGAAATGCGATCGTAGCGATCAAGGCGGATAAGCAGTCGAATCAGAGCCACCCCTGCCCCTGCTGCTATTAAAGCAGGAAGCAGCGCCAACCATAAATAATGATTGACCAATAAAATTGTGGCTGACAGAGTGAAAGCACTAACTATTAAAGCATAAGTAGTGCCAATCTGGAGGTTACTCTGGCGACGCATTAACCGCTCTGTTTCTATAGAACGAACCCGCACGCGCAGATCGCCGTTTTCCAGTTTCTCTAGAGTATCTTCAAGTCGACGTGGCAGACTCAAGGCTGTACTACCAACTTGAGCAGCTTGACGACCTAATTCATTGAGAATGCTTTTGCCCTCAGAGCCATTTCCATTATTCATAATTTGCATTGCAAAAGGTTTAGCAACTTCCATAAAATTAAATTCTGGATCTAGACCTTTACCGACTCCTTCTAAAGTAGAGAATGCGCGCATCACAAAGGTGAAGGTAGCCGGAAAGCGAAACGGCTGATTGTAGGCAATGTCATACAAATCATTACTAATTGCACTAACCGACTGATTTTCAAACGGCTTATCCATGAAATGATCCAGCATATACTGGACGGAACGCCGCACTGGCCCCATATCGTCTACTGGCGCAAGCGCTCCTAATTCTACGAGGGACGTGACAACGCGATCTCCATCTTTTTGGGCAATACCAAACAGCGTATCCATCAACCCCTCACGAATGTTGGACTTAATTCGTCCCATCATCCCAAAATCGTAGAAGATCAGCGAACCGTCTGGACTCACCGCAATATTACCTGGGTGTGGATCGGCGTGGAAGAAACCATGATTAAGCAACTGCCGTAGATAAGCTTCAGCACCCTGACGGGCTACTGCTTTACGATCTATCCCTGCTGCCTCTAAAGCTTCATAATGACTAATTTTAATCCCAGGTGCATACTCAAGCGTCAGCACTCGTGGCGACGTATAACGCCAGTAGACGCGGGGTACTTTTACCCAATCCTGCTCACGAAAGTTACGCCGAAACGTATCAGCATTGCGACCTTCATTGAGGTATTCAATTTCTTCCCACAGAATCCGGCAACATTCCTCATAAATACCCAGCCAATCTCGACCGCGCCCCCATTCCGGATGGCTTTGAAAGTAGCGCGTAATTCCCTTAAGAATTTTTAAATCAATTTCAAATAACTTCCGTAAACCAGGCCGTTGCACCTTGACTACAACCGTTTCGCCTGAGTGCAGTTGCGCTTTGTGTACTTGCCCTAAGCTAGCAGCAGCTAGGGGAATTGGGTCAAAACTGTGAAATAGCTCAGTAATCTGCTTACCCAACTCTTGCTCAACAATAGCTTCTACCTGCTCGTAGCTAAAAGCTGGTACTTTGTCTTGAAGCTTGGCAAGTTCTTCAACATATTCACTGGGAAATAAATCAGCCCTCGTGGAGAACAGTTGCCCAACTTTGATAAAAGTTGGCCCTAAATCTAGAAACTTATTCCGAATCCAGACAGCTTGTTCCCTACGTCTAGCAGCCTGCTTCGCTTCAGTCATTCCGCCTGGATAGCTCCAAGATTTTTTGTTGAGCCAGAAGCCAGTCGTTAATTTGATTACAAAGTTCCAAATGTCGAAAAAGCGCCGTTTACTGGAGTATTTTTCCTGATTCCAGCGATATGCCTTTTCTAGATGTACCCTCTCCAGACGCTTGGTGTACCGCTGGTGTTTAACAGAGTCAGCAGGAAGAACAGACACTTCGTATCCTAAATTTGTTTTTTATAATTGGCGTGAACATCAGCAAGCTGCTAAGGAGCAGGAATTTAAACTTAAAACTCTTTACGGGCTGGAAAAAGCGAAAATGTCTCTAAAGTAAGCCAATTTCTCAACAAACTACCTTTCAAACTAGAAATTCCCGCAATTTTGCTTTCATTTAGACAGAATTGCTCCGATAACGTTGCAATTCGGCTCGTAATAGAGCAATCTCGGCTCTTAGTTCATCAAGCATTGCTTGCAAGTCAACTGACTGTGAACCTTGAGAAACTATTGTCGTAGTAGTTCGACTCTGTGTAGTCGTTTCTGCTTCACGATTTGCCCGCTCCATCACTTGCTCAGTAAACTGTCGCAGATGCTCTCTAGCTTCGGCATCAAATTTGCCAAGTTCGCTTAGAGCATCAGTCAACGCATTTTCCAGCTGCTCATTAAAAATCTCAGCTACAGCTCTGCCGATAAAAAAGGCTTGAACAACGGGATTTGTCATAAATTAATTTTTTTCGCCTATCCGCAAAAATTATAACTTGCTTGTATGCAATACTGCTTCAGCCTAAGTGATGGTAAAGATGTGGGCAAGCTATTCACTACAATCTAGCTATTTATTTACATATCTCTTTTATTTTATCTAACTTTTGTAACTTACAAAAAGTAGTAAAATATGTTGTATGACCTAAAAACAAAAATAATAAATTTGCTACAGCATGCTAATCAAACATTATTGGTTCAAGTGCTGTTACTTATGGGTTGAAACGAGGCGAATCATTTTTTAATGCAGATAAATCTCTAATCTAAAATGAGTTAAGTAGATTAGCGAGGATAACGTGCTAATACAAAGGCTTCAGCAGCAGCACGAATCTCTGTTGGGGAAGCAACATTAGCGTTGATAACACCATCTAGCGTTGCTGCCAACAAATCATCTAAAATTTGCCGATACTGCGGCCCAGGCTGATAACCCAAAGTTTTAAGGTCATTACCATTTAGTGGCGGCTGAACGTTAGCCCAGTAGGTGAGATATTGCCAAATTTGGTGGCGAATTAAGCGCGGACTTTGCACAGCAAGCAAAATTAGTGTTGACAAGTCGTAACGTCGCAACTGCTTTACAATTTGACTTGGTAGCTGGTAGAGAGGCAAAGCTGCGATGATCTCAGTCTGTGACTGAGCAAGATTTAGTAGTCTTTTGATACTGTCATCGGGTAGTTGCAGATTGTCAGCAACTTTACCGCGATATTCTGGGTCAAGGTGAGCAATTATTAGTTCCAGCCGCAGCAGCCAGTCACTAACAGAATACTCAGATTTCAAGCGCCGCAGACAGCACTCTAACAATCGCAATTGCCGCCATAGCTGTTTATCTAGCTCTAAAGTGGGATGGATACATTGAAGTGCGCCCAAAGTACCTAGTAGCTGCAATGCTGGTTTCCAGTAGGGCGCTTGCAAAATATATTTCAGTTCGCTTCTAAGTCGGGTAGAAAGCGCGGGGCGAACTTTGTTTTCTGCTTGAGGTTGATAAATTCCACTAGCTACGCAATACCGAATATATCCTTCTGTTTGAGGCTCGATCTCAAATCCTAGACGCACCGCAAACCGCACAGCGCGGTAAATCCGAGTAGGATCTTCAATAAAGCTGTTAGGGTGTAAAACTCTAATCTGCCCTGCTTGTAAATCGAGTAACCCGTTAAAAAAATCTAATAGTTCTCCAGCACGAGGGCTTGTGAGCCTTACAGCAAGAGCATTAATCGTAAAATCTCGCCGATATAAGTCTTGGCGAATTGAACTTGCTTCAACTTCAGGATTTGCCGCCGGGTAAGGATAAAATTCTGTGCGGGCGGTGGCAATGTCTATCCAAAGTGAGCCTAAAGCATCGTCTTTATGCCATAAAAGGGCAGCAGTTTGAAAAGCGCCGTGAACTTCTAAGCGGGCAGTTGGGTAGAGTTGCTGAAGTTCGCGTGCTAGTTCTACACCAGCTCCAACATCGGCTGATTTATGCAAGCCATCAACTACAAGGTCAATATCTTGAATTAGCAAGGTGTCAGCGCTATCTTTAGCTAGCAACAAGTCTCTTACCGCTCCCCCGACGAGATAAAGATGCCAACCGCGTTGTTCTGCTTGCTCAGATGCTGTAGCCAGCAATTTCCAAAATTGCGGGGTAAGGCGATCGCGTAATAGTAATAGAGTGTTAGGCGTTGGGTATTGGGTGTTAGATATTAAGCAACTGATCCCTGACCCCTGACCCCTGACCCCTTCCTGATGCACTTCTCGCAGCACATCAGTACGAGTTACAATCCCGATTAATTCCCCATTTTTTAAAACTGGCAGACGACCGATATCGTAAGTTACCATTAACGCCTGGATTTCTGGCAGGTTTATATCTGAAGTAATCGTCTTCAGATTTGTTGCCATATAGCCCTTTACAGGCGCGTGGCTGAAGCCGTGATGTAGGGCAATGTCAATATCCCGCCGGGAAATAATACCGACTAATTTACCTGCGGCATCAACTACACATAAGCCAGAATGCCCATAACGTAAGAGAATTCGCTGCGCTTCTTCTATGCTGGTTTCAGGTCGGATTGTCCGCACTGGAGAGGACATTAAATTCCGTGCTGTAGGCGGTTGGGGAATCTGGGCTTTGAGGTTATTAACAAGCTGGTTTAATGTTGCCTGTGGCTCTAATCCCCGTAAAGATACAGATGCTGCTTGAGAATGACCCCCGCCGCCGAGAGGTTGGAACAATTCATTTAAATTAGTGCCAGAAATTTGCGATCGCCCAATCACGCTTAAGCGCTCATCTTCCCCTACCGAATACCGCGCTGCTAGTAACAAGGCATCAGTTTCAGTTAAATCTATCAGCCGCGACGTAAGACTAGATAACCCTGGTACATAACCAGGTGTTTTCAGCAGCACCCAGGAAATTCTGTAGCCTCTAAGTGTTTCAGACTGCAAGTTATCCAGTGACTGAGTTAATAGTTCCTGTAACTGGGAAGACAAGCCTGGCTCAACGTACTCAGCGATTAACGGTAAGCTTGCTCCTTGCTGCATTAACCATGCTAAAGCGATCGCGTCTTCTGCTGTTGCTCCGCCAAATGTCAGTGAACCTGTATCAACGTGGATGCCCAAAGCCATTACTGTTGCTTCGGCTGGGGTAAGCTTAAGAAGACGCGATCGTTGCAGTTGCTGGACAATTAAAGTAGTGGTTGCTCCTACAGGGGCAATATGAGTTTGAGTAGCTGGAATATCTGTCTTGATATCCAGGTGATGATCATAAACAGTAATTTCGGCAATTTGAGGTAAATCAAACCACTGAGCTGCCTTACCCAAGCGATCGCGCTGTTGGGTATCTACTACAGTTAGCGATCTAATTTGTGCTGGGTTAACAGATCGGCGTTCAATCAGTGCATACTCGTCTCGATGCAGCGCCAAAAATTCCTGCACTGTTGGGTGACAGCCGCCAGGTACTACAATTTTACTTCCCGGTAGCAAGCGCGTTAGCCCGACTGCTGCTCCCAAGGTGTCAAAATCTGCCGTTGTATGACACAGAATTAAATCCATCAGTCAGGGATTAGAGGTATACGGATTACAGGTTAGGAAGGATAGATTAAGTAGCTACTCTCTTACTCATTACTTCCTACTCCCTATAGTGGTGCAATTTCTGATAGCTTACAAATAAGGAATGCTCGAAAAATAGCAAACGTTACACTGAATAGTTTTTTATCCACTTCAATGCTGTCTTAGGAGAAGCACTAATGTTCACAATCGTATTCCAATTTGCCTTAGTAGCTCTGGTTCTATTGTCATTTGCCATGATCATTGGCGTTCCGGTTGCCTATGCCACTCCTCAGAATTGGAATGAATCTAAAAGGCTCCTTTGGGTAGGTTCAATTGCTTGGTTTGGTCTTGTGTTTTTAATTGGCGCATTAAATTTTTTAGTGACATAAGCAGTTTTAGATCGACGCAATACGTAAATTGCCCCTCAATTGCACCAAAATGAGAGGAGCGCTGAGGCTAGCTCACTTCGTTGATAGTTGTGAGTTTTGAGTTCAGAAAACTTCTGTGATTCCACACTCACAACTGCGGTTCCGTCCCTTAGTACCCTAGTCTATGCGCCCCTTCTTTGGTCACTTAACACATAACCTAAAAAATAGCAATGGCAGTTTTCGAGGGAAATTTTACTTCTACAGAACCTTTGCGGTTTGCGATCGTTATTGGACGGTTCAATGACCTTGTTACTAGCAAGTTGCTAGAGGGTTGTCAAGATTGTCTAAAACGTCACGGCGTAGATCCTAATCCTCAAGGCACTCAAGTAGACTATGTTTGGGTTCCAGGAAGTTTTGAAGTGCCAATAGTGGCTCGGCAGCTTGCCCTTACCCATCGCTACGATGCAATAATTTGTCTAGGTGCAGTAATTCGCGGTCAAACTCCTCATTTTGATTATGTAGCTGGTGAGGTGGCGAAGGGAATTGCAGCAGCTGGTTTTCAAACTGGAGTTCCAGTAATTTTTGGCATTGTTACAACTGATACTATGCAGCAAGCCCTAGAAAGAGCAGGCATCAAAAGCAATAAGGGCTGGGATTATGCTATGAATGCTCTAGAAATGGGTAGTCTGATGCGTCAATTGCGCTCAAGTGTCGAATTAGAGCCATACGGCAACAATTCTCAGTCTCTACCAGCCTCGCTTAGAAGTGCCATAGCTGCTGATTTGTCTACTGCTCCTGAAGAATTAGGTTAGTAGGATAAAGAAACAATAGAGAACATACACACTAACAATCTAGATGTACCTTCTCCCCTAACCCCTGAACCCTAAAAAAGAGTTGACAGATTGCAATTATTGTGACAATCTAGTATATACATAAACTGCGGGTATAGCTCAGTGGTAGAGCGTCACCTTGCCAAGGTGAAAAAGAAGAGAAAAACAGGGAAAAACAGGGACAAATACCCACTCCCTAAATGCCCTTTCTAAACCTTGGATACTGGCTGGATACTATCCCTGAAAACAATACTTTAAGTATTTATTACTATAGCCACCGTAAAGCCTGGTTCCTTTCAAGTAAGGAAGCTAAGGTTTTTACAGCATGGATATTTCAGATGGCTCAACGCCGCAGAGAAAAGCGTCTGCTGGCACAATAGCTATTGAAGAAAAGCAGGGTAAGTGGCGTATACGTCTACCGCGCAGTATTGCCAAAGATGCGGCTAGATATATCAGCACACGGCTGGACGCTACGCCAGAGAATTTAAGAAAGGTACAGCGCAAAGTCTTTGAAATTGAAGAAGACTTGGAAGCTGGAAAGTTTGATATCACGTTGGACAAATACCAGTTTAGGCTGTACCTAAGCGTTGTCTCAAAGACATCTAAGCCCGTTGTTGAGCTAAAGGAATTGTGGGCTAAGTATTGCGTGTTCATGGAACCGCAGCTTGCCGCCACAACTTTCAAGAAAGAGTATGTCATCCGCTACTCAAGTCATATCAACAGTCTGCCAACTCAAGACATATTCCAGGCTGTATCCATCCGTGACCATCTGCTTAAAACTCTTTCTCCCTACACGGCTAAGAGAACACTGGCTAGAATATCCTCTTGCTGTCAATGGGCTGTCCGTAATGGGCTGTTAGCTTCTAACCCGTACAAAGAATTGGTTGATGAGATAAGGCTGTCTAAAGAAGATGGAGACAGGATAGAACCAGACCCGTTTAACATTGAAGAACGTGACTCTATCATTGCGGCTTTCATTGCTCATCCCATTTACAACCACTACGCACCGTTTGTCCGCTTTCTTTTCCTTACCGGATGCCGTACCGGAGAGGCAATTGGTTTGCAGTGGAAACATTTAAGCCTTGACTGCCGTGTTATTACTTTCTGCTCAAGCTATGACAGCTACCTCAAGATAAGGAAGTCTACCAAAACAGGTGGAACGCGCCGCTTTCCCTGCAACAAAACAGTTCAAGGTCTGCTACTCAAGATAAGACCGCCATTGTTCAAGCCTGATGACTTTGTTTTTACCAGCACAACTGGCAACCCCATTGACAATAACAAATTCACAAGCCGTATCTGGCGGGGTGGGACGTACAGTGGCAGAAGGTACAACGGAATAGTCACGCAGCTTATCCAAGATGGCAAGGTTGAACACTACCGCAGTTTCTACAACACGCGCCATACATTCATCACAATGGCTCTGGAAGGTGGCATGACTGTCCCACAGGTAGCAAAGCTTGTTGGCAACTCTCCAGAGGTCATCATGAGACATTACGCTGGCAATACCCTCAAGTTTGACGTTCCCGTTTTCTAACGCTACAAAGATACTTCACTTGTATTACTTTTTGTACTTTATTGGTTAGCGTCCATACAGTTTGACATTAAACTATTATCTCTTTGACGTACTTCATTTTGACCATAGCGCAGCCCTAGTAATTATACCTAAATACCATCACCTCTAAAAGCTACAAGCCTTGTGCTGTGCAGTTTCTACTGTTGTCTCATAAGCATCAATTTAGAGGCATATAGCAGGCTCAGGAAGGCAGGTTGCCACCTCAAATAGACATTCCATCACAGAGAACTTATACAAGCCTTCTTGACGCTGTTATCCCCAACTCCTAGAACCCGCTCTGGGTGCAGTCTTCTCTGATGAACAGCAGTAAAAAGTTAAAGCCTGTACCCAGCATTCTTACGTTGACGTATACACTTGAACTTGAAGGAGATATCCAATGGCTGGTAAGAAAGGATGTGGAGGAAGGAAGAAAGGAATTGCTCAAGGTGACTACGGTGAACTGAAGATGTTTAAGACCTTCCGCTTGACTCCAACAGCAGTAACCCACCTTGACAAGCTAAGAACTATTCACGGCTACCGCAGCCGCACAGAGGTCATTGAAAGCATGGCTAGACCTGATGGTGACTTGATAGCTTTACCCCGCCACATTCTAGATATCTGGCTGCAAGAGTCAAAAGATAAGACAAGCCCAAGATGGCAGCGCGCTCAAGAGCTTTTAGAGGAATTGAAAGAATACTTACCGCGCGGTCAATAGTGACCTTACTTTAGCGGTTGCCCTTAGCGCCAACGTTATCTCTTGAAGTGACTGTCTTGCTGTCTGAAGCTGTACCGCTTCAACCACCAAACTGAAGAGACAGTTAACCCAAGAAGCTCACTTTTCAAGTTCCCTTCTTGAACTTCCCATTCTTAACGTACTACGCCAGTATTATACCAACTCTCACTGAGTTTGTATATAGGCAATAATACTCACTCATAACCTTGGCAACATTCCTTTCCTCAAATACGTCCTCTTACTTAAAACAGTTAGGTGAAGTTGAATAACTGAACCCTAACAAAGTTCAAAGAACTTTTCCAGGTAAGTGCAGTGACTGAGTGTGCGTCAGATAACACTCAGAGAACGCAACGGAGAGCTTAAGGAACAACGTAACTCTGGGACGTGCTAAAGTTACTTCTCAGTAAGTCCGCACCAGCGTTGTGCATTGACGTTAGTTTTTTGGTAGTGATGGTTTATTAGGGTGGTGCTTACTTCAAAGGTTCACAAATTCTTGTTCACTTTTTGCAAGCATCCACAGGTCACTAAAGTTTTAAGAGGACACGAGGAATATTATTAGAGGTAGCGTAAGAACGTCCTACGTTGCTGCTGCTGTCAGTTGTTGGTTGTTGGTTGCTGGAACTACTGCAAGGTATCTGTTGCTGTGACCAATACCAGGTAATAGCTACCATCCTCTACATATTCCTCGTGTCTCAATACCTTCACTGGTTGCGGCTTGGCTTAGATGCTCCTTAAGAGCAGATAAGCTAAGTTAGACCCCGCCTAACGGGGGATAATAGGGTAATAAGTACAGTAAGGTATCAAATAAAGTAAGGCTAAGAGTTTCTTGTGAAGAGATGAGTGTGAATAGACCTTGCCTTAAGCCCCTTAACCTACGGCTTACAGTTGTTTGCTTCGCAACCGCTTACGTTTCGCTTTGCCCTTTTGGGGCAGCTACACTACAGCTTCAACTGAACCCTAACTCCTAATATTATTTTAATAAAGGCTGTCAAGGTTTGGCTCTATTTCTTAAGGTAGATATTAGTAAAGTGTTTGCTATTAGAATTCTGCTGTGCATTCTTTTACTGGAACCATACCGTCACAAGCACCTGTATATTTGACGTTGCCTATGTCCTCTCCTACGAACTCTAATGTACTGCCCGTGTTTGTCTTTACTGTACAGGTATCGGTTGCTGCCGAGTAGACTTCGCCCTCTAGCATCTGACAGAACTGTGCGTGTTGGTTCTGTAGTGGAGTCAAGATGAATGTACCTGCTGCAAAAAGTATAGCTAGCATGATGCGTGTCCTTTCCTCTTTTAATGTACCTGGCGTTCCCTTTGTGCGTATTCTAAAACCTGAGCTATCCGTACGTTTTGTGCTTTATGAAAGCATCACAAGATATTCTTGGTAACTTTATTGAGTGCTGTTAGTAGTTCTGTCAGTTATTTCCGGCTTCTCTTGTGCAGCAAGGCTTTTGAGGTTCCGTTGTTTCCAGTTAACAGAGTATTGACGGGCAATGTTAGGGACGGAAAGGCAATGACGGAGAAGGTGATAGGTACTCGGTTAGATGTGGCTGTTGTGGAGGCATTAGAGCAGCTTGCAACACTGAAAGACAATAACACTAAGCCAGTTGCTACGAGAGGCTGTGGTGCGCTTCCTGGATGCCGAAGAAGATAAACTACGACCGTTCACCGCCAGCGACATCACCGCACTATCTTCAATGTTAGGGATGACTGCCGACGAATTGGTTAGTAAAGCTTTCTTGTTGCGGTCGGTTGTTCCGAGTGATGCTCCGATATCCGCAGTCTACCTGCTTGTAGAAACCGAGCAGCGAGAATGCTACGTGGGTTCGTCGGTTGCGTTCAGGAAGAGGGTGGCATCACATCTGTCAGGTATCAGGTCAGGTAAGCACGAAAACAGCAGCTTGGAGAGGTGGAGTATAGACAGTACAGTTGTTGTGCTAATTGCACCTGTAACCCGCGAGAAGGTACGAGAGGTTGAGCAGGAATGGATAACACGACTCAAGGATACTAAAGAGTTCATGCTGACAAACGAACGACAGTCATTCCGAGGTGATACAGTCAGACGTACAGTATCACCGAGTCCAACAAGTCAAGCGAAGCGAGATAACGGTAAAGCGCTTTTTGCTGTCCCTGAGAAATTACCGAATGTACCCGACGCAGTAACCAAGCTGTCAACGAAAGAACAATTCCACGAACAATTCATACTCGGAGTCTTACTCCCGATATTGGAGGATGAGAGTTCATCACGCGATGTCTTGTCAGCAGTTGATAGAGCAGCCATTTACGACAGTCAAGGGAAGGAATGGGCAATTGAGTTCATCAAGCAGTACGACAGTCCTTGGCTATCAAAACTAGCCGCTTCTGGTAGGTTCCCTGTAATTGCGAGACTGCTTGCATGAGTGTGGTGAAAAAAGGTTACAATTGTAGTACGCGAGAAATATGAAGGAAGTACGAATGACGACGGCAGCAACGACAAGCGACCTAGTGTTGGGTACGAGACAGGGACGGTACAACCTTGAGTGTATTTACAGCTTTATTGAAGACTGCACGAGTCTACTTAATACCAACAATGAGCGAACTGTCTACGTCTTTGATACCTCCCCCACCGAGTCCGCACTTCTAATACTCTACGCCTCCGCCGACTTCAAAGGAGAGGTGGTGCTGCAAAACGGCGAGGTATTGCCATTCTCTGTTGATAGTGTTCACCTCAACAACAGACTAACGAGTGTCCTGAATGAAGCACAGAACATTTAACAGGGCGTGTGGTAGAAGTAATAAAAACTATTTGAGCATACAAATATGTCGTCTCAAGAAGTATCAGTTACTGGAAACGGTAGAGCGCAACCTGCAACATTGAATGCAGAGGCTCGTGTTACCAGCAATTTTGCATTACAGCATCTAACTGCTGCTGTTTTGTTTACAGAAAAGTGCGCTGAAATAGAGCGCGATAATGAAGGAAAGGAGTTTGGGGCTTTTTTTGAGGATATACGTTCTTATGCATCTGGAGCAATTATGTCTTCTGTTGCAGGGCTAGAGGCTTATATAAATGAAGAATACCTACCACATGATAGTCCTATTAGAAAAGCAATACCAAATTTTGAGGAAGAGTTTTATAAGCAATATGGGATAGAAAGGAAACCTACATTGTGCAAGTACCAGCTTGCTTTAAAGCTACTCGGAATGCAGAAGCTAAATAAAGGAAGTACAGAATACAAAGACGCAAAAAACTTAATTGCGTTAAGAGATACGTTGATGCACTTTAAACCATTTTGGGATAAGGAACATCAAAAAGCGGGTTTGCAAGAGGAATTAAAAGGTAAGTTCGAGATGAGTCCTTTTTTAAACGACATTTTTGATAGTGACTCTGAGTTTGCCGCAAATAATTGCATGAGTTCTAGTTGCTGTAAATGGGCATTAAAAACAAGCTACAATTTCATCGACGCTTTTTCATCACAGCCTGGTTTTCGAGAGAGATGGAAAGAATTGCTGGACAAAGAATTGCTGGACAAATTGAACAAGCGCAAGGATGAAAATATCAAGTATGTAGTAGATAACGAGTATGTAAATAGACTGACCAAGCATCCAAATAAATTGACCGAGTATCTAGATAAATTGGCAATTGATACATAGGTGCTAGGCTAACGCCATTTGAGTTATATACAGAGCAAAGAGGGGGGAACAGCGCGAGTTTCCCCCTTTTTTTATTGTCATGAGTGGCATCGTGCCTACCGCAGTAGCCTCGCCAACGGTCGTGTCGTCACAGCTACCCGACAGTAACGACACTGTAGCGCATCCTGAATTTGTGCATATGTTTTGTAGGGTGATAGGAATATATGAGTCAGCCACCATACCCCCGTACAGGGTAACATTAATTACTTTCCCAATGGGAGGCATAATTATTTCTTGGTGGTAGTGGGTTGTTTTTTGGTAGCTGTTGTTGTTGGTTGGCAAGGTGCAGTAGTCATACTCCCTGCATCCCAATAGAATGAGGGCATGAGAGGAAGGCAGCGCTACAAGCCTTACTCCACAGGAACTTCACCCAACCTCATCACGGGAATTAAAGTCATGTCACTATCATCTACATCCAACCAACTATCCTATAAAGAGCTTCAAGCAGCATTACGTACAGCCAAAGAGAATGGACTTACAAGTATCAAACTCAACAGCAAGATGGAAGTGTTGCAGGATGAGTACAATTGCATCACCAACAAGACTGTAGACAGCAACAGCAATTATCCTTTTTGTGAGAACACTGTCAAGGTTGAGAACAAACCTGTCAATGAGCGCAGCGTGGCAAGTGACCACCATCTCTTCACTACCAAAGTCATCCCTGCAATGAATTCCAAGTACGCGCCAACTTGGTTATGCCGCCCCTATGTTGTCTATGTTATTGACGGCGTTGACTACTTACAAGGTGAATTAGAAGCGCAATTACAGGGTCAAGTTTGTGAGTTGCCAGCCGCAGTCAATGAACGCAAGCTTCAAGCCAACCAACCTCCAAGACTAAAGACAGCAGCGCGGAAAGACAGGGTGAGCAAGGCAAGACCAGTCACAGCACCAATTGTCAACGTCTCCCAGGAATTACCCAAGGCAAAGCTTACATTCAAGTCACAGGAAGAATACAACCCGTACTTTATAGATGTCCATCACTCAAAATTCACTAAGACATTAGGAGATGTGGAGAAACAGGCAGCACGTAACCTTGAGGATGCTGTGAGAGCCACAAAACAGGGGCTTAGGAACGTAGTAAGCTTTGCAAAGGGTTTCCATGCCCGACAGGTTGAACGTGCGTCACAGGCTGCATAACAACAGAGTAACAGGAGTAACTAACCATGATACAACCACAACGTACATACAACGGGTACGAGATAGCTTTTCAGGGTATAAACTGGCAGTGTCCATCACTCAACCTACCCCGTCCATCGAAGTATTCGAGGTATTTTTCAAGAGTTTTTTGGTCGCTGTCCTCCGCCCTTTTAAAGCTAATAGGGGTTTGAGTCACCATTGCTACTACAATTTTATCCTTGCAGACTTTGGCTTGACTAATGCGTAAGTCCAAGTAATAGGAAGTCACTTTACTAACTTCATTCGAGAACCTTTCCACAAGTTGCTCCTCTAGTTGGCGCACTACCTCTATTACGGCATTGCCATATTTTAAAGCTTCCTCTCTCGTTGGAATAATGCCGTTATGTATTACATTGTTTCTAAATTTTGTTATATCGTTATTTTTAACTTCTCCATATTCATCTTCTGTTTTGAACTTAACTTTGGTATCTGAAAGAAGCTTTGGAGTTTCACCGAGACAATAAGTCCACAAAAAAATGAATGCTCCTAACTGCTGCTCTGACCGACTCGAAACCTTTCGCCAAGAGTTTTCAAATAGTTCTTTTGATGCACCAGAACTCTTCTCAAACAAAACTCGAATGGCGAACTCATAGAACCGCTCCATGCTTGAAGCGAAGGAGGAGACCGCTTCTCGATAATAACCATCTAGTATTGCATTCGCGCCTAGCATAGATAGAACCTCGAACTTTTGTTGTTGAAGTACCACTACACTCTGATGCCCGTTTGAACATTTCAACTCATAAATGCCATCTTCTTGGACTTCGAGAAACTGGGACGTAGAACTTTTTAGACCGCATTCCAAGCACGGTATAGACAGCTTCACTCAGAACCTCCTTGTAGTTTACGTGGCTTTGCTTCTGCAAGTTGCATTAGCGCATTGGTAGTTATTTATGACAATGAGACAGGCTACTGCATTACTAGAGAAAAGCATTGAACAGGTTGGCTGGATACAGACCAGTAAAGCTCTGAACTCTATCTTAAACTCGCTTAGGAACACTGACAAAAAGACTCATGATGTCTTGCTCCTTGCGTGGTTTTACCTGCTCTATCTTTAGTCTTGGGTTGGTAGCAGAGATGGTTGGTAGTTCGTCTTCTTGGTGCGGCGTTACGCCTCCCCTGCGAAGCCGTTAGAGGGTGCAGCTAGGTTGCAGTGGGACACGAGAAGAATAATAGAGGGGGTGATACTGGCGTAGCCTACGGTCTTCAACGTTCGGTTTGATGGCTCACCTATCTTATGAAGCCCTACGTTGTGACTACTGCGACCTAACGTAACAACGTCACCTGTTAGTAGTTCGAGTCATACGAGTCATCGGTAGCGCATCACTAACAGCAGCATTTATCTTTCTCTCAACATTAATATTCCTCGTGTTCTCCAGATACTTCTTGGAACTGTGGATGTAGTGAGGAAGTTGAGCAACGCTCGACATCCGAAACTGCACCACCCTCTAACAAATGCTACCAACGTTACCGTAGAAATACTACCTAATAAAGTACGGTCACTGTTTGCCTGACCGGACGTGCGGTTACTACATATCGGAGTGGGAAGAACTCTTTTTATCAGCTTCCCTACAGCCGAAAAGTGAGTGATACGCCAGAGAGAAAGAAGCCGCACAGCCAAAAGAGGATACGCAACCTAAAGTACAACGTCTACTTGACTGCCGAAGAGAAGGCAGAAGCTCATCAGATAGCAGCCAACAAAGGGCTGACCCTTGCTGACTTAATTCGTAGCACTATCTTCGTCGGTGAAGGCGGTGCAGCATGACGGTATTAAGCCAGAAAGAATGGGAAGATGCCGTAATAGCAGACTGGAAGAAGCAACAGAAGCAGCATTCTTATTCGTGGTACGACGAGTGTGAAGCGCAATATCAGGAGTTATTTGGAAGCAGGGGTAGGGAAGAGCGGACAGCACGTCGAGCCAACGCTAAACAACTACCATTCGGTGATATCTCAGAACTGGAGAGGCTACCAGACAGTAAGTACAAGAATGATACCTACGATGGTCGCATTGGTGAGATAGCAGTAATTGAAAGACTTAACCAGTATGGCTTCAATGTACCAATAGAGTCTTGGACGCTGCATGAACCTGGGAAGCGGTATGACCAAAAAGATATCGTGGTAAACGAGCAACGGCTTGAGGTCAAGTACATCAAGAACGCTAATTACCCATTCGGCGATACGCCAGACTCTTTCACTGGCAGTCAATTGTTAGTTGCCAAGGTCGCATCAATTAAGAAGCATATCCAACCACCCCTTGCCTATGTCTTTGTTCATGCAAACACTGGCGGTATGTTGGTTCTACCTTTTACTGATGAAGTTACTAGCCGCTTCTATGAACGTGATGCTATGAGTGACGGTAAGCCAACCCCCATGTTCTATCTAAAGAACCCACAGCAATATCTACAGCCCTTTAACTGGCTCGTTGACGCACTCGGTAAGGAGAACCAATGAAGACACTAACACTTGAACAAAGAATAGAGATGGACTGGGTAGCTGGCAAATTCCAGCAGGTTCTACGGAACCTAAGAAAACTGCCTGAAGATATCGCTGCTGAGACTATCGTAGTTGTGGCTGACCGCGTACAACCTGACAACCGACTAAAGCTTCTTGAGTTCCTTGGCGATGACTTAGCTGGAGATGGTGAGGTATTAAGTATGTTAGGGCTGTAGCAGTACCGCCATCAACAAATTCCTCGTGTTAAAAAGAAACTCGTTAGGTCTGTGGTTGGAGCAAGAGATATGAGCAACGCTCGTAACTCGCAGCTTCACCACCCTCATAAAGAAAACTAATAGGTTTATCTTTCTGCTATACTGCGTTATTATCATAAGGCTTGCAGTTGTCTAAGTCTGTGCAGTTGTGGTAATTTAATTGTATGCCGTTGATACTAGCTGGCTACTAAGGCAGGCAAGAGACGCGGCAGGTTTAATAGGAACTTAAGGCTTTGCGGGTATAGCTCAGTGGTAGAGCGTCACCTTGCCAAGGTGAATGTCGCGCGTTCGAATCGCGTTACCCGCTTAGAAAGAAAATATAAGCAAAAGCGATCGCGTAAATTGGAAAATATGCTTATTGTATATTGTAAAGCTTATAAAAATGAGTGAGAAGCCATAAAGTCACCGGTACAAAGTTCTTTGTAACAAGTGGTAAAACTAGGACAAGCAGCGTAAACAGCGAAGAATCAAAAAAGTTTACTGAAAAGCTAACTAAAATGCTTGGTTAACCGCATCTGTTTTAGATACACTCGTGGGATAACCACTGTTTGGTTCTAGAACCGATTGTGCAATCTCAAAAGGGCAAAAAAATTGATTTGAACGTAGACTACCCATGTCCGTGCCGACGGCGTGGTCGTTTAGTCCCAATTACGTTGACAGAAGCGTTTGGCTGCGATCGCTGCCAGCAACTGTTTGTAGTGGAAAACAATGGGTATGTGCTTGAGCAACTATCCCCTAGCTACCCATATAAGAAAGCTTGGCGCTGGGTGGGGAACCGTTGGACTGTTGCCCAAACTCGTTTTGGGCAGAGTTATTTACCCCTAGCAATCGGTATTACCTTGGTGCTGCTGATTGTCTGGCTGCCCCTGGCGCTGCAATCGAATAATGCTAATATCCTAGTTTGGCTAATGGTGGCTGTACTCTTAGCTGTGCTACCAGCAATGATGATTTGGCTGACTTATAGACGTTAAAGCGATGACGGAAGAGAGTGAGTAGTGAGTAGTGAATAGGGAGGGAGTGTTGAAAGTAGAGAGGAAAAAATGTTTTCTGCTTACTATTGACTTATTACTCTTCCCTTGTTCACAAATACTCTATTGCAAGGCATAAGACATCGAAAGTTCCCATCACGATGATATATCTATGAGTCACTACTCACTCAACACTACTCACTGCGGGCTATGCCCGCTTGACAGATGACAGTTGATGCTTTTGGTGCTTCTACTGATCCGCTTGTTACTGCTCGTCGCGCCTATCAAGCTTCCTTGAAATTAGGCATTACAAAGGGAGCAGAGCGCAGTCGCGCTGTTCAGGCAATGGCAACAGCGCTTAAGCGCTCGTTTGACGATATTCTGGACGCGAACACAATGGATTTAGAAGTCAGTCGGGAAATGGCGATGCCAGAGCTAATTCTAGATTGGCTGAAACTAACTCCAGAACGGCTACAGACGACGGTAGAGATATTGCAACGGCTAGGCGAGTTATCAGATCCAATTCGGCGCGTGCGGAACGCTGACTATCAACTGCAAGACTCCCAGACTTACTCTCAATTAATGCCATTAGGTGTAATTGCGTTAATTTATGAGTCCTTTCCAGAGTTAGGAGCGATCGCGGCTGGACTATGTATTAAAACTGGTAACAGCTTAATTCTTAAAGGCGGCAGTGAAGCTAGCCACTCTAATGCTGTAATTGCCCAAGTTCTCCAATCTGCTGTTGAGGAGTCCGACTTACCATTTGGTTGCTTAGAAATACTCTCAGCAGAACAAGGTGCTGTAGTTCGAGATTTAGTAACTCAAGACCATTACTTGAATTTGGTAATTCCCTATGGTCGCCCTAGTTTAGTGCAACAAATAGTGCGGCTGTCAACAGCACCAGTCTTAAAGTCAGCTATGGGCAACTGTTACCTTTATTGGTCAGCCTCTGGCGGGCTGGATATGGCTCGTGGAATGATTTTAGACAGCCATGCTAGTGAACCAGATCCGGTAAATGCGATCGAAAAGGTGCTAATTCATCGAGATAGCAAGCCTTCTTCTTTAAGGACATTGTGGAACAGCTTAAAGGAAAAGGGATTTGAAATTAAGGGAGATGCGGAACTTGTAGAGGCATTTCCTGAATTAAAGCTAGCTGGTTACGCGGAGTGGAACGGAGCTTATTTAAATAAGACAGTGGCTTTTAAGGTAATTAATAGTCTAGAAGCAGCGATCGCTTGGATTAATCAGTACAGTAGCGGTCATGCTGACTGCATTGTCACTGAATCCTACCAAGAAAGCCGCCAGTTTGCTTTAGGCGTAAATAGTGCCTCTACATACATCAACGCTTCACCGCGTTTTTCTCGTAATCCCTCGCGTGGTGATTCAGTGTTTCTCGGTATGTCTAATCAAAGAGGACATCGGCGGGGATTAATTAGCCTGGAAACACTGACTACGGTAAAACACATTGTTCAAGGCAACGGCATATTTTAGAACTTAAGACGTTAGTTCTATAACTTCACAGGGTAACTGCCGGAGTACATGACCATCATCGAAATCAATACTCCTAACCCACAGATTAAAAGCATTATTGAACCCCAACTAACCGATTCTTGGTTCATCTGCTTCATGAGCTTATTGATGGTAGCCATTTGAATCCTCCAGTGTCTTTAATTTCAAATTTACCTCTCAGGTGTTTATAGAGGGTTCAACAGAAATGAAAATTAACAGAATGGGGATCAAAGAAAAAGGATGAAGAATGAATAAACATTCCTCATCCCTATTTTGAGTAATTAAAGGAGTAACGTAGAAAGATATTACTCTTTCCCTGCCAGCTTCACTTTTGAGGCTAAACCAAGTGATTGCAACAATTGAATCGTCATCCAGGTGAAGTCAATTTCCCACCATTGCATTCCGTGACGCGCAGAATACTGAAAAGCATGGTGGTTATTGTGCCAGCCTTCGCCGTAGGTTAGAAGCGCTACCCACCAGCAGTTTTTAGAGCGATCGCCAGATTCATACGTGCTGTAGCCAAATTGATGGCTGGCGCTGTTGACAAACCAGGTGCAGTGCCACACCAAAACCAGCCGCGCAAAAATTCCCCAAGCTACAAAAGACCAACCGCCCAGTAAGTAAAGTACAATTCCTAAGACAATCTGGATCGGAATAAAATTGTTTTGAAAAAACTGATACCCTGGATCATCGTTAATATCTTTGGTGTAGCGAGCAGCTTCAGATTGAGCTGGTGAGTGATACAACATCCAACCCATGTGACTCCACCAAAAGCCTTGATTTGAATCATGTGGATCTGGTTCTTGATCTGAGTGCAAATGATGCATTCGGTGCATTCCTACCCAGTCAATCACTCCCCCTTCGCAGGCAAGTGAACCGCAGAAAACCAAGAAATATTCTAGCCACTTAGGAGTTTGGAAACTGCGGTGAGTAACTAGGCGATGGAATCCTAGCGTGATTCCCAATCCGCCAGTTACCCAGTGAAGAAAGATAGCTACACCTACTGCGCTCCAGCTGAAGTTGCTAGGAAGTAAAGCAAACATAGCTCCGATGTGTACAAAAGCGATAAAAAGGATAAACGTCCAATTAAGGGGAAGTTTCCTTGTAGTAGCAATAGTCATGCAAGTATCTCTTATATGAACAATTCGACTCAATCTGAGCAATAATAAACACCGCGCATTAAAATGGCGGACAAAGTGTTAATGAATAGCTCTGAACAGCTAAAGGCAGCAGAACAAGCACTATTCCCGATTTTTTCTGGAATTGACGCTCAGGTCAAGCAAAATCTCAAACGTATTTTAGAGGCATTTCGCCACCAGCGTGTGGGAGCGCATCATTTTGCCTCTGTTAGTGGTTATGGTCATGATGATTTAGGTCGTCAGACCTTAGACAAGGTATTTGCTCAAGTGATGCAGGCAGAAGCGGCAGCAGTGCGGGTGCAATTTGTTTCCGGTACTCATGCGATCGCTTGTGCTTTGTTTGGTGTCCTCCGTCCTAGGGATGAAATGTTGGCAGTAGCAGGCGCTCCTTACGATACCTTAGAAGAAGTGATTGGCTTGCGAGGGCAAAACAATGGTTCTCTTGTTGAGTTTGGCATTCATTACCGACAATTGGATCTAACTCACGAAGGAAGTGTGAATTGGTCAGCTTTGGGGCAAGCGATAGAGGATAATACCCGTTTAGTATTAATTCAGCGCTCTTGTGGCTATTCTTGGCGTTCTAGTCTCTCAATTGCCGATATTGAAAAGATTGTCCACATCGTTAAACAGCAAAACCCAAACACCATTTGCTTTGTAGATAACTGTTATGGTGAATTTATTGAAGCTCGTGAACCAACTGCTGTTGGTGCTGATTTGATTGCGGGATCGCTGATTAAAAATCCTGGTGGCACAATTGTTACGGCTGGCGGGTATGTTGCTGGTAGAGAAGACTTGGTAGAAGCAGCAACTTGTCGGCTGACTGCACCAGGTATTGGCTCTTCTGGCGGTGCAACTTTTGATCAAAATCGGTTGCTGTTTCAAGGGTTATTTTTGGCTCCCCAAATGGTAGGAGAAGCGATGAAGGGTAATCACTTAACAGCTTATGTATTTGATAAGTTGGGATATCCAGTGAATCCGCAACCGCTTGTTCCTCGCCGAGATGTTATTCAAGCGATCGCGCTAGGTTCTCCCCAAAAGTTGATTGCCTTCTGTAGAGCGATTCAGCAGCATTCGCCAGTGGGTTCCTACCTCGACCCCATTCCAGCAGAAATGCCTGGTTACGAGAGCCAGTTAGTCATGGCTGGTGGCACATTTATTGATGGTAGTACCTCAGAATTTTCAGCAGATGGCCCGTTGCGGGAACCGTATGTAGTTTTTTGTCAGGGGGGGACGCATTGGACTCATGTTGCGATCGCAATTGAGGCTGCTATTCAAGCCGTCGGTCCAGCTATAAATTAATTGAGGGGTCTAAACGGTTGCCAATACTTGCTCAACTATCAAAGTTAATTCTGAGAAAGTCTGAGAGATAATCTGCTGGCTATTTCTAAATTCTGTTGCTTCATAAAGTCCTTTTACTAGCAAAAGAATAGTCACCTTAGCGAACATAAGGGATCTACAATCCAATACTCTGGTATTTCTAAGACAGCATACTCAAAGCTGGAAAACTAAAATTGCCAATTATAAAGCAATATTTTTGCTGTTGAGGCGATCGCCCCTGGAATTATTTACAGTTTTATAGAATTTAATTTTATTAAATTCATTGTTAATCAACGATGTAGTAGTTAGCTAAAGTGTTGTTTCTTTAAAATAGGTAAATTATTATATGAGGAGTTAAGGGTATAGCGGTCAGGATTGGAAGTTAGGGCTAGCGATCGCTTTAGAAATTAATAAAGTGTGTGCTATTTCTGGGAATTATGCTCTAGCCAAGAACGAGCGCGATATTACTTTAAAAGCTAAATGTTCAGTCAATATATTTAACATTTTACTCAACAGTCTATCTAGTGTTGAAATTGAGCGCGGTAAAAATACTGGCGCATATTTGTTTCAAAATAACAGTATATTTCAAAACTATGCGATCGCAGATAGAGGGCAAACTCAATTAATTAGGACTCAATCTGTTGGTATTAATCAGATAAAATTCGAGAGGTTTTAGCCTCACATATCCCAAATACCAAGTTGCCTGTACTACCTTGAGTGTCCAGATGGTAGCGGTGGTTCTTGCTTTATGTGTACATAGCCATACTGCTGCTGAGAATTAAAATTGATAGTAGTCTAAGCGGTGAGATTATTGTTGTTACCGCCTGCTACTCTAGATTTTACTAATAAGGCGATCGCACATAGTTGAAGTTCTTTGGGTTACAAATTTCTTTCACAGTTTTCTGGAATTGAATTCAGTGGCGTTGAATCAAATATTAAGTAGGAAATGACTGTCAATTACTTGTTAAGTGACAGTACCACTTGCCGTAATTGGTGCAAGATTAAGTCCATTAACTAAACAAATTAGGAAAAATATTATGACTCAAGAGACGCAGCAATCGTGGGAACAGCAGGTAAAGCCGAAATTGATTGCAATCAACCCTAAGAGAATTTTTGGGATAGAACCTAGAAGCAGTCCTACTTTGGAGAGTGACATCACTGCTTCAGATTTGGGGATAGGCGGTATAGGCGAAATCAATAGGCCTGATATTAATCCCAGCAGTGGGTTAGTTTTACCAACAGAAATCGTTGACACCAGGCTGATTGCCCAAGGCTGTGGAGCAGGTAGAGGTGTAGCTACAAGTAAATTTATTGCTACTGGAGGGGCGGCTTACTGCTTAATGCTATAGAAGCGCTTAGAAGTGACTCTTGTCTGGCAGATCTATGCACACTGGTTGAAAAAAGTCAAAAACATCACGCTAGTGCTGCTACTTCCAGTTATCCAATCGCTTCAGTACCAACTCCCCTTGTGGAAGCCCAAGGATGGGCGATAAGCTCCAAGGGTAAGGTAGTGCTGACAGCCCAAGCATCCGCTAGTTCTAGCATTCCCTGGCTAACGCCTAACACCTGTAATGGCTGATAAAATGCCTCGATACCTTTGTATTTGCCAGTCTTGGTTGCAACTGCTAATTTTGGTTGTGTCGCTCAGTGGGATGACGGCTAAGTCTTTAAGAGCGCAAACCCCTAATTCTCCTCAAGTCCCGCCAACGCCTCCCCCGCAAGACATTGTACCGCCGACTGATCAAACTCCTCTCCAAACTCCAACACCTGCGCCCCTACCGCCCCCAGAAGAATTATTATCACCGTCTCAGACTCCCCCTCCTCCCCAACCAATTCCAGGTAAAGTTCCGGAAAAAATTACGGTTGAACGTTTCGAGGTAATTGGCAGTACCGTATTCAGTCCCCAAGAGTTAGATCGGGTACTTGCCTCTTTTACAAAAAGACCGATCTCATTTAATGAACTTTTCCAAGCGCGTTCCGCAGTTACCCAACTTTACATTGACCGGGGATACATTACCTCTGGCGCTCTGATTCCACCGCAAACGCTCTCAGGAGGTGTGGTTAAAATTCAGGTAGTTGAAGGTAGTTTAGAAGAAATTAGTGTAACTGGTACGCGACGGTTGCAGCAAGCTTATGTGCGCGATCGCCTCCCGACATCCATTCCCCTAAACCAAAAGCGCTTGCTAGAAGCATTACAACTACTGCAACTCAATCCCCTAATTCAAAATTTGTCTGCCGAATTGTCCGCCGGAACACGCCCAGGAACGAGTGTGCTAGAAGTCAAAGTCACAGAGGCAAAGACTTTTAATACTCAACTTGTGGCAGATAACGGGCGATCGCCTAGTGTTGGTAGCGTACGGCGCAGAATACAGCTTAACGAAGCCAACTTACTTGGACTGGGGGACGGGGTGAACTTGGCATATACCAATACTGATGGCAGCAATGCTGTTGATGTCGGCTACAGCTTGCCTGTCAATTCGAGTAATGGCACTGTCAGTTTGAGCTACGGTAATATATCAAGCGATGTCATTGAACGCCCTTTTAATGAACTTGACATTAATGGCAACTCGCGCTACTACCAACTAACACTGCGCCAGCCAATCTCACAATCTACCTCACAAGAATTTGCGCTTGGTTTGAGCGCTACACGATCTGAAAGTAAAATTTCATCCTCTGTCTTAGAGAATTTTAGAATTCCCCCAAATCAACTTTCGCCAGGAGCAGATGAGGAAGGACGTACCCGGATTTCGGCAGTGCAATTCTTTCAAGAATGGACAAATCGTAAAGCCTTTGAAGTTATTGCTGCCCGCTCTCAATTCAGTCTTGGGATCGGCGCGTTAAATGCCACAATTAATCAGAGCGAACCTGATAGCCGCTTTTTTGCTTGGCGAGGACAGGCACAGTGGGTACGTCTTCTTGCTCCAGAAACTTTGTTCTTACTTCGTGCTGATGTCCAATTGGCAGATAGGGCGCTCGTGCCTTTAGAACAGTTTGGATTAGGTGGAATTGAGAGTGTGCGGGGTTATCGTCAAGATGCCCTTTTAACGGATAATGGCGCATTTGTCTCCGCCGAGTTGCGGTTGCCGATTTACCGTCAACTACGGCGGCGATTAGTTGTACAGCTTACCCCATTTATTGATTTTGGTACTGCCTGGAATTCAGGTAGAGCTAACCCCGATACTAATACATTAGTGTCTTTAGGTCTTGGCTTACGCTGTCAGTTAGGCGATCGCCTAACTGCCCGCCTAGACTGGGGTATTCCCCTAGTTGATATACCTACAAGGGAAAGAACATGGCAAGAAAACGGTGTGTATTTTTCCATAGTGTCCAGCCCCTTCTGAAGCAAGTTCGTTCAGGAGGAAGTTTAACTTTTTTGGTCTTGTCTTTAGGCACAGGCGGATCATCGGCTTCGGCTAGCGTTCCCATAGAGATCCCCCCAACCCCCCTTTACAAGGGGGGCAAGGGGGGATCTAGTGTCCAAGGTTCACTTGAAGCTACACAGCTAGTTCAGCAAGGCAGAAAACTATATGCAGCAGAACAATTTTATGAAGCGGTAACAGTTTGGCAACAGGCAGCACAAGATTATCAAGCTCAAAAAAATGTGCTGAATCAAGCTATGGTTTTGAGTAATCTTTCGCTAGCTTATCAGCAACTTGGACAGTGGGAACAAGCAAGCAAAGCGATCGCCCAAAGCTTAAATTTATTAAATACACAAGATAGAGGCAATCCAGCCCGAACACAGATTCTTGCCCAAGCACTGAATACTCAAGGTACTCTCCAACTCGCACTAGGACAAGCTCAACAAGCTTTAATCACTTGGCAAAAAGCTGCTACTACTTATGCTGCTGCTGGCGATCAAACTGGAGTTACTCGTAGCCAAATTAATCAAGCTCAAGCATTGCAAGCACTAGGGCTGTACCGTCGGGCTTTAGCGACATTAAACTCTGTAAATCAAATTCTGCAAAAACAACCAGATTCTTTGCTCAAAGTTGCTGGCTTACGCAGTTTGGGCAATACTCTCCGCCTAGTTGGTGATTTAGAACAATCGCAGCAGATATTACAGCAAAGTTTAGCCCTAGCACAACAACTGAAATCCTCGCCAGACATTGGTGCTGCTTTCTTTAGTTTGGGCAATACAGCGCGAGCGTCTTTCGGAGGAGCTTCGCTAACGCAGCAAGACACCAAAGCAGCATTGAGTTTCTATCAACAAGCGGCAATTTCATCTTCATCTCAACTTACAAAAATTCAAGCCCAACTAAATCAACTCAGTCTGTTGTTGGAAACAAAGCAATTAAAATCTGCACAGGCATTATTGCCTCAAATTAAAGCTCAGATTACCGCCTTACCTTCAAGTAGTCAGTCAATTTATGCCCAAATTGAATTTGCTCAGAGTTTGATGAAACTAGAGGCGAAAGGGGAGAAGCAAGCGAAAGCAATTGCTCAGTTACTAGCTACGTCTGTTCAACAAGCTAAGAATTTGGGAGATCAACGCGCCGAAGCATATGCCATCGGTAATCTTGGCGGATTGTATGAACAAAATCAGCAGCAAGCGATCGCTAAAAATCTCACCGAGCAAGCTCTTCTCCTTTCCCAGTCAATTAATGCACCGGATATTGCCTATCGTTGGCAATGGCAGCTAGGAAGATTACTGAAAGCAGAAAAAGATAATCAAGGTGCGATCGCAAGTTATACCGAAGCAGTTAACACCCTCAAATCTTTACGCAGTGATTTGGTTGCTGTTAATCCAGAAATTCAGTTTTCTTTTCGAGATGAAGTAGAACCTGTGTATCGAGAGTTAGTTGATTTGCTGTTGCAATCTCAAGGAAATCAACCCAGTCAGCAAAATTTAGTCCAAGCTCGAAGTGTAATCGAATCTCTTCAATTAGCGGAACTAGACAACTTCTTTCGAGAAGCGTGTTTAGAAGCTAAATCAGTGCTAATCGACAAAATAATTGAACAAGATAATCCAACTGCCGCAGTTATTTATCCGATTATTTTACGCGATCGCCTAGAAGTCATCCTAAAAATCCCCAATCAACCGTTACGTCACTACACAATTAAGGTATCCCAGAACCAAGTAGACCAAACTATAGAGGAATTACAGCAAAAGCTCACAGAACCCGACACCATCAAAGACGTTAAACTTTTATCCCAACAGGTATATAGTTGGTTGATTCAACCCGCCGAGACAGAGTTGCAACGCAGTGGAGTCAAAACACTGGTGTTTGTTTTAGATGGTTCTTTGCGAAATATTCCAATGGCAGCCCTTTACGACGGCAAACAGTACCTTATAGAAAAGTACGCTGTAGCCTTAAGTCTTGGTTTACAACTGCTAGACCCCAAACCCTTGCCACAAGGGCGCTTAAAAGCCCTTACTGCTGGACTGAGCGTTGCCATTCCTAACTTTCCTTATCCGCCGTTAAGTGCAGTTAAGTCGGAATTCAATTTAATTGAGAAAGCTGGCGTATCAATCAGTCAGCTTCTCGATCAAAAGTTCACTAGCAAGACTCTTGAAAATGAGATCGCCTCATCGCCTTTTAACGTGATCCATCTTGCTACTCACGGGCAATTTAGTTCCCAAGCAAAAAACACATTTATCCTGGCCTCGGATGGCCCAATTAATGTTGATCAGTTAGACAACTTACTCCGAACTAGAAACCGCAATTCTGCAAATGCTGTTGAATTACTGGTTCTTAGTGCCTGCGAAACAGCAACAGGAGACAAACGAGCTACTTTGGGGCTTGCTGGCGTATCAGTGCGGGCTGGGGCGCGTAGTACGCTAGCTTCTCTGTGGCAAATAGATGATCAAGCTACTGCCATGTTCATTGGTGAATTTTATCAAGAGTTAGCTAAGTCTAAAGTAACCAAAGCCGAAGCCCTGCGTCGTGCTCAATTAACTTTGATGAAAAAGTATCCTAATTACAGCCGTCCAAGTTTTTGGGCCCCTTATGTTCTGGTGGGTAATTGGCTATAAAAAGAGTGAGTAGTGCAAAAGTGAGTAGTGAGTAGAAAAAATTCACTACTCACTACTCACTTCTTTGACACTGAAAAGAGTGAGTAGTGGAAAGTGGAGAAGCGCTTCGCGCCGTGAGTAGTCAAGAGTGGAAGAAATTTATACTCACTTCTTATCTACTCACTACTTACTACTTACTACGGACGTGACCTCGATTTGATAGGGTTAGGAAGCAACAGGGAAGCCATATTGGTTGAGCTTATTCCAGAATTGATTCCATCGAGTTGATGTTAGGACTAAGGTTCTTAAACTCAATACCACGGCTGCACCTGCTTCTTTCCATCGCATACCAGAACAGCATAACCGTTGCTTGATAACGGTTTTACAAGCGGCTTCGGTCACCCCAGACCCAATCGGATAGTGTTGGTCGCGGTAAAAAGCATAATTCATTTGATGGAGATGGTTCTGGAAATAAGTCACCGCCGCACTTAGGTTATCTTGAATAGTTTGAGGATGTCTTTGTGACTGGAATAACTCACGCATCTGTTCATAGAGTTGAGCCGCAGCGCCGGAGTCATGTTTGAGTTGATGACACGTCTGATTGAGCCATTGCTGCTGTTGGGTTAAGTCTTTGGGGTAAAGGGCGACTGCGACAGCACCGAGATAACCAGAAGCATGATAGAAATCGAGCACCTGTTGAGTGGTATGACGGTTGAGAAATTGCCAGTTTGAGGCGGCACCATCGGCAATCCCGATATAGGTCGCTTCGGGATAACGGGCTTTGGTGCGACCGATTTCTCGTTCTAGGCGCTCCAGAAAACTAGCTTTGCCATACTCTGGAGTTGCGCCAATATAAATCGTGTGTTGGCGTTCTCCTAAAGCGTCATAGAGGCTGATGGTGCCAACCATTGTCTCTCGTAATCCGGTATCACACAACAGCATACAAGTTCCATCTAAGCCAATGGCAACGCTCTTAATCTCAACCTCCAGCTTAGGCGGGACTACCGTTCCAACTCTCTTCTTTCGCTTCAATGATACTGGCAACCGCTTCGCTGACTCGCTGAATATAAGACACTGCCACTGGACGGCGATGGTTTTCCGCTAGATCTCGTTGCACATCTCGCGCTGAACCATAAGCCAGTTTTGAGGACACCTGTTTGGCAAACAGTGGCGTTGAAGTCATGATAATTCGGGCTTCTCGTTCCAGAGGGCAATAGGTTTTACCACCCCCTGAGCGTTGATAGACATGACGAAGTACCACAACTTCCCCATAAGGAGTTTGGTAGGCTTTCGGCTGTTCGCATGAAGGTCCGCATCACTTCTCCGGCTATGTTGATCTGTGATCCGTCTGTATCCAAATATTTAAGCGCCGCTTCCGTTGCAATACACCCCGTCTCGTTTAGGCTTTGCTGGATGTTCTCCTCACTCGTGAGCATCGAACGGCTCAGGTCAATCGTGACTTCTATCCTAACTTGCGACCCTTCAATACTCAGCAATTGAGCGCCCATACCAATCCCTCTTGTTTGCACTACTGACCAATACCACTATTTGATGACTTAATCAAGTGGAGGTCGCACCCTTACTACTTACTACTTACTACTTACTACTCACTTCTTTGACACTCTTCAGCCCCCACAAAGGAAAGGCATTCTTAAGATTACAGCACTGGACGATAGGTTTAGAGGCGATATCACTTAAGCCAGCAGATTGCAATAAATCAGTCCAATCATTTTTAAGTGTCGTATCCTCTGTATTAACAAGGCGGAGATCAGCTAGGCTCGTTAAAGCTTCATGCCAAATACCATTAGCAGCATAAATAGCAATCTGCTGTTGTGGTGTGGCTGTTTCTAGCTGACTTACAATGGTGGGGTTAAGTTTGACCCGTTGTACCCATCCTTCAACGTAATCTTTCATTTTTGCTGGCGGTTGCAGCGCACAATCAACATTAACTTTGAAAAACCAATGATACATTTTGCCAATCTCTAAAGGCTTTGCCGTAGATGGCAGACGAAAGCTGACAATGCCTGGAGTTCTAGGTAATGTTACAGAGGTTCGGTAAACATCATCTTCTCCATCTTGTAGCACAAACTCTACAGAGCGTAAGGATGTATTTGAATAAGGAACATAAAACCAGAAGGTTGGATACTCAGCGATCGTTTTTCCCCAAACATACGTTACTTTTCCTTCGCTTTCAGCCAAGCTTTTCTCAGACGTAGGTACTAAGGCAGTAAGCGGCGGCTCAAGAACGCAGTTACCACGTCCGGCTGCGCCTTTACGCCGTCCAGTGGGAGTACCGTTGTCTGGTAGTTGTGGTTGTTGCACAAACTGAACTCGTGAATTATTAGAAACATAGCTAACGGAATCAGATGTTAGTCCTGGCATGGTGTAGCTTGTGAGGCTAACAAATGCCATAGAAATCGCGTAAATAGGTTTTAGTTTAGGCATAAGTAACCTCATCCAAGTGGTGGTTTTGAGTTTAGAGGCTTACTGGTGTTATAAAAATGGACGTACTTATATACCGCTACACTACCACCAGTAGCTATTAAAACCAAGGCTGAGGGAACAAGGGGAACCCAACCACCTTGAGTCAAGATGAGGAAGCAAAGACCGTATAAGGTTGCGAGTGCAAGTACGATCGCAAGTTCCAGATGTAGCAGCGATCGCAAGCGGAGGGCAAGTATGCCTCCAACTATTGACCAACCCCAGATCCATAATCCTTCACTCCACTGATCCCAAACCCATAGCAAGGGTCGTTTATCCAAAACTGCACTCAAAATTTGACTTACCATTTGTGCTTGCAGAAATACTCCAGGTATTTGCTTTTGAAACGCCTGCTGACCAGTAGTGTAAGGTGTAAACCAATAATCACTAGCACTTGGGGCAGTAACGCCAATAATCACAATCCGATTCTTGAGTTCTTTGACTAAATCTGGACTGATTTGTTCGTTGAGAATGTCTTTAAGACTAATTTGCGCGGCAATATCTTCAAGCGAGTGAAAGGGGCGGTAATTAAGTAATAATTGATAACCTCGGTCATCAACATTTTGATAACCGCCTGTATGGGATTTTAATTGCTTAAATACAACGTCACCGAACTGTAAATATCCTTCTGGAGTAACTTTTGCCGCAATCCCCTTTGTATCTAAATAATGAAGTGCTAGTTGCAGACTAAAAGCATATTTTGTCCCACAACGAGATGCTAGGGGTGGAGTCAAATGTAATAGCTGGCGACGAACAGTGTTATTGTCACCGTCGGCGATCGCATCGCTAAAGCCTAAGCGTTGTTTCGGAATTTCTGGCGGAGGTGCAACGCCGAGTTCATCGACTTCAGGATCACTTACTTTACACACGCCAATTAAGGAATTATTTTGCTCTAAACGAGTTTTTAAATACGGGTAATTTGGCTCTACTGGCAAAGGACGATAAATATCTAAGCCAACGGTTCGCGGTTGATATCGCTGTAGTTTTTCTAGAAGTCGCAAGAGCGATCGCTCTGATAGCGAACCTTGTCCCGATTCTTGACTTTGAGCTTGGATATCAGCTTCATTAATTGTTACTACTAATAGGCGCGGATCAGGCCCTTCAATCGGTCTAAGTTGATTAAGATGATCGAAAGCTTGTAGTTCTAGTTGTTGCAGCACTCCTACGTGACGCACTCCAACCACAAATGACGTGATAACTGCACTTACAAAAAATGCTTTGCGGAAGATATCTCTGGTTCTCAGCTTTTGGCGCTGAAGATGGCGATCGCCATCTTCCTCAATTCCACTACACAATTGTTTCCAGGTTGGTGGTACTTCAGCCGGATTTTGGTAAATTATCGGTAGCCAAGTTGCACAAGGAAATTGATCTTCTAGGCTCTGTAACCTTTCCCGTGCTTCTCGCACTGCTAAATAAAAAGATGTACCCCTAGCAAATGCTTGAAGAAAATGCTTCAAAAATTGATGTGCAACACGATCTGGCACTGGTTCGCGCATTACCACAATTTGCGGAATCTGTAAATTAGCTAAATTTCGCGCTAATCCCAACCCATCACACGAGTTAAAAATTGCTAATTTCAAGCCATGTTCTACGGCTGTTTGCAGGGCGTACCTTAAATCATTAATCGTTAAGCTATCTGTTTGATTAATATAAATCCGCCCAGTTTCACCATTTACGCTACTGGTACTGTGTCCCGCAAAAAAGAGGATGTCCCAACCCTCAAGCCATAATTGATTAGTTAACTCTTGGCGTTGCGGTTCTACCAAAAACTTGACTTGTGCGTTTGGTAAGCGCTCTAGCAAGGCTGCATCTGCTTGAGTATCAATTCCATCGCTATTGCCCAAAATCGCTAAAATTTTAACTTGATTTTTCGCAATTGATACTTGCTTGACGCTTTCATATGCTGGCGTACTTAAGGCAATTTCCGTATGAGAGTAGCGCTCAAATAAATCACACAAATGCCAGGGTAGTCGCTGCACTCGAATGTCTTCGGCTTGGATGATCACCCGCACTTCGTCGGATGGCATTAATCTTTCGAGAAATCTCTCTCTTAAGGGGCGAAATGACTGGGAGTGCAACCAGGTATTTAAACTATTGCACAATACTTCAACTGCGTGGCAGCAGTCTTGAATAACACAAACATTGGTAACTTGTACCGCTTCTGCTTCTAGTCGAGAACGCAAACCTAAACGGCGATAAGCTGATTGCCAACAGCTATAATGTTGGGGAATTTCTGGTGCTGGAGGAAGTTTTCCGGTAATTTCTATTGAGGGGCGATCGCCATCTTCTCCAATCTGCAATGTCACAGAAAACCCCTGCTCAAAATTTCCATCCCCTAGCTTAAAGACAACTAACTTGCCCACAACTTGTTTCCCTTAAGGCGCGTTAATTCAATCAAATTACAAAATTCTCTGTAATGCTGACATCACCGAGAGCTACTTTTACACTAAACTTTTCTTTGGGTTTTCCACTAAATTGCAACTGAATGTAATTATCTGCACTTCTAGCTTGAGCTTCTAAAAAAATTTCTTCTGATTCATCAAGTACAATCAGTTGAAGTAGTGGTTGCAAATAAGTTTGACTGCCCGTAGGATGCACTTGGATCAGAATATCAGTTTTTTGCGGTGATACTTGTCTAAGTTCAACGATTAAAGCTACCGAGTGACCAGCTAGTTGCAAGCCCAAGTCAATTAACTTAGCTCGTCTAACACTAGCTTCATGATGCTGAGAGCTAGTTTCCTGAGAATTATCATTTCTTCTAAAACTAAAAGCTAGGTTTGTTTGTGTTGAACCTAAGAGCGCTTCGATTGTTTGCCAACTTGTGTCAAAAACATTCTCTAGCCATTGACTCAAGCAGGTAATACCTTGTCGGGGTAATTCATGAATTACCTCTACAGGTTGCTGCAATTGACTCAAGCGATCGCATAAATTTTCTATCGGTTGTAATTCACTAATTGCTATATATTCCGTTGCTGCTGTTTGGATAAATCCCAGCACTTTTGCTTCACGCAGGAGTTCATCAAACTCAACTACTACATAGCCAATTCGATCTGACCAAACTTCTGGCGGAATGTAGCAATTTTCCTGATCAGCTCTAATCGGACGGCATTCTAAGCGACCTATATCAGTCACTTCTAAGTCAGCAACATCAGCAGCCAGCCGCACCACTGGGTTCCAACTATCGCCGACTGTTATATCTGTCGTAATGCCGATCATCTCCAAGTAATAATTTACGACACACACAGCTAGCGTATTTAAACGAACTTGCTCTACCTTCTCAGGTGTAGGCTGTCCAGCAGCAAATTTTTGGGCTATTGCCCGTGCAGTTTCAGTAATCGGTAGCGGCAAAGAAAATTCTTCTATTACTCTTGTTTTGTAAGTCATGATCTGTTTCCTTTACATATATCCTTGTGATTCGCCAAATTTCCGCAAACGCGGAATGCACTGTCGGCGATAGAAACTCGTCAGGGTCGAAATTGAAATATTGAATTCTGCGGACATTGTTTTCCAGCTGGTTTCTGGAGGCAATCGTTTTAGGATCAAGACTTGACAAGTCACCAATGAATGTCCCTGAATATGAATACTCTGCAATTCACCATCTAGATCTGTTTTAGCCCACTGTTTTGTCATTTCTAGAATTGGAGGAATATCAGCAGGTCCTTGTAGAGCTTCTACAGGGTCAATTGATTCATACGTTTCTAAAATTTTTTCAGTGGCAGTTTGAGCAAGCTTTATCTGTTCTTGAATGCGAGTATCTTGTAGTCGTCGCTTCAAGTAGGCGTTGAGCCAAGTTATCACGCTGCTTTGATTAGGGTTATATTTTTCTGCCGTAGTTGCTTCACAAAGATTACGGCAGAAATACATCCATGTTTGTTGCAATGCATCTTCATAATAAGCAGCATTGTCTTTCCAAAGCTTGCCCGACTTGATAATTAGCCGTACTAATCGAGTTAAACCTCGCTGGCGATCGCTACTTGTATATTTATGTCTACAAGTCTCTATCACTAGCTGGCGTAAAAGCTCCTCATGTTCATCCATAGCAGTCTTGTTGATGAGAACTGTACTCTGGTTAGTATTTTTCAATAAAAACTCCGATCATAAAAGTTATTAGTGCTTCATTAGTAAGATTCTTAATTAGTCATCTTTTGCTTGATGTAAAGTTATTTGTAGCGTTTAACCAGTAATTTTGGTTGCTCGACATATTTTGTACCTCCCGCATCAGCGTACATAGAATTAAGTAAGACGGTTTTCAACAGATGTAACAAGAATAAAGTGATGTATGGCTGTTCCATCCTCACCAATCTTGCTATTTACTTATCAGGACAAAAGCAGTAAATTACGCAAAACCTCCTAATGAATTTTCAGTTTGGAGATTTGAGCAACCTACTGTTTACAAGCTAAGGTATTAAATATTACAAGTATTTAAAATAGGTAGGGGCTATTACTTCCTTACTTCTCTAACTCTGGTTTTCAGGCGTAGTGTAAATTTGGGATGAAGAAAAATAGGCGATCGCATGAAGAATTGATGAAGGCGACCGAAGTTACTTGCATACAAGCGTATAATTTGCATATCAGTAAAACTAATATCAAAGACACTACTGAAATTTTTATTAAAAAAATAAACTAGACGCTTATCTGGCTAAATATTTAGATTTGTAAATATTTTCCTAAAATTTGATGCTAAATCAACAACAAACTCAAACCGCAAACTAAAACCCCGCAATAGAGGTTAGACGCGAATGGGTGAAATGTTGTCTCTATGAATAAATACTATGTATCCTGCAATTCACATTGACCTAAGCAGTATTACTGCCCTAATGCATCACTGGCTTTCACACTATGTTGCGGGCAAAAGTCTGACGTGGCTAGACCAAAAAACTAAACAAATTACTGACGGGGCAACTACAGGAACATTTTTTACTGCCTTCAGCGCCGTGCCACGTTATACAGGTAAACAAAAACTTGAGCTAACACCAGAAGATTTACAAGCAGCCCAGACACTACGCCCAGGCTGGTTTCCTGGTGATTGGAGCGTGGATCAACTGGCTCGCACCCTAATCGTATTAGCTCTACCGCACGATAATCCTGAAAAATATCTTCAGACGCTAGGTCAAGTTTTCACCACAGCCGATGTAGGAGAGTTAATCGCGCTCTATCAAAGTTTACCCTTACTTCCCCATCCAGAGATCCACCGTAACCAAGCTGCTGAGGGAGTTCGCAGCAACATTACAGCAGTTTTCAAGGCAGTGGCATTCCAAAATCCTTATCCTGCTGATTATTTTGACAATATTGCCTGGGACCAAATGATCCTCAAGGCTATTTTCGTTGGTAGCCCTTTGTATCTTATTCAGGGTCTTGACCGCCGCGCCAACCCAGAACTAGCCCAAATGTTGGTCAACTATGCTCACGAACGATGGGCTGCCAAACGCTCGGTAACACCGGAACTTTGGCGATTAGTAGGACAGTTTGCAGATACCGAAATATTAGCTGACTTAGAAAAGGTGCTGCAAGAGCCTGATTTAGTCCAACAAGAAGCCGCAGCTTTGGCTTGCTCTCAATGTCCATTGGCTCAAGCTCAAGAATTACTTGCTCGTTACCCTCAATTACAATTAGCTATTACACAAGGTAGTCTGACTTGGAGTAGCTTTAGCTACAATCGGTTGATAGAGTCTAAATAAAAGCTAACAGCCGTCAGCTTTGAAGCCTCTCATCTCACAGTTATGGATCAACCTTTGTTTGATTTATCGCCTACTACAAACGAGGCTTTTCTACCTTACTGATGGCTGACAGATTTGGAAAATATATCATTATTAATTAAGTAACTATGCCTACTAACAGCATGATGTTCATTGATCCTCATATTCACATGGTTTCGCGCACGACTTACGACTACCTTGTGATGAAAGAATATGGTGTTGTTGCCGTTATTGAGCCTTCATTCTGGCTAGGACAACCCCGGACTAGCGCTGGCACATTTAAGGATTACTTTAGCGGTCTTGTCGGTTGGGAGCGGTTTCGCGCCAGTCAGTTTGGCATTCAACACTACTGCACAATTGGCTTGAATCCGAAAGAAGCTAATAACGAGGCTTTGGCAGAAGAAGTTATGGAACTACTGCCGCTTTACGCTTGTAAAGAGGGAGTCGTCGCTATTGGTGAAATTGGCTATGACGATATGACCGATGCTGAAGACAAGTATTTTCGGCAACAGCTAGACCTAGCAAAAGAACTAGATATGCTGGTGTTGATTCATACTCCGCACCGGAATAAGAAGGCAGGCGCTAGCCGCAGTATGGATCGCTGTGTTGAGCATGGGTTAGATCCGGCGCAAGTAATTATTGACCATAACAATGAGGAAACTGTTACAGAGGTACTAAATCGCGGTTTCTGGGCAGCTTTCACTATTTATCCACACACAAAAATGGGGAACGCCAGGATGGTGGAAGTTGTGCGGCAATATGGATGCGATCGCATCATTGTGGATAGTAGCGCTGATTGGGGCGTGAGCGATCCTCTAGCTGTACCGAAAACTGCTCAATTAATGCTAGAACGTGGCATTCCAGAAGATCATGTACGCGCTGTATGTTACGAAAATGCCCTAGCTGCTTATAGCCAAAGTGGTCAAATGCAGGAAACAGACTGGCTCAAGGATTCGTCTATTGACCAAAGCCAGCTTTATAGTGGAAATTCCGTCCTGCGGGGTCAAACTCCTATTGTGGAATCTAATCGCGATCAGCTACTTATTGAGTAATTGCGCCCTACTGACGTTACAACTTCCAGAAATTTTATAGGTACGGAGGACTAGAGCGTGAATGCTGCGAGTTTGAGTCGAGAGCGCTTGTGGGCTTATCTACAAATGATGCGACCTGCTAATATTATCACCGCTTGGGCTGACATTTTAGTTGGTTTTGCAGCGTCAGGCTCAGTTGTTATTTTAAATCAAGTGCTGACAGGAGCGATCGCTCCTTTAATTCCCCTTGCTTGGTTAATCTTAGCTACAACTGGTTTATACGGCGGCGGCGTAGTTTTTAATGATGTGTTTGATGCCCAATTGGATGCTAAAGAGCGTCCAGAACGACCAATTCCTAGTGGTAGAGCGTCCCGTCAAAGCGCGATTTGGCTCGGAAGTCTGCTTTTATCCCTCGGTGTAGTTGCAGCCGCTCAAGTCTCTGTATTAAGCGCTATCTTAGCTGCCGCTATAGCCTTTGCTGCACTATTTTACGATGCTTTTGGGAAGCACAATGCTTTTTTCGGCCCCATTAATATGGGTGCGTGTCGCGGCGGCAATTTATTACTTGGGATCAGTGCCGTACCAGCAATGGTAGGAGAGTATTGGTTTTTAGCTTTAATTCCGATTGCTTATATTGCTGCAATTACGGCTATCAGCAGAGGTGAAGTACATGGCGGTAAAGCAACGACAGGAATGTTAGCACTGGTACTTATTGGCGCAGTTATTAGCAGCATATTAGCGTTGGGGCTTTTGCCAGATTATCAAGTTCTCGCCACGTTGCCGTTTATTGCTTTATTTGCGGCGCGGGTGTTGCCTCCTTTTGTAAAAGCTGTCCGCGAACCAACTCCAGATCAAATCAGAACTGCTGTCAAGGCTGGCGTATTGTCACTAATTATCTTAGATGCGATCGTTGCTGCTGGCTTTGCTGGTTTGCCCTATGGATTATTAGTTCTTAGTCTGCTACCTATCTCAATAAAATTGGCTCAAATTTTTGCTGTAACTTAAGAAAAATATGATTATTAATATTAAAGAAAAGACTAAATCTAATTTACAACCGATCCAGCAAGCTGTACCTGTGACGTTTAACTATAGCGTTCAGTTCACTAAAGGGCTGTTTGAGTTGGATAACCCCTTACTTGCACAAACGATCGCAGTAGATGGAGAGACAAACCCGAAGCAAGTTTTAGTAGTAGTAGACGCAGGCTTATTGCAGTACCAAGGTAAATTACTAGAAAAATTATTAGCTTACGCTGAACGTTATCAAGATGTATTCAAGCTGGCATTTGAGCCTCTAGTAGTTCCAGGTGGAGAAGAAGTCAAGAACGAGCCAAAATTAATTGAGCAAATCCATGAAGTTATTGATACAGTTGGGCTGTGCCGTCATTCGTATGTGTTAGGAATCGGTGGCGGAGCAGTATTAGATATGGTGGGATATGCAGCAGCAACGGCTCACCGAGGAATTAGATTAATCCGGGTTCCGACTACGGTATTAGCGCAAAATGACTCTGGCGTAGGAGTAAAGAACGGCATTAACGCTTTTGGCAAGAAGAACTTTCTAGGAACATTTGCGCCACCATACGCCGTATTGAACGATATTGATTTTTTGACTACCCTTGACGATCGCGATTGGCGATCGGGTATTGCTGAAGCAGTTAAGGTAGCGCTGATCAAAGACGCAAACTTTTTTGAGTTCATTACAACAAACGCCAAAGCACTAGCGCGGCGAGACATGGACTCAATGCAACATTTAATTTACCGTTGCGCTCAATTGCACCTCAACCATATTGCCAATAGCGGCGATCCTTTTGAGAAAGGTTCCTCACGCCCACTTGATTTTGGACACTGGGCGGCTCATAAACTAGAGCAATTAACGAATTACGACTTGCGTCATGGTGAAGCAGTAGCGATCGGTATTGCTTTAGACACTACTTATTCTTATATAGCAGGTATGTTGTCTCGCTCAGATTGGCAGCAAGTCTTAGAAACACTGAAAACATTAGGTTTTACCCTGTACGTACCCCAAATGGCTGAACAATTACATCAGCTAGAACATCCCGAATGCCTTTTTAGAGGACTTAACGAGTTCCGGGAACACTTGGGAGGTGAGTTAACCTTAATGTTGCTGCAAGGTATTGGGCAGGGAATTGAGGTTCACCAAGTAGATATGTCTGTGTATAAGCAAGCAATTGTGATGCTGCGCGATGTAGAAGTTGGTAGCCTTAGAAATTACAGCAATTAGCTAAAAAATGAAGATTGACAACGGCGGCTTTCATTTAACTTATTGCACTAATATTCACCCAGGTGAAGCATGGCAGGAAGTCTTTGCTAACCTGGAAAAATACGTTACAGAACTTAAAGCACGGCTAGCACCAAATAAACCATTTGGTATTGGTTTGCGGTTAGCCAATGTAGCAGCGCGGGAACTATTGGAAGGAGACAATCTTACTCATTTCCAAAACTGGCTCACTCAGGAGAATTTGTACGTATTTACCTTAAATGGTTTCCCTTACGGGGGATTTCATAACAAGGTAGTGAAAGACCAAGTATATGCACCTGACTGGTCTAAGCAAGAGCGGCTAGACTATACTTTACGGCTAGTAAAGATTTTAGCAGCGTTATTACCAGAAGGTATGGACGGCGGAATCTCTACATTGCCGTTGTCTTACAAGCCTTGGTTGAAAACAGAGCAGGGGAGGCTCGGGGCCCCCTTTGGGGATGGAGGGGAGAGGGGAGCAGGGGAGCAGGGGAGCAGGGATTCTTGGTTACTGCGAAGTGCAAGTGTTAACTTAGCTACGGTAGCGGCGGAGATGGTACGTATTCGGGAAGAAACAGGAAAACTGCTGCACGTCGATTTAGAACCAGAACCAGATGGATTAATTGAAAGTACTGTTGAAGTAATTGATTTCTTTAAAGAATGGTTGTTACCTGTTGGCGGAAATCATTTAGCTCAAACTCTTGGTATTTCGCAAGCATTAGCTGAGGTTCACTTACTGGATCATGTCCGCATTTGTTATGACACTTGCCATTTTGCCCTCGAATATGAAGATCCAGCTTCAGTCTTTGCTGATTTTCAAGCAGCAGGGATTCAAATCGGCAAAATTCAGCTAAGTGCCGCAGTGCAAGTGAATTTACCTGAAAATATTGAAAAGCGGAGGATAATTGCTGAACGGTTGCGTCCTTTTGCAGAGTCAACTTATCTGCACCAAGTTATCGAACGTCATGCAGATGGAACGTTGCATCACTATCCTGATTTGGTAACAGCATTACCATACCTTGAAAAGTCCACTGCCCAAGAGTGGCGTACTCATTTCCATGTCCCAATTTTTATTCACGATTACAAACTATTGCAGTCTACACAAGATGACATTGTAAATGTTCTGAATTTGCTGCGGACAAACGATGCCTGTAAACACCTTGAGATTGAGACTTATACCTGGGATGTTCTACCACCAGAGATGAAGAGCGATTTGTTAGCCTCAATCCAACGGGAGTATGAGTGGGTGTTAGCAACATTCGCTGGAACTTAAATAATGGTGGGGAATACCCACCCTACAAGAAATTTTATAAATGGTGCGTAAGCGCTAAAACTTATGTATAAAACTGTTGTTTTAAATGTAGTGGGATTAACACCTAATTTAATAGGTGAACATACGCCATTTTTGTCCAAGTGGGCATCTTGTGGGCAAGTTGTTCCAGTTAAGCCTGCGTTACCTGCTGTCACTTGTTCAGTACAAGCGTGTTACTTAACTGGTAAATGGGCAGATACTCACTCAATTGTAGGTAATGGTTGGTACTTCCGCGATGAGTGTGAAGTCAAGTTTTGGCGGCAGTCTAATAAACTAATACAAGCTCCTAAAATATGGGAAACAGCGCGATCGCTAGATCCTAAATTTACTTGCGCTAATCTCTTTTGGTGGTATAATATGTACTCTTCGGTAGATATTTCGGTAACGCCACGACCGATGTATCCGGCTGACGGTAGAAAACTTCCTGATATTTATACTCAGCCTGCGGATTTAAGATTTAAGCTGCAAGAGCGTTTTGGCACTTTTCCTTTGTTTGATTTCTGGGGGCCAAAAACGTCGATCCGTTCTAGTCAGTGGATTGCTGAATCAGCCAAGGCTGTAGAGGAGATGTATTCTCCGACTTTGACACTAATATATATTCCGCACTTAGATTACGGTTTGCAGCGAATGGGGCCTAATGATCCGGCGATCGCAACTGATTTAACAGAAGTAGACAGAGTATGCCAAGACTTAATTGAGTTCTACGAATCTCGCGGTGCGCGGGTGATGATAGTTTCTGAATATGGGATAACGCCTGTAAATAAGGCAGTTTCGTTAAATAGAGTATTGCGGGAACAGGGGTATATAACAGTACGGGAAGAATTAGGGCGAGAATTACTCGATCCAGGCGCGAGTGTAGCTTTTGCTGTAGCAGATCACCAAGTCGCCCATATTTATGTTAATGACAAAGATAAAATCGCCCAAGTGCGGCAGTTAATTGAAAAAGTGCCTGGTGTGGACTTTGTTCTAGGCGAAGAAGGCAAGGCAGCTTACCATTTAAATCATCCCAATTCTGGTGAATTAGTAGCTGTTGCTGCCCCGGATGCTTGGTTTACTTACTACTACTGGCTAGACGACAACAAAGCACCGGACTTTGCCCGTACTGTAGATATTCACCGCAAGCCTGGTTACGATCCGGCAGAGTTATTCATTGATCCTACTATTTCGTTGCAGCAGTTGAAATTAGCTGGGTTTTTGCTCAAGAAAAAGCTTGGTTTCCGTACTCTGCTAGATGTAATTCCTCTTGATGCTTCGTTAGTAAAAGGATCTCATGGGCGACTTCCTAGTTCTCCTGACGAGGGGCCATTGGTGATTAGTAAGGAAACTAATTTACTGCCATCTACTTTAGAAGCAACAGATGTCCATGATGTCATCTTGTCTCACTTACAACAGAAGTAAATTAGCTAAGATTCTGGCAACTTGTACTGATTTACAATCTGTTTGGCGAATTCTGGTACATGGGCTGCTAATTTCTCTGGGTGATGCCGTTTTACGTAGAGATAGTTGCGGGTGAAGTGGGAATCAATTGAAAAACGGGCGTATTCTAGACCTTTAGGGCCAATTTTTTCAATTACTACACCCATTAACTGTGCTGCCCACATTGGGAGGGTAACGCCTTTGTCGTAGGCGGGGATACTTTGTTGTACTGCTGATTTGCGATCGCCTTTTGACATCACTGGCTGAGTCTCTAGCTGATCTTGCACCAAATCCAGCATTTCTTGTCCTGTGTCATTGCGTACTACAATCCACTGCCAGCCAAAGGGTGCGCCCATGTAGCCGACTACCAAATCTGCCAACGAGTTCACATAATCGAAGCAACTCATACAAGAAGGGGCAAATACATCTTTAAGCTGGTTCGTCTTTAGTCCGAAGAAAGGCACAGTTTCAAGTGAACCATCCTCGTGCTTAAAGTGAACTCGAAAGTCTTGCATGAACTCGTAATGGACTACGGTTTCTGGAGAACGGCTGGTAGTTTCCAGGAATTTTTGCAATCCTGCACGGTTGACATTATCAACACAAGGTGTACCTAAAACATAAAGCTTTTCTAAGCCTAGCTGTTTTTCAACTGCTCTTAATGCCTGGATTTGACAACCAACACCAATTACCAATAGCCGCTTCATCCCCGATTGCTCAATTTGCTCTAATACGGAAAGGTTAGGCGAAAGTGTTGGTTTATTCACCCGCGCTGCTAAAATTTCTTCTGGAGTACGGGCAATGATTGGCATCGGCTGAAAGCGATCTTCTTTGGTGTTCTGCACACACACGACACCTTCAACAATGCCGCGATTAAGCATTTCAATTGCGATCGTGCTAACAATGCCTGTCCACTGCGCCCCCTCTATTGGCTCTGTTTTCCGCGCTGCCATCATGAATTGGTTAACGCCAAAGTACAGTTCATCTGGGTTGTCTAGATTACGAGAGCGATCGTGGGTTTGTTCTTCTAATTCTGCAATTTGTTGATTTAAAAAGGCGCAGGCATCCTTGACATAGTGTATATAGTATGTATCGCACAGCCCACACTCGCTGCATAGTTCTTTAGCAGGGCGACGGCTAGAGGGTTTGAGGGCTTTGGCTTTTTTATGAGGAATTACTGAGGTCATGTTATGAACGTTTTTAAATAAGAATCACAGTCTGATTAAGATAGCCCAAGGCTCTCTTTACAGATTAATAGAGGTAATGAATATTTCCGTGATTGTTACGAAGCCGTAACGGTTAACTTAAAATCGCAACTGAATTAACGTGACATTCATAAGTTGAACTATAAAGAAGTGCGATCGCGCTTGTCAATCAATTTTGTCGAGTTTGGAGGCGATCGCCTGCTGCAAAATAAATTCAAAGCATTTGAATACCACCGCTTACTGGCAAGTAAGCTCCTGTAATAAATCTTGCTTGTTCAGAAGCTAATAGCAGGATAGCACCCGCGATATCTTCAGGGTGTCCAATTCTTTGCAATGGTGTCATTTGGGCAATAGCGTCTTTCTGTTGCTGTGGCTGAGACGCGGTAGCATCAGTTTGAGTCAATCCAGGTGCTACAGCGTTGACACGAATTGAGTGAGGCCCTAACTCGACAGCCAAGGATTTTACAAAACCGTCTAATCCAGACTTAGCTGTGCTATGAGCGCAGAACCCCTCACTTGGATAACGGGACAGACTACTGCTAACGGCAATAATACAGCCGCGCTTTTGTTCAATCATCGCAGGAACTACTGCTTTACAGGGATAAAATGCACCCTTAAGTTCTCCTAGCAGTTTATTCTCAAAGTCTTGCCATTGGTAATCTACAATCGTGTGCGATCGCACACTAAGCATTGGCGTTTAGTACCAGCGTATCTCTAAAATCAAAAACCTCTGAAACCTGCTTAACCATTACCTCAACTTGGCTAGTGTCTCTTACGTCTGCTTTGACTGCTACAGCCTTACCATCATCTGCTGCGATCGCATCTACTACCTGTTGGGCAGCTTGTTACCGAAGTAGTTTACGCCAACAGCCGCGCCGTGACGAGCTAGCAGTTTTGCTGTAGCTGCACCAATTCCCCGACTTGCACCTGTAATGAGGGCGACTCTACCTGTCATCAACTTAGATTCTGAGTGCTGGTTGTCTTGAGTTTGTGTAGCAATCATGGTATTTCCTTTAGCCAAGGTGTATGTTCTTAAAAATTTAAGTAGACGTATGCGATCGCGCCTGTTAGTGACATTAGTTTAGGCAAGTCTAAGAAGACTGCGAATCAATCTATGGTGCAAACAATCCTTGACTTGGAAGGTTTTTATCGTTTAAAGAATAAGAGATAGCCTTCCGTGTTGCCTCTTCTGCGGTGAAGCGCAACTATGAAAAAAGAGAAGACGGCTACTGGTACAAGAAACCGGAATAAACATTAGTTGGATGAGGAACTATGAGAACTACCCATTACCTGCTCCTGAGTGCCACTTTAATCCTCTTTTCTAACCTGGAAGCGCAAGCCCAACAAGTAGAAAGTTCTACGGATCGTCCTTCCTTAGTGTTAGTTAAAGGAGATACTTCTAATAGTTGTAGCTTTGTCTCTACTGATGTTCTGGAACGGACGGCGGACATTGTTCAGGGTTTGTTTTTTGTTCAGTTAGGCGACTCGCCAGACGCTGTGGAGTCTAAAATGCGCTTCACTCCTGATCAACCTTATCGGGATAGCGTATTACAATGGACAGCGATCGCCCAGGGAAACTATACTAAAGCGGTTGTAAATTTCGCTGATAACGGCGCTGCTAGCCGCACTTTTACAATGGCGACTAATTACAACCAACCCGATGAAAAACTTTGTCAGTGGGAGGTACAGGAACCACAACAGAATCCAGAAGAGAACTTTTCGACTCCAGATCCATCCTTGAGCCAGTAAGATATTGTCTTATTGAGCCGATGAGGAATGCGTAAGCCTTATATTTTGGTTAAGACTCTCAGGAGTGTAAAGCCTGTATTCGCGCTCCTTGCTGGTACTGGTAAGTTCTTTATTACAAAAAGCTATTAACTTCTGGGTGTAGCTATGGTTGTTTTTACTATTGATGAAAAGATGCTGATAACTGGTAGCAAAGGTGGAAATATCTAAATATAGTGTCAAATGCAAGGCTTAGACGAAAGTTATGAGCGCGATTGCAACTCGCTCAACTTTAGCATCTAAAACATCATTACTATTTTGCTATTTACTCAATACAGTTAAATTTTAAATTGAGCCACAGTTTTCTTTAATTCAACCACATCTAAATAATCAAGAGCAAATGCTTTACGAAGCAAATTGTCAGGAATAAAGCGATCATATTTTTGAATTTTTGGTGCTTCTTGAGGGCTGACTAAATCATGGGCTGTAATCTTATTTTGGCATAAATTAACAAGTTGATGATAAAGCTCTTTGACTTCAATGCCTAGTTTAATGCTGATAAAATAGGGGCATATACCACCAATACTTCTAATGTCCAAATTGCGACAATACAAATTAAGTAATCTTTCCAAAGTACGGTAAGCCACACTACCCGTCCAAGGGAAAATATAACAAGTTTTACCTTTCATTAATAGAAAGTTTGTTTGATCTAATCTGGCATTTCGCGCTAATTGCCGCGCTATTTTTAATCTTTCCTTAGCGCCGTTTTGTAAATAGCTATATAAAATATCTTCAAATAGAACGCGGCGCATTCTTTGTAAAACTTTAGGATGAATATCGCTACTACTAACACTACGCCAAGAAATACCAGCTATACCTTCAACTTGCTTAACCCAAATAGTATTTGCTTTTGGTTCAATATCTAAAACTTCCCATGTTCTACCAGCTAAAGTAAATTGATTTCCAACGGGTTGCAGCATAAAAATACTGCCAATCTCCATAGAATCATCTCTAACTTTATATTCTTTGTTATCTGCAAAAACAGCATAAAACTGGAAAGAATGAACTATTTTTTCTCCAGTTAAACCAATAAGTAGTTTACCTTGTTCGGTCTGCTGAACATGATCGATATCTATTAAATGACGTAATAATTGGCGGAAATCATCTTTAGAAATAGCACTAAATGGAGGTAAAGTTAGAACTTGGGCGGCAAGGGTAGCTGGTGAAAGTTCTCCCATTGCTGCTAAGGTACTCATTGTCTGGTGGTACAATAAACTCATTGGATATTGAATAGGCCGGATTGGTTCAATCCAACGCTCTTCTAGATAAAGTTGAATAATTGCGATCGCCTGTAACAATTGCCAAGGAATTTGTTCAGGTAAGGACTCCTCACCAGACAATTCTGCTTCAGCACATACAAACCGCATTTCAGCCGCTTCACCGCGTCTTCCAGAACGTCCTAACCTCTGCAAGAAGCTAGATACTGAAATTGGTGCTTCTAGCTGAATTACTCGTTCTAGTTGTCCGATATCAATTCCTAATTCTAGGGTAACTGTTGCAGCAGTAACCGCCGCCTTAGTGTCTCGCATTGCTGCTTCAGCCGCTTCTCGCAACTTAGTAGAGATACTACCATGATGGACATGATAAATATCTGGTAATCCCTCAGATAAAGCAATTTGGCGCAGAGTAGAAATAACTGATTCTGTCTCGGCGCGGTTGTTAGCAAAAATTAGACAATTGCGAGATTTTATGCTATTAAAAATGTACCTATAATACGGTGAAAAATCTACCTCCCTAACCCCCTTTTCAGTAGCAGGTTGATTTGGAATATAAAAATGTTCTAACGCTAAATTTAACTTACGTCCTCCACCTTGAACATCCGAAATAATAACTTGTCTTTCGGTTCCTGCTTGTAGCCATTGTGCAGCAGATGAATAATCACCAAGCGTTGCAGATAAGCCAATCCGACGCGGTGGTTTTTTAATGAATTTAGATAATCTTGCTAGTTGGCAAAGAATTTGGCAACCGCGTTCAGACTCCATGAATGCGTGAATTTCATCAATAACAACAAAGCGTAAATCTCCAAACAAGCGAGATAATTCATTATGTTTGTTAATTAATAAGCTTTCTAATGATTCTGGTGTAATTTGTAAAACACCTTTAGGATCTTTAAGTAGTATTTGTTTACGACTTTGAGATACATCGCCATGCCAATGTGACACAGGAATATCTGCTTCTTTTAATAAGTTATTTAAACGTTCAAATTGATCGTTAATTAGTGCTTTAATTGGACCAATGTATAAGACACCTATAGTATTGGTAGGCTCCTTATGTAATAAAGTTAAAACCGGAAGAAAAGCTGCTTCCGTTTTTCCTGATGCAGTTCCAGCAGCAAGCAATAAATGGTCATCCGTATCAAAAATTACTTTACAAGCTTCGATTTGAACTGGACGCAATTCAGTCCAATTATGAGTGTAAATATATTCTTGAATAAAAGGTGCAAGTCTAGAAAACGCGCTACTATCGCTCATATTTATTTTAAGTTAGCAATACCCAGCTTAATATAAGGCTTAAAGTGCGATCGCTCATAAAGTAAATTCAGCAACTTCACTGTTTTCATCCATGTCTAAGTTCTTATCCGCAGCACTAAGCGGTAAACTAGAACTGTGAATTAATTGCTCAAAAGAAATTTCTGGATTTTGTTGCAGGATATTCAAAACACTGATGAAATCGCGGATAATTTCTCCTGGTGTTAGTAAAACATTTGCACCCAAGCGGTTAACAACTTCTTGAACAAAATCATTAAATTGATTGTTTGTAACAGCCTTTTCATAACCGTAGTGTATTGCATGAACATCGGCTAATCTTTGTAAAAGGCTCAAAATTTCTGACTCATTTAAAGTTTCTAGCTGAATAACTGGGCCAGAAGTATCTTGAAAACCTTTAGTAAAACGGCTTTTTGCTGTACGTCGTTGCCACGCTTGATCGTTAAATAATCCGCGTCTTGGATCTTCTAAAAAAGTCGGTGTTCCACCTATATAAATACCTAAATATTCAGCTTTGCCTTGCATTGTGTCATTAAACATTGCTAATAGTTTGTCATAGTTATCCTGCCGAGACATTGTATGATTTATCTTGTACAAATGGACGGCTTCATCAAGCAAAACTAAAAAACCTGTATAACCAATATCAGACACAAACTTAGCAAAAAGTTTGATGTAATCATACCAACTATCATCATCAATAATATCTCTTGCACTCAAACTTGACTTAGCATCGGTTTTATTGTCAAATTCTCCTCTTAGCCAACGCAAAGCAGCATTCTTTTTATCAGCATTATCCGAACGATAACCACGCCAATAATTTGTAACTACATTCGCAAAGGTAAACCCATGAACTAAGCCTTCGGTATTCTTAACTGCCTCTAAAATTCTTGCTTCTACTAAATTATCAAATCCATCATCATTAGGACGCATTCCGCTATCTTGAGCAACTTGATTTTGGATACTATTAATCCATGCTTCTAATATTGATGCTAATGCGCCACCATCAGGACGAAATTTTGTAGAAACATTCTGCATCAATTCACGATAAGTTGCTACACCTTGGCCGTTGCTTCCTACTAATCGGCGTTCAGGAGATAAGTCTGCATCAGCAACAACAAAGCCGCGTTCCATAGCGTGATTACGAATCAATTGCAGCATAAAACTCTTGCCTGATCCGTAACGTCCGACAACAAAGCGGAATGCTGCACCGCCTTCGGTAATATTTTCTAGATCCTGTAAGATTGCTGCAACTTCCTTTTCTCTACCGACAGCAATATATTCAAGACCAATTCTAGGTACTACTCCTGCACCAAGAGAATTAATTAGGGCAGTAGATACTCTTTTAGATATTCTTAATTTTACCATATACCTTAATCTATTTCGTTAATATTGATTACTTTATTTAAATTTTCTAGATACTCTTCTAAAATTCCCATAGGAACTAGCTCTGAGCCTGGTTCAATAATTAGATCACCAATAGTATCTAAAGCACACTCATTTATAGCATCAATTAATAGCTCTGGCATTGTAATATTTTCTTCAGCAATCTTTTTAATTGCTGCACTCGGATCGCTTTGCTCAATTATTGCTTTGAGTACCTGAATTTCAGGCTTATTCAAGCGCATTACAAAATTTACCCATTCATCAGATATTTTTTCAGATTGCTTGGGTTTAGTTTCTAATTTCTGTTGTTGGAGAATAATTAAATCATTTTCTATTTGTTTTTTATGGTTTTGTTGCTCTAATAGTTGAGTGTGGAGTAGTTCTAGATCAATCTCTAATAATTGTTTTTCTTGGGCGATCGCATTTAAAGACCACTTTTGCTCTAGCTTCTGTTTTTCAACTTCCTGTACTTGAGCTTGAATATTATCCAATTGTTCTTTTAATTCTATATTTATATTGTTTAAACCCCCTAAATTATCCTCTAATTCAACTTTTTGATTCCGATGTTCATTAATTTCTACTTGTAATTGCTGAAGTTGACCTTGCATCAAGTTAAAATTAGCTTCAGCATCCTGCTTTTCAGCTTTCATGAACTGCATAAACTCAGTTAACTCTTTTTTACGTTGTTCATACTTTTGAACTTGACTTTGTAAGCTGTTTAAATCTGCTTCCAGTTGATTCTTATGTTCTTCAAGAGTAATTACGTCTTCATTTAGCTGCTGCTTATAGCTACGTTGTTCGGTAATTTGGGCGTAGAGTTGTTTCAATTCTATTTTCAAAAAGTTGATATTATTCTTTGTTCTCTGTTCTTCAGCTGCGATCGCCTCAAAAGAATGATTTAGTTGTGCTTCCCACTCTTCAAGCTGATAAATCTGGTGTTCTAAATTAGTTAATATCTGCTTTTGCTCAATTCGCTGTTTGCCATTGACAACGAATACCCCGACAAAAGTAGCAGGTATAGTAATTATTCCGGCGATCGCGGCTGATTTAATGTCTCGGTTCACAAGTAGACTAAGAGCAAAGCTCACACCACAGGCAACTGAAACTAGAAGCAACGGATTTTTTACCATAGCTGAAGTGGTTAACTGGGTTTGGTATGAGTAGCAACAGTCAACTCTGCTTGCAGAAAGTCAATAAACTGTCGTGCTGTGCGTCCTGAACGACCATTATGCCGCGTTGCCCACTGTAATGCTCGATATTCTAAATCTTCTGGGCTGAGAGTAATTTTAGCTTGCTCTGCTAAATGGCGAACAATTTTTAAGTAAGTTGCCTGGTTAGCTGGTTCAAAAGTTAAAGTTAGACCAAAGCGATCGCTAAACGAAAGCTTCTCCTGCATTGTATCCCAAGCATGGACTTCATCATTATTGCTAGGACGTGGGCGATCGCCAAAAAATTCTCGAATTAAATGTCGGCGATTAGAAGTCGCATATACTACCACATTTTGCGATCGTGCGGTCAAGTTACCTTCCAACACAACTTTAAAAGCTTTAAAAGCATCGTCGTCTTCTTCAAATGAAAGGTCATCTACAAAAATGATGAACTTCTGTGGTACATCCCGTAATTGTTCTACGATTGCTGGTAAATCTCTTAAGTCAGATTTAGCGACTTCAATGAGGCGCAAGTGGCGAGTGCTATATTCATTTAACAACGCCTTCACCAGAGAAGACTTGCCAGAACCACGACTGCCGTAGAGTAATACGTGCAATGCTGGGTAGCCTGCAAGTAAAAACTCGGTATTATTCACCAAAACCTCGCGCTGAAATTCATAACCCACTAGCTGATTCAATTTAACTGGATCAGAATGCTGAATCCCCACTATTTGCCCTGTTTGCCAACGCAAAGCGCGATATTGGGCAAATATACCAGTGCCAAATTCTCGGTAGTAGGCTGCAAATTCCTCCAGTTCTGCCGCCCATTCTAGCTGTTGTAGCCTTGCTTTTATTGGTAACTTATGCAGTGTTTCTACCTCAACAGCAGAATGATTCCAGGCAATAGGCGTAACAGGCAGATTGCTAGCAGCTTGCACCCACTGACTGAGAGTATCGCTATTGCAATTGTAGAGACTTCGTAAAGCTTGTAAATCTTGCTGCGCGGCGGCTACTAAAGCTGGTGGTAGCTTCGCTAAGTCTACTTGCTGAACTTGACGAGTAAAGGGGTTATCATCTTTGAGAATTTGAGTAATTAGGTAGTCTTGCCAGCTTTGATTTGAAGCGGCGAGGGTTTTGAACCACTTGCCGTATGCTTGGAGGCAGTCTACTCCACCGTCACTATGGCGTAGAGATTGCAACAAATGAAGGAAAGTTTGACCAATTTCGTCTGTAAGCACAGATTGATAGAGTAACAGCGACGCTGCTTGAAGTTGGAGAAATTGGATCGAGGCTAATGCTTTACTATCCATAACAAACTGAGTAATGTATCACAGCTATGGTAAATTGTCTGCCGACGATTGTAGATAAATTCAGATTATAGATAGGTAAGAAGTAATGAATTTAGGGATTATCGCGGCGATCGCCTACGGTATATTAGCTATTGTCGGCGGCATCATTGGCTACGTGCAAGTTTCTAGCAAAGCTTCGCTGATTTCTGGCAGCATCAGTGGCTTATTATTGATTTTTGCTGGAGTGATCCAACTAGGGGGACAAGCTTGGGGTTTAATTTTAGCAACAGTTATTACCGTTCTTTTAGTTATTGTTTTTGCGATCCGGCTAGCTAAAACTCGTAAATTTATGCCTGCGGGATTGATGGCTATTTTAGGTTTAGTAACACTTGGGGTTATGGTAAATCAACTTTTTGGTTGAGTAAATGCGATCGCTCTTTATGTCAAATAAGGATTGAAATGCGATCGCCGCAAACCATCAATTTACACTCTCGTTATAAAATACTAGGATCTTCCCCCAACTCTCTTAATCTGGCAGCTAGGCGATTGGCCCGTTCACGTTCTTGTTTAGTCCGTTGCTGTTCCTGTTCCGCTTGTTGTTCAGCTGCTTCTGGTAACAAAATGAGATTGCCAGCACTGTCAAAAAAGCGCAACCACACTGCTATTTCTGTGTAGTTCCTCTAAAGTTGGAGCTAAAAATAAATATAGCCCCGCTAACTTTGAGCGGGGCTAGTTTATTCTTAATTACAGAACTAACACTAATAATCAAGTTCTGTGTTCACTACCTTTTGCATTAGCAGAATCAGGTAGTAGTATGTGCAACACCGAGCAATCGACCCAAATGAGAATTTTGCAAGAAAGCTTGACTTCAGCATGAGTCATGATTTTATTGGCTCCCGCTCTAACTTCATTTTTGTGAGAAGGAGATTGGGATTCCACACTCGAATTGTTGGTTCCAACAGAATTCTTCTGCTTCTGTGCGTGAAAACTTGAATGCATAACCATCGTCTGGAGAAATTCTAGTCGACCCCAGATACTTCATTCTAACCTTATCTCTATAATATGTAATAGCTTCCTCTAGAGATACCAGAGAGATTAATGTATTATCTCCTGAGCAGAATTTCAGTCCAACTTGTGTAGCGTACCAAATTAACCATTTTCCAACAGGTTCGATCAGGCGATTAGTTGCTTCACCTTGATTAGCAGGATTAGACTCTAGTTGTTCGATTTCCAAAAAGCTTGGAGGCCCAGGGTAATAGTAAAGACCATATCGAACTAATCCCCAAACTTGTGACTCATAAGCTTTGACAATGTTTTGACATTCAAAGTCTGTTGCTTGCCAGAAATCAGGCCAATTAAACTCCCAATCAGTTGGCATATCATTGAGTGCAGCTGGCGTGACTAGAGCAGGTTGTATTCCGGCAGCTAGAGTTTTAACTGGCACTTGACAGGAGCCAATGCTAGTCATTCAAATTATTCTACAAAATTAATTATATGCCGTCCCAAACATTATCTGAGTATCCCCATCACTCTCTTGGAGCTAGAAGCAAACTTACCAAATCTAAATGCTGTTGTGCGATCAACGTTTCCCCTGATGAACTGCCGTGCGATCGCTAATAGTTAAACTAATCTGAAATTACCCCTGCATCTGCTCACTCAAACGCTGTTCTAACCTTTCTACCAACGTATTAACATCTGCTGCAACTTGCTCAAAACAAATCGGTGGTGCAGGTTCTGGTTCAAATAAAATTAGCTTTAATTGACCACTACTAATCCCAAGCATGAGAACTTCTTTTTCAGGTTTATGAGCATCTATAACTCCCAAGATTTCCTGAAGCTTGTTCTCTAATTTGTTATTTAGTGTTTCGATCGCTTCTCTGTGACAATAAACGAAATGTGGCGTAGGTTGAAGATCAATAGCCAAAGTATCTTTAGTGTCTCCATTCTCTAGCCACACTCCCCAAGAAAGCGCTGCTAATTCTTGCTGATTGGCTTTGACAAATTGATTCAATTGTCGCCGCCATTTATTGTCTGCTGATTCAGGCTGGGTGCTACCAAACATTATGTCTGCGTTTCGTTGTAAGCAATATCATCTCAAGCCAGATTGTACACGCCAAAGGCTAGCATAAATTCGTTCTTGCTCAAGTAATTGTTCATGCGTTCCCTGTTCTACTAAGAAGCCATGTTCCATCACATAGATACAATCGGCATTACGGACAGTAGAAAGGCGATGCGCGATCGCAATTGTTGTTCTATCTATGGTAATTCGTTCGAGCGATCGCTGGATTGCTGCTTCAGTTTCATTATCCACAGCAGATGTAGCCTCATCCAAAATTAGGATTGGTGGATTCTTCAAAATAGCACGTGCGATCGCGATTCTTTGTCGTTGTCCACCCGATAACTTTTGCCCACGCTCACCCACAATCGTTTCATACTCTTGAGGCAATTGCATGATAAATTCGTGAGCTTCAGCAACCTTAGCCGCCTCTATGATCTGATTCAAAGTAGCATCAGGACTACCATAGGCAATATTCTCTGCTACAGTGCCATGAAATAGAAATACATCTTGACTGACTAAGCCAATACACGCTCGTAAATCCCTAAACTTCAAGTCACGGATTTCAATATCATCAAGAGTAATACTTCCTGATTGCACTTCGTACAGTCGAAGTAAAAGTTTTACTAATGTACTTTTACCTGAACCAGTCGAACCAACAATTGCAATTGTTTTACCCGCCGGAATATGTAGAGAAAGATTTTGAATTACTGGTTTGCGTCCATTGTAAGCAAAGGTGACATTATACAATTCCAACTCACCGCGTACTTTCTCTATAGGTAACGAAACATCTCCTGTATGAATTTCAATTGGAGTATCAAGAAGATTCATAACTCGATTAGTAGAAGCCATTGCGCGTTGATACTGATCGAAAGTTTCTCCTAATCTTGTTAAAGGCCAGAGTAAGCGCTGAATTAGGAACACTAAAACGCTGTAAGTACCTACAGACATTTTTCCGGCGACAGCCGCCATACCGCCATATAGCAGTAAAGCGGTAAAACCAACCAAAATGATCATCCGAATTAAAGGGACAAAAGCAGCCGAAAGCGCGATCGCATGGCGGTTACTTTGGCGATAAGCTTCACTGTCTTCTGCTAGCCGTGATATTTCGTAGTCTTCAGCAGTGAAGCTTTTAATTGTCGTAATTCCCGATATATTATTTGACAATCGAGCATTAAGTAAACCTACTTTTTCCCGCACATCAGCATAACGGGGAGCCAAAAGACGCTGAAAAGCAACAGAACCCCATAAAATAAATGGCATGGGTAGCATCGCCATCCACGCCACACTGGGAGCGAGAACGAAGAAAGCACCGCCAATTACAATTACGGTTGTCGAGACTTGAATTAAGTCATTAGCGCCGACATCCAAAAATCGCTCTAGTTGGTTGATATCGTCGCTCAAAATAGACATCAAACCGCCTGTAGAGCGTTCTTCAAAATAGGCAAGTTCTAGTTCTTGTAAATGGCTGTATGCGTCCAAGCGCAAATCGTGTTGAATTTTTTGTCCTAAATTGCGCCACAGTCGAGCATAAGCATATTCAAAGACAGATTCTAGTATCCAGACGATCACAGTGAGGATCGAAAGGATCAAGAACTGAGTAAAAACATCTTTCACACCCCAACGCGCAATGATCGAATCTTGTTGCTTCACCACCACATCAACAGCGATCCCAATTAATGCGGGTGGTGCTAGATCAAAGATTTTATTCAAAACTGAGCAAATAGTCGCAAGCCTAATTGAGGAGCGATATTTGCGGCTATATTGAAGCAGGCGCTGGAGGGGATAACTAGCGCGGTTTCTTTTCCTAATTGCCGTCTTGGTTCCTTGAAAACGCGATCGCAATTTTGACACTAAGAGTCTATCCGAAAGCCTATTACTAAGTACGTGGACACTAGAAACACTAAAATTATTCTCCTTCGATTCCTGCCGAATCGCGGCGGGAATTGAGGACTCTCACCCTATCATTTTAGTTAAATTTAATTTAATTATCCGCTTAAAATTTATAACTCAACACTGCAATTGCCGAGCCATTCTGCGGTAAATCAGCTGGTTTAAGAGCGATAGTGTCACTATTCGAGCGACGTACTGGCGTTCCATCCATCAACGCTAGAAATTCATCTAATCCTACAATATCGCAGCTAGCACTATCAGCAGCTTGGGTGCGGTAGTGGGTGGGAATAATCAATTTAGGATTAAGAGTTTGAATCGCCTGTTGAGCTTCTTGAGGTGTATAGGCTTTTGCACCGCCACCTACTGGAATTAATAGTAAATCTGGTCGTCCCATCAGGATTCTTTGCTCAGTTGTAATCGGCGCAGCAGATCCCCCTAAGTGGAGAATGTTAATTCCCCCTTGATTCCAGCGCCAAGCTACATTTGTACCAAATCGTCTTCCACCAAAGCGATCGTGATTTGTAGCAATTCCTTGTACTTGTATTGAGTTGAACTCGTAAATACCAGGTTCATAAATTAACCGAGGATTCCCAGGTACTTGTTCTACTGCTCCTTCATCCAATAGCTGGCTACTAATCAATACTAAATCTGTAGCTACTTTTGGCGCGCGATATCCTGCTGTGCATCCCAATGTCCGAAACGGATTTACTAAAATTCTAGTTCCGCCAGTGGTAAACAAAAAGCAAGTATGACCAAGCCACTGAATCGAAACTGAATTGCCAATTGGCGCTGAATCAGCTTTGTATTCTGAAGCCAAGGTAGTAATTAGGGTGGTCATTACCCCTGCCCCAGCATATGCCATCAATTGTCGCCGTTTCATTTTTTCTCCAGTTGTTTCAGGAAATTTCGTAATAATTGCTTCCCTGAAGTTGTTAGCACACTCTCCGGGTGAAACTGGACACCCTCGACAAGAGGATAGTTCCGGTGTCGCACACCCATAATAGTTCCATCCTCAACCCAAGCAGTAATCTCCAGTACATCTGGACAAGTTTGCCGCTCAATTACCAGACTATGATACCGGGTTGCGGTCAATGGATTCTCTAATCCTTGAAAAACACCTACCCCAGTATGAGACACCTGAGACGTTTTCCCGTGCATTAATTCTGGAGCAGACACAATTTGACCACCGAAGACTTGACCAATGCTTTGATGTCCCAAGCACACCCCCAGAATTGGTAAACTAGATCCTAGCTGTTGAATTAAATCCAGGGAAATTCCAGCATCTTCTGGTCTACCTGGCCCTGGAGAAATTACTATGCCATCTGGTCGTAGTTGGCGAATCTGATCTAAGCTGATTTGGTCGTTGCGGTAGACCTGAATTTCGGCTGCAATGGGAAATTCTGTTCCCAATTCTCCTAAATATTGCACCAAGTTATAGGTAAAGCTGTCGTAATTATCAATAACTATAATCAACGTTGACTATCCTCTTTTAACTGAAAGTAGACTTAATCAACGCTAGCATTGGAGGAAATAATAATGCTCCGGCTACCAAAATCGCTGTTAAAGCTGAGACAAGGACAGCACCAGCAGCACAGTCTTTGGCAATTTTGGCTAGTTCATGGTAAGACTGCTTAACGGTTAAGTCAACGACTGACTCGATCGCTGTATTAAGTAGCTCCATTACTAGCACTAAACCACTGGTAAGCGAAATTACAGCTATTTCAATTGCTTGCAGACGGAAACAAACAGCTAAAGCGATCGCCACCATGCCGATAATTAAGTGAATACGAAAGTTGCGTTGCGTTTCAAAAGCGTAGCTGAGTCCAGCCCAAGCATATTTGAAACTCACGAATAAATTCGAGGCGACTTTCCAGGATAACTCCCGCTTGCTCGTAGCAACCTTTTCTGGTTGATTTGGCGTTGACATCGAAAGTTCTTGAGACATAATAATATACCACAATATAGGAGTTTGGGAGCCATAGACTTCGCTATTACCTATTGGCATTAACTGCTAATTGTTATTTTCTATAGGAACAGTCTAATTTAGACAATCAGGAATTGACTAATATTATCCTTACCTTTAATGTTTACGGATAATTACGGCTTTTGGTTTTACCTAAGTCCATTAATATTTTTATTTCACAAGCAGCACCAGATTTTATCGCTTAGTAAATTAAGTACAATTAACTACTTATATGTTTAATTTAATGCCTATGACTGCGTGCTTGCTAACTTATTATATGTGTCAAAAAAATTGCTTCTCTATTATTAAGCAATATTATAAGTTAACAAAATTATAAGTTAACAAAATTATGTTTACCATCAGTATCTTAATTGAAAATAGTGTATAAATTGTATTGGATACTTTGTACTATTTATGCCAAAATTAAGATTTTTATAGGGATGAGAGACGCTATTGTAAATTAGCTAAACTAAAGACTTCAAATTACAGCATTTACTCCAAAATCATGCTGGATTAATGGCAAGATTAAACGCTTGCAGTAATATGTCTTGCTGAGTTAGCATTTGGACTAGATGGGCTTCGTCAGGATGATCCCAACCCAAAAGATGCAGTAAACCGTGTGCTGCTAACCAAGCTAGCTCAGTTTTGAGAGTATGTCCCTGCTGCTGGGCTTGGCGATTAGCTGTATCGACAGAAATGATAATATCACCAAGATATAGAGGCAGCGATCGCATTTCAACTGACTGCGGACAATCTAGCTCTAAAGCAGCAAACGCTAAAACATCAGTGGGCTTGTTTTGCTCACGGTACTGAGTATTAAGTGCCTGAATTGCGGCATCGTCAGTCAGGCGGAGGCTAAGTTCGTAACCTTGTGCTGGGGGAAGATGAGATTGCAGGATTTCTAGCCAACGCTCAAACCAAGTTTCCCATGTTTCAGACGCGATCGCGTCGTCGGTATATTCGGGAATTGATTTCAACGAGGCTTCTAAAAAACAATCCTGCACACTCACTTCAACTTGCATTCAATTCTCCTTTTTATAGTTAGCGAGTTAGGTAAGCAAGTCCCACAAGAACAGCCAAAAGCCCCATCGTTGTCAGGGCAAAATGTTGTAGGGAAGTACCCCGCTTGCTGACCATGTTCCGCATAGCGAGTTTAATGTAACTCGGTTTAGCTTCCGTTGCGGCTGGTGTTGATTCAGCTTCGGGATGATCGCTCATAGTCATAGCTTTAACACTGATAATATCAATAAGAACTCCTCCCCCAATCTAACAGCTAGCTTGGCAGAGTTGTTCCCCAGCTCCCCTGCTCCCCATCTCCTTAATTAGTACCACTTTCCACCAATTGATTCTGCTGACGTAAATAAGCTTGGATAAACGAGTCTATCTCCCCATTCATCACATCAGCGATCGCCGTTGTTTCTACACCAGTACGCAGATCCTTTACCATTTGGTAGGGATGAAATACATAGTTACGGATCTGATTACCCCAAGCCGCTTCTACCATATCACCCCGAATCTGAGCAACTTCTTGAGCGCGTTGTTCTTGGGCAATAATCAGTAGCTTTGCTTTCAGGATGACAAGAGCTTTTTCTTTATTTTGCAACTGACTTCGTTCTTGAGTACAGCGCACAGCAATTCCAGTGGGAATATGAGTAATTCGTACTGCTGTTTCTACTTTGTTGACATTTTGCCCACCCTTACCACCAGCTCTCGATGTGGTAATTTCTAGATCCTTTTCGGGAATTTCTAGCTGCACAGAATTATCTATCTGTGGCATTATTTCCACACCAGCAAAACTCGTTTGCCGCTTGCCATTTGCATTAAACGGCGAAATCCGCACCAAACGATGAGTTCCTTTTTCCGATTTTAGGTAGCCATAAGCATAGCGCCCACTAATTTCTATGGTGACAGATTTAATTCCTGCTTCATCTCCCTCAGAAATTTCAGCTAAATGTACTTTATAGCCGTGATCTTCCCCCCATCTCGTATACATTCGCAGCAGCATTTCTGTCCAATCTTGAGCGTCTGTACCACCCGCGCCAGCACTGATTGTCAGAACGGCTCCTTTGTCGTCGTAGAGTCCAGATAACAACTGTTGCAACTCCCACTGATCGAGATCACGATTTAAGTGGGTAATATTTGTTTCGGCTTCTTGGAGTAGCGATTCGTCAGTTTCTAACTCTAGTAACTCTAAAACTGCTTTAGTATCTTCTAGATTGGTTTGCCACTGGTAATACTGCTGAAGGTGATCCTTGAGATCATTAAGTTCTTGTAAGGTTTGCCCAGCAGTTGTTTGATCGTCCCAAAATTGAGGTTGAGCTGCTATTTGTTCTAAATCTTGAATTTTGGCGGTTAGTGCTGGTACGTCAAAGATAGTCCTGAGTTTTACCCAGGCGCTGAGACAACTTTTCGACTTCGCGTTTAGTTTCTAGGGTATCCATAGTGATTGTGTAGGCGATCGCGTTTTATTGTTGGTATCGCTGTTATATATTTCTATCTTTGATCTTAGCGACTCTAAAAAACAGTAGGGTGAGCAATGCCCACCCTACTTAACTACGGTTATTCTACTTAAGTTCGCTTAGTCACGGCTATTGATCGCAATCAGCAACCGCAAAATAAAAATGAACAAATTAATGTACGTCAGGTACATTGATAATGCGGCTGGTAGGTACTGATCGTTGCGATAAGTACGGGGCAAGATGTAGAAATCTACTACCGCAGCACCAGCAAATAGAAATACGCCGATGCCTGAAATCGCAATTTCTAACCACGTTGGTGTATAGACACCAAACATAGATAGCAAAAATTGACCCACGAGAACAACAAGAAGAGCAATTACACCTAACCCGATTGTTTTCGTCAACGCCATACCGTCGCGCTCAGACAAATTCGAGCCAATTTGACGGGCAGCAATAAAAGTAATGCCACAGCCAAAAGCCGCAGCAGCAATGCCCGTGATGCCTACATTATCGGTTCTCAGTGCTAGAAAGACGATGCCACTAAGCGTATAGCCAGTCAGCAGACTATAAGTTGCAAGCAGTGGTAGGGCAACTTTGTTGTTTCCTTTCTCGGCGACATTACTAGCCACAAAGAAAAGAATTAACTCTAGGATGACGGCTCCAATGAAAGTCGGAAAGAACAAACCTGGGTTTGTACGTATAACTCCAAGTCCACCGTAAGTACCCAGTGCTGTTAAGACAAGTCCACCACCTACGAAGGGCAGAGCATTAGCAATAACATTAGGGCCAATCAGCGCTTGGGTTTTTGCCTCACGAATGGCATTACGTAAGTTACTGGTGTTACTCATGATCTCTCAAATTTATAAGTCGTTTTGAAGCGACAACATTACTATTTACGCCTTACATTCATTGTCGCTCAAATCCTAAGCGATCAGCTAGGAGGAATTGAAAGGCGTTGCTGCTTGTTTTCTTTCACAAAAACTTAGCTTACTATCCTATTGACTTAGAAGATATACGTAGAAATGCCGAATTATCAAGAGACACCTCTTCACAAGTTCAGTAAAACGACGATGGTTTCTTAACCTTTATCTATCGACAATAAACTCAGCTTTGTTAAAAGTTTACGCAACTCCTGTTACTTCCCCAGAGAAAAGAGTTTATCGCTGCTAGCTGAGGATTTTTGATCATGGCAACTTCCACTTGTATTCACTCTGATGGCATGGAACTATTAATTTCTTACTGCAAGAATCCTTCTATTCAACTTCGTAATCAGTTGGTAAAGTTACATACTGGTTTAGTGCGAAAGATAGCTCATCAATTCACTCATCAATGCACCGAACCGTATGAAGATTTAGAACAAATCGGTTACTTTGGCTTAATTCGGGCGATTGAGCGGTTCAAACCCAACCAAGGATATGCTTTTAGTTCTTTTGCCGTTCCCTATATCAGAGGTGAAATTCTACATTTTTTACGCGATCGCTCTTCTGTTGTAAAAATTCCCCGGCGCTGGCAAGAACTCTACACTGAAGGGCAAAAGGTTCGCAAAGAATTAACTATTACTCTAGGCCGCTGCCCTAAAGATACCGAAATTGCTCGCCAACTTCAGATATCGGTTCAAGAATGGCGAGACACTCAATTAGCTACTCAAAACCGCTTAACTTTAAGTTTAGATACCACCGTTGTTCAACAAATTGATTGCCCTATAACTTTGGGTGAGGTATTACCAGATCATCGCTCTACTGCGCTCCAGCAACAAGAAGAAGAACGGCAACAATTACAAGGCGCTATGAGTCAATTAGAAGAGAAGACTAGGACAGCAGTTGAGTTGGTTTTTTTGAAAGAACTTTCTCGGAAAGAAGCCGCTAAACGAATTGGTACTAGCCCAATGACAGTGACACGCTATTTGCAAAGAGGTAAGGAGCAATTAGTATCTCTTTTACAACCACAGATTTTACAAACTGGAACTTGATATTGTTTCTATTTACTTATGCTTGGAATTAAGATTCAAATCAAAAGTTATAGCAAATGCTTTGCCTCTAAATATTATGAATAACACTGTAGCCTTAACAAATCATATTTCGGATTTTTTGGATTTTGAAATTGTTAAAATTGACACCAAGCTCATTACCAATTTTAGTAATAAATGGTTTTCAAAGCAAGAGCAAATTAAGGCTGAAAGATTTACTCAACATTTGAGTAAAAATGAATTATCTATAAATGTTCGTGACAATCAGCTATTAAAACTACTTTATTTAGTATTTGAAGAAACAGGTGAGCTTCCCTCAACTCGTTCCTGTCTCTACAAAGAAGGGCTAGAGATTTTGCTAAAAAAATGGGATAATACAAGCGATATAGAGCAAAACCAAGTTTATAAAAGACTATCGGTACAGCGAAAGCAAAATTTACTAAGTCAAATTGCCCTAAAAACTTTTGAGCAAAATAACTACTGTTTTAGCGCCCAAGAACTAAAACAATATATCACTGATTATATTTGCAACTTACCTAATGCCCAAACAAATCTAGAATTGTTGCAACAAGATAGTGAGGCAGTGTTGAAGTCTATTGAGGCACAACATGAAATATTACTGGAACTAGCACCAGGAATTTACTCTTTCTCTTTACTAGCATTTCATGAGTATTTCACTGCAAAAGAAATTATAGACAGTCCTAACCCAGAAGTATTAGAAAAAGCCTTACAAAATCTGTCTAGCCATACTACTGAACCTCGCTGGTATGAAGTCTTTTTGCTTGTAGCTGGTATGTTGCGAAATGCAGAGTATTTATTAACATTAATAAAGCATCAGGCTGATAATCTCGTGGCTTCAGATGAAAAAATCCAGCAGTTTATCGCCACAAGTAATAACAAAATTACTTTAGAGAATAATCCTTATAAACTATCAGCTTTACGAGCGTTTAACCTCGAATGTGTGCTTGATCTTAAATTTGATTTTGCCCGTGTCCTTGACCGTAACCTTGCCTACGACCTTGACTTTAATCTTGCTCGTGTTCATACATACACTGATGAAATGAAACATTGGCAATTCAGCGAACAGCAAAAGAAAACGCTGAAGCAGTATTACGATGCGAACAAATTATTAGCAGATTGCCTAACTAACGCTCATTACATAACTCGCAGTGTGCGCGAAGAAATTGAGAATACTTTGTTACTACCGTCTGAAATTTTGTAGAGATATAGGGCAATTTCATCTTTAATTGGCGGCTGAAATAATCCAAAAGATGAAAGTATCTGTAGCTGTCTAGAGATAGAAGTGTTTTGGGGAGAATAATTCTTGCCAAAAACTTCCGTTGAAGAATATGTCTAACTAAGAGCGTGAGTTCTACGCTTCTAGTATTGAACAGTTGCAACAGTATCAAAAGGTTTTTGCAAGATATATAACAGAGTTAAAATGTCGGTCAGATGACCGGAACAAACAATTCAACAATCGCCCTGAAATAGAGCAATTTCGTAGCTTACAGCATTAGTTCCACTGGATCAGCAACTTGATGTGCGCGATCGCTTAGGCAAAAACTGGACTTACATTGCCCTTAAAGACAAGATTTAGGGACACTAACTTAAGTTGGGTAAATTTAGCTGGGCAAGACCTTCAGAAAATCAACCTCAGGAGAGTTAACATGGCAAAGACGAACCCTGTAAGGCTTGGCTATGTTTTTCAAACTTGAGTGGAGCAAATTTAACTTTAGCTGACCTTCAAAGGGTAGACTTAGGTAGTCCAAACTTAGAAAAAGCTAATCTGAAGTGAGCAAACCTGAACGATGCAAACCTCAGTGGCTATGCCTAATGGCACGACTCACGAGTAGACTTTCCCATCTGGAAGTCCAATAAAATAATTGTATTCTCATTTAGCCTCAGGAACGATCGCTTTAATACTTTAGTCAATTAAAATGCGTCGGCGAAAGCGTTGCGCTCTTCGAGTCTACGAGCGTCAGCTCACCGCAGGCATCGCTTTTACTCATTACACTATTTATGTTTTGTTTGTGTAGCAGCAAATATTCCCACAAGCGGACATCTCCGTCACTCTTGCGCTCATTCAATCCGTTGTCGTAATCGTATTTGAACAGGTGTTAATTGCTACTTAAGATTATTTGTGTAAAGATGTAAGAATTGATACTAATAATTTAAACAACTAATTAAAAGAATATGACTAAAATCCACCATAAAATCGAAACTAAGAAAAAGATAAAAGTACAAAGGCATTTCAAGGATAATTCTGCTATAGCCTTAAGAGCTTTACTTGTATTAGGGGGGATATTTATTGTACCAAGCCTTTCAGTAGATGCTAAAACGGATATTTATCAAGCTCATTCAAGCCAGATCCTACTAAGTCAGGCTGTGACAACCAATACCCCGAACATCGCACAGAGTACAAAGCGGTTAGTGTTCAACGATGTACAAGGAGGTGTAGCTAGTGCAGCCCGGAGTGTAACTCTCCGCAATACAGGTAATGCTAACTTAACCATCGAGAGTCTTAGACTTAGTGGCATAGATGCCAACCAGTTCAAAATTACCCAACAGCCTACGCTACCGATAACCCTTGCAGCAGGTAGCTCCACTACAGTAAGTATCGCCTTCAATCCTACTACTATCGGGCCTTTAGAGGCTCTGCTCCAGATTAATAGTAACGATCCTGATACGCCACAAGCTACAGTCAGCTTGCGAGGTTTGGGAACCAAAGGGTTAGGAGGGCAAAACGAGCCATCACTCCAGTGGATTTTGGATACCTATCAGAGTCCTATTAATGTAGGAGATCCAAACCCCGCAGACAGTTCTCTCTCAACAACGAATCCCTTGGGTGATGAGGTTAGTATTTCTCAATTTCAAAAGGCAGGTACAGGGCCAGTCACCCTAGAGCCGATCGCGGTTTTTGCGCCAAAAAGTAGCTCAGGCATTGTTGCCAAGTTCGGCTACTATACCTCAGGCAATCCTGCCAGCAAAACTCAACTTTTTACAGTACCAAATGCAAGTTACCAATCGCTGAAACCCTCAATATCAGGTACTACAAGGTTTGATCCAGGCACACGCAACTTTGGGTTCTATTCTATATGGCCCTTGTTCAATAACCGGACAATTTATAACGAGGATAATCTCAACACCTTCTCAGGTGCTATTCCTCACCATGTACGAGTCTATCCACTCAAAAACCCAAATGGTACAGTTGTCCCCAATGCTTATGTTTTAGCAACTGAGGAACATACCAGTGTGTTTGACTACCAAGATTTTGCCGTAATTATCCGTAACGTCAAACCTGCAACTACGCCAACTTTTCAAAATTAACGAATTACCGCGATTTGAGTTCGGCGATCGCACCTTTGGTTAATCCGGCGATCGCCTGCTCTGTTGCTTTCGGTAAGTGGTAATATTTTCCGCCTGCTGTTTGAGCCAATTCTTTGGCAAATCCAGTGGAGATAAATTTATTTTCTGTATCAATTACCAACAACTGCATTCCCAACGCCCGAATTCTGGCAGCAATTTCTAACAGTTCGCCTTTAATATCCGGCTTTCCCCCTTCCTCCTGCGGCTCCCCAAGCGAACGTGATAGGGGAATATTCCCGCGCCCGTCTGTAATTGCCACAATCACGACTTGCCCGATATCTCCAGACATTTGAGCATTAGTACCTACTCTTACCGCCTGAGTCAAACCATGTGCCAGAGGTGAACCACCGCCACAAGGCAACCGTTCCAGCCGTCGCCGTGCTGCGGCAATTGAACGAGTCGGTGGTAAAAGTATCTCAGCTTGTTCGCCTCGGAAGGGAATTAAGGCTACCTGATCACGGTTTTCATAAGCTTCTGTCAACAGTCGCATCACCGCCCCCTTAGCAGACTGCATCCGATTCAGCGCCATTGAGCCAGAAGCATCAACTACAAAAACAACCAATGCTCCAGCTTTGCGGACTAAGCGCTTTGAGCGCACATCTCCTTGTTCCACAATTACTCGCCGCTCCCCCCTTGCGCCCCTTATTAAGGGGGGCTGGGGGGAGCGCTCACGCCGAGCCTTTTGATATGGTGCAGCAGCCCTAAGTGTGGCATCAACCGCAATTCGTTTTACTGGGCCTTTCGGCAACATCGGCTTAACGTAGCGCCCTCGATCTTCAGAAAAAATCAGACTCCGACTACCAGACTTACCGCGCCGTTGAGCCATTTGAGCAAAGTAAAGCACACTGGGGTCAAGAATCACGCCTTCAGGATCAAAAACAAATTCTTCAGGAATGCTGGGTGGTTCTTGATCGGATTCTTCAGGTTCGTCTTCTTTTTCCTCCTCCTCCTGTTCTTGTTCAGATTGGTCCTGATTCTCAGGCGGTGGTGGCGGTGGCGGTGGTGGCGGTTCTTCTGGTGGTGTCTGGATAATTGTTGCGCGTGGCACAATTACCAATTCCACAGCACGGCGTAAATCTTCTGCGTTTACTGCTGTACGTCCATCCAAGGCGGCAGATGCTTTGGCAACTCGTAAAGCGAATAACTCGGCTCGATGTCCTTGTACTCCGGCTCGAATTGCTTCGTCAACTAAATAAGCGATTTGCTCATGAGTAATGCCGACATCCTTTAACCATTCCCGCGCCAAAATAATCTGAGTTTTGAGAGCGTCTAAGTCTTCGCTGTACTGCAAAAGAAACTCTTGGGGTGAAGCGGCGTATTGAATAACTTGGTCTACTGCCTGGACTCGTTGATCTAAGCCTAATACACTATCAGCCGAGAGAGCGATCGCAATTCTATCGAGCAAATGTTCCCGCAGCGCCCCTTCTTCTGGGTTGTAGGTAGCAATAAATAGCGGCTTGCAAGGATGCTGAAAACTAATGCCTTCTCGCTCGATGCGGTTACGCCCATCAGTTAATACTGTTAACAGTTGGTTGCTGATATTGTCATCAAGTAAATTAATTTCATCTATATACAAAACGCCTCGGTTTGCCTGCGCCAATAACCCCGGTTGAAACACTGATTCTCCCTGTTTAACCGACTGTTCCACATCTACTGAACCTAAAAGTCGGTCCTCTGTGGTTCCTAGCGGAATTTGCACAAAAGGCGCTGCGATCACTTCCCTAGCGACTGTTGCAGCGTCAGATACTTCTGCCAATAGCTTGTCATCCCATTCTTGGGGGCAGCTAGGGTCACAGTTGCTGATCGAGCCAATGACTACTTCAATCGGTGGCAAAAGGGTGTGCAGGGCGCGAGCCATCACGGATTTAGCAGTGCCGCGACGACCTGCGATCGCTACTCCCCCCAAACCCGGATCAACTGCTGCCAATAGCAAGGCTAATTTAATCGCTTCTTGACCGACTACGGCTGTCAGGGGAAAGCTAGTAACAAGTTGAATCGTGGGCGCAGGCATCGTTTTTATCTTCGAGCTTTCCAGGCTTCTAGCATATCAATATTTAAGTGTATTTCTACAACAATCTCTAAGTCTGGGTTAAATGATTTTTAACTAACTTGGCGATCGCTCATTCATGTCTATGCCTCGAAATTAATGCTTTCTTTAAGGGTTTGAATCAAGATATTCTATCTATTCATCTATCACTTTTCATTACATCATTTTTCAATTAATTTCAATGTAACTTTGTGATATAAATTTGTGGAAAACACTACTATAAATGACGTAAAACTACCTTCAATTGTGAATTATCACTAATGAAAGTTTATTTATAATAGTAATATAAGTGAGAGCATAGTGCAAAGCTAAATGAGAATACAATCATCTGTGCTAGTACATCTAGGATTCGGTAAGTATGTGCGCTCAGATCAGGTAACAGCCGTATTACCGATTGACGAAGAGCGTGGGCCAGGTAGACGGACTTTTGTTCATGTACAGGGGCAAACAGACCCAATTATAGCCTCGCGTGCTGAAGACTCAATTGTGCGCGATCTTGTACAGGAGCCGCGTGAAGTTACTCAGTCACGCCAGCAGCAGGAAATTTTACACGATTTACTGCTTAATTTGAATAATGTCAACGCAACTGTGCGCCGAATTGCCCGTGACGAGGGCGGACTTGACCTCGAACTTTTAGAACGGCGCATCCGCGAAGTTTTAAAGGATTAGTCAAGCGCTAAGAAGTGATGAGTGAAGAAGTGATAAGTGAGTAGACATGAACATATTTTATTCCACTACTCACTTACTACTTCATCTATCGCCTCAGTTTTATTTCACTGAAGAAGAGTGAGCAGTGAGTAGACATAAACATATTTTATTCCACTACTTACTACTTCATCTATCGCTTTAGTTTTATTTCACTGTTAAAGTAATTGGTTCTATAATCACTGGGCCTAAGTGTATTTGTTGCTTAACTTCGGCGAACTTCTGCTGTGCCAGTTTCTCAGGAGCAATAAGAGAGATTACAATCCCACTACGTAGAAACGGATCAAAGATCCATCGCCTGAAGTATGGATAAATAATCTGCGAGAATATATGTAAAATTACTTAATCTTTTAGTATCAATACGATTATCGACCGTAACCTTATAGCCGCCTTCAGCCCCGTTCATAGGCAGCATATTCATTTCTTTTCCTTACTCTCTAGTCGCTATTTCCTTTTCTGTCGCTGCTTCTTCAGTAGTTTCGACTTGCAATGGAAAGACTACGGTAAAGGTTGAGCCAACTCCAACTTGTGATATTAACTCAATTCTGCCTTGCAGTAGTTTTACTAACCGAGATACGATCGCCAAACCAAGACCTGTACTATCGGGCAATTGTGGCTTAGTGCTAGAACTCGCTTGCACATAAGGATCAAAGATATGTGCTTGATCTTCTGGCGAAATTCCTAACCCAGTATCAGAAATAGCGATCGCCCACTGCTGATTAGCTAGCATTTGGCACGTTACTTCTACGCTTCCAGAGTCAGTGTAGCGAATTGCATTACTCGCAAGATTGGTGACAATTTGCTGTAGGCGCAAGGAGTCTGTCAAAACTTGCTCAGGAGCGCTATGCACATCAATCGACATTGTAAGGTTTTTTGCACGTGCTAAAGGCTCTAATACTTCTATGACATTTTTAATTAAAAAGCGCACATTTGTTGGTACTGCTTGCAGTTTCATTTTCCCCGCCTCGTAGCGGGAGACTTCTAATGAATCGTTAATTAGGCGCAGTAACTGTCTACCATTGCGTAACACGCGCTCAATGTGTTCCAAATTGGCAAAGGTGTCTTTTAGCTCTGGTTCTTGCTGTCGTTGTTGGCGTAAAAACAGATCGGAGTAGCCAATAATCGAAGTCAGAGGCGTTTTTAGCTCGTGTGCAAGATAAGACAGATTGTCTTGATTAGCGCGAACCAAGCGAGTCATTTCTTGATTGGTAAGCATCAGCTGACTTTGTACCTGCTGTAGTTCCCCTAGTCGCTCATCTAGATAAGTTTGAAAGCATCTCGCGATCACTTCATCAATTGCAGTATCAATAATCCGGCACGCTCGCAGCACTTCTAGCGCTGAACCTTTGAGCAAATCTTCTTCTAAAGTAGAAAATATTACCCAGCGAACTAAGCGGTACTCCCGTGCAATTTCCTTTGCCTCAAAACCTTGTTTAGCCCTGAGAGTGCCATGCTCTAAACTTTTGTCTACCAACGTCTGAATGTCACTGTCTTCAGATTGGGATAGCATGGTTGCGATCGCTTGCAGAACAAGGGGAAGACCATCACGCACACCCTCATAGGGTAGGTGATTAACAGTTTCAATCTTTCCATCCTGGCGAACCGCTTCAACCCAGTTCTCTATAATTGTGTCAATTTTATCAAGTAGCGCTTGGCTAAAATCATTCATGTCTTAGGCGTAAGAGAAAGTGAGTAAGGGAGCCTGTTGGCATTAAGTTAAAATAGCGCCTCACAGCGTAGCTGATGAGCCGTCGGTCGCTACGCGGTGACATTGCGCTTATTTGCTGTGTCTATCATTTAATCTCTAAACACCGTCTAAACGGCATCGCTTATCTTAGTTCTCCTCTACTTGTCTACCACGCCAGAATGATTTTTGCTGTAAATTTTGGATAAAATATATCTATATTTGGTACTATTGATTATTTTTATCTTTAGTGGTAATATTAATCTTCAGATAATTATGTCAGCTTAATCCAGTTGTTTCATTACTTAAAAACTACAGATGTAGAATGACACTGGAGCGGAGGAACCAAATTTGGGGCGTATCTCTAATGTTTCTTATTAATTAAGAGACGAGATGGACATCTCTCAGTCCTAGCCCGTCAGCTAACTTCGTAGGCATTGAGAGGAGACTGAAAGAGAATACATTTATATAATAATGTTGTGCTCTTATCAGTGTCCTTGGCTTGTACTGCTCAGTTTTGATGTACCTGCTCTCGACTCTGGGGAGTCTTAAATGATATTTCACCTCAATCTTGCTGCGTTAGCGGTGGCTGTACTTGCTGCCTGGAGACGTACTAAACCAATTTTAATTCGGGATGTTGTCTTACTGCCTTTGGCTGGTTTTTTGGGGGTTATTTTACTGTGGTGGTTTGTTGCCACTTTCTTAACTGATTTAATGCCCACTCCAGCGCAAGCATTGGTAGCAAATTTAGATAATATTCTGCACCCCTTCTACCGCCGGGGACCTGGTAATTTGGGACTGGGTTGGTTATTACTGGCGAGTCTGCGACGGGTATTAATTGGCTTTGCACTAGGAGCGATCGTTGCTATTCCTGTTGGGTTTCTAATCGGGATGTCTAAAAAAGCAATGTTAGCACTCAATCCCATCATCCAGATTTTCAAGCCAGTATCGCCCCTAGCTTGGCTTCCGATTTCGCTAGCCATTTTTAACTTGGCAGATCCCTCTGCCATTTTTGTTATCTTCATTACCTCGCTGTGGCCCACAATTATTAACACTGCCCTTGGTGTCTCCAGTGTTTCCAAGGATTATATAGACGTAGCACGAGTGCTGGAAATGCCCCAATGGAGAAGAATTACAAAAATTATCTGGCCTGCGAGTTTGCCGTATATTTTTACGGGGTTGCGAATTAGTTTAGGAATTGCCTGGCTAGTTATCGTTGCCGTAGAAATGCTCACTGGAGGCGTTGGTATCGGCTTTTTTGTTTGGGATGAATGGAGTCGGCTGAACCTGAGTTCAGTTTTTCTAGCCGTCCTGGTAATTGGCTTGACAGGGCTAATTCTTGACTATGCTGTAGGGAAAATTGAAACTTTAGTCACTCATCGACCTAAAACTTTAACTTAGCTGGATATGAGTGACACCGAGAAGAATAACTGGAACCGCCGCAATTTTCTCAAGAAAGCGGGAGCAACGGCAGCTGGTATGGCACTTTCCTCTTGTGCCATTACAGCCAATAAGTCTCCTCAGGGATTATCTGAAGCTGCCTTGGCGGTAGAACAAGTGGTAGATCCTAACACTCTGGAAAAACCAAATTTAACTGTAGGTTATGTGCCAGTAAATGACTGCGCCCCCTTTGCTGTTGCTTGGGAAAAAGGTTTTTTTCGCAAGTATGGGCTTAACGTTAACCTCAGCCGTGAGGCAAGCTGGGGTACGTCTCGTGACGGAATTATTTTTGGTCGTCTTGATGCTTCTCCGGTAGTTTGTGGCGCGGTAACGAATGCCAGAACTGGTGCAGAAGGCGCACGTCACGCCCCGCTTTGTGCTGCGATGACGCTTCACCGTCACGGTAATGCTTTGACGATGAATAAAGCGATGTGGGAGTCGGGGTTGCGTCCTTGGCGAGAATATAATGGGGATCTAGAGGAATTCGGGCGTGATTTTAGGCGCTATTTTGACAATATACCGCCAGAGAAACGAGTCTGGGCTGTTGTACTTAGTTCGGCGATTTACGAATACTTTGTCCGCTACTTATCTGCTGCGGCTGGCGTTGATCCTGAAGATGAATTTCGGGTCATTATTATTCCACCGCCTCAAATGTTGGTAAATATGCGGATTGGGGCGATGCAAGCGTATATGGTGGCAGAACCTTGGAATACACGGGCGATTAGCGGTAATGAAGGAATTGGCTTTACTTTCGCTCAGGGAAAAGAAATTTGGGCAGGACATCCGGATCGGCTTTTGGGCGTGATGGAGTCTTTTATTGATGAAAATCCGAAAACTTATCGTTCTTTGGTTAAAGCGATGATTGAAGCTTGTCAGTATTGCAGCAAACAGGAGAATCGCGAAGAGGTTGCTAAACTGATTTCAGATAAGTCGTTTACTGGTGCTAAACCAAATTTAACCAGAGCCGCAATTGTTGGTGACTACAATTATGGCGGTTTTGATGGCAAAAAACGGATTGTGCGATCGCCACTTGACACAACTATTTTCTTTGATCTGCCGCCTAATCTTGCCAGAATACCAGGAGATCACTCAACATTTATGTGGCAGTCGGAGAGTATCTGGCTAATGACTCAGGCTGCTCGTTGGGGGCAAATTCCAGAAATTCCGCAGAATGCTGAAGCATTAGCTCGTCTTGCCTGGAAAACTGACCTTTATCGTGAAATTGTAGCCGAAATGGGCATTGAGTGTCCCAAGGAAGATTACAAAATCGAACCTGCTGAAGTGTTTATAGACAACAAGGCGTTTGATCCTAGCGATCCGGTAGGTTATCTCAATAGCTTTGAAATTCGAGCTAATCGTCCCAAATCATTCTTTATGTCTTAAGTGGAGTGCGATCGCAATTCTTTTGTGACTACCTAATTTTTATTTTTAGTTAACATAAATATAGCTGTTTATATATTTAGACTTAACACTAAGTAAGAAAATTTTATGACTAAATATACCTCTTTTTCAACTAATCATAATGAGATAAATGTTAGCCGTACTGGATTTCTTGAAATTGAAAATTTAGTAAAGTCTTATCCAACTGCTGATAGTGAATTTGTTGTTTTAAATGGGGTCAATCTTACTATTAATGAAGATGAATATATTTCTGTAATTGGACACTCTGGATGTGGGAAATCAACGCTACTAAAAATTGTGGCTGGTTTGGAAAAAGCAACCTCTGGCTCAGTGCGGCTAGATGGAAAAGAAATTCGTAAGCCGGGATCTGAACGCATGATGGTGTTTCAGCATTACTCCTTACTACCTTGGCTCACAGTGCGTGAGAATATCCGGCTAGCTGTAGATGAAGTGCTGAAAAAGGCTACTCGCGCCGAGAAAATTAGTATTGTTAATGAACACTTAGCAATGGTTAATTTAAACGCAGCAGCTGATAAGTATCCAGATGAAATTTCTGGGGGAATGAAACAACGAGTGGGAATTGCTAGAGCTTTGGCGATTCGTCCTAAAATGTTGCTAATGGATGAACCTTTTGGGGCGCTTGATGCCCTAACTCGTGGTAAGTTACAACGGCAGGTGCTTAATATTTGGGAAAACCATCGCCAAGCAGTAATGATGATTACCCATGATGTAGATGAAGCAATTTATATGTCCGATCGCATTGTATTAATGACGAATGGACCATCTGCAACAATTGGGGAAATATTGGATGTACCGTTTGAGCATCCCCGCGATCGCGCTGCAATGCGAAACTCAAAAGAGTATTTTGATTTAAGGAACCATGCTTTAAATTTTCTTGACCACTATTTTACGCAAGATGAGTAGTGAATTTGTAAAGCTTTCTGCAATATTAATCAATTAAAGCTGCCACATTTTGTCTGAAGGCAATTAAGGCGTGGTTAGACTTATATTGCAAAACCTCGAAGATGTCGTCAGATACTTGTAGTGACAGGATTGTCTTGATCTCGACATTAGTGTTGTAGCCTGGAATATCTCCTATGCGTCTTCCATGCTGACTTTCACCCTGCGCCTCGCTAATGGTGTAGCCGGATGCGCCGTGAGTTTTTAGCAGTTTCGCAATGCGATCGCGCAGCACTGACTCACTGATGATAGTTAGTAGTATAGCAGTCACCATACTATCTTCAAAAGATATAGGGAATTCAAATGGATTTTTATAGTATATAACGTTACAAAGAGTCCATTCTGCTGATATCAATTGGCGTTATTGTCACTCTACCAGCAAGAGCAAGCCCCGTATAAGAAGCAAGGACAACAATTATAGCTGAAACAAGAACGAGATCACGATTTTAAGTAGCAGCCATAATCATTTAGCTGCAACACCAAGGTGTATAATTTTGCAGAGAGTGTACGTAAATACATTAATAGCGTTTAAACTAAAAATATAGCGAGTTGACAAGCCCCAGGCTGAGATGACTATAGACTTTATCCAAGTGTTATATATTCAACACCTTGTAAATCTTGATCGTCAATTAAATAAAACGAGTTTATTTAATTGGTAAATTCCTGTTTGAATATTGTATAAATAAACCACGTTATCTAGTTTAATTTACAGTAAATAGTATCGTTCTTAATTGAAGAATAGCTAAATGAAAAGTGTTTTAGTTGTTGAAGATTCTCAAACTGACCAACGTTTAATTGTAGCTTTATTACAACAAGTTGGTTTAAAAGTGAACGTAGCCGACTCTGCTGAATCTGCTTGGCTCTGGCTAACAGCAAACGGTCAACCTGACTTAATTGTCTTAGATATCGTTATGCCAGGTCTTAGCGGTTTAGATTTATGCAGACAGATCCGAGCTAATTCTCGCTTAGAAAATATACCCATAATTTTCTGCTCCTCAAAAGCGCAGCAATTCGATCAATTTTGGGCTTTACGTCAGGGAGGGAACGCATACATTACAAAACCTTTTGCTCCCCTTGATTTAGTTCAGACGGTTCGCAATCATCTTAATTAACTTACTGTCATTTTATATAGAGTATTCATGTTAACTGACTATTTTCACGTACAGTTGCGGCAAGGAATGGAAGTCGTGCTGCCTTTGGATAGTGCAGTAGAGGTGATTACTCTAAATCAAAAAGAAATTTGTCCTATTCCTGGAGTATCTCCTGCTTTACTCGGAGTAGTAAATCAGCGCGGTAAGTTGCTGTGGGTGCTTCAATTAAGTGATTTTCTAGGGTTAGCTAAGTCCCCTAAGCAACGCTTACAAGATAATTTGATTTTATTAGTAGTTACTACTGAGTCTGCAAATTCTTCAGCTATCGGACGTGAGTGTCAACTTGCCTGTGTAGTATCGGCTCTTAAGGGAATTGTTACTCTAAACTCAATCAAAATTAAACCTGTGTCTGCAAGACTGGCTCCAAACCTTGGCTCATTTTTATCTGGTGTAACTGAAATTGAACAGTCGGTGGTTGGTGTCCTCAACGTCAATACAGTTTTAAGTGGTATATCCGTTTACACTAATTCTTCAGTATCTATATGACAGCAACAAGCAAAGATTACCCAAATACTTCTACTTCTATTTCTCAAAATATTGAGGCGCTTGCAGCTGAAGTTGAACTCAATCCTACAGATTTGGTAGCTAAAATTACCCTCGCCAATGCTCTAGAGCAGGTAGGAGAGATTGAAAAGGCAGTAGATGTTTACCAAGAAGTAATTGCCCTAGATGAAAACGGAATTTATGGTGCTGTTTCCCGAAAGGCGCTTGAAGCTATGGCGGCTTCTCAGCGATCGCCTAACTCCCCACGCATTACTTACAAAAGTAGTTATAGAAGTAGTGATGATTCGCAAGTTTCCTGGGAAAAACATCAGCGGCAAACAACCCAAGGCTCTTCCCTACTTCAACGCCTCCGTCAAGGCTGGGAAAACTTAAATATTCAAACTAAGCTGACTATTCTCCTAGTGGCTAGCGCTGCCCTGCCTGCGATCGCAGTAACCCAAGGACTAACTACAATTAATAGAGAGCGTTTGTTGCGTGAGTTAAACGCATCTCTGCAACAGCAAGGCAAGACCTTTGCAGAAGAGTATGTTCTCTGGACACAGGTAGACAGTCAAACACAAGCAGAAAATCTAGCTCAAGTGGTGGAAGCTACAAAGATTGATTTAAGTAACTCTGCTGAAGTATCGGCTCGTAGCGGCTTTCTGCAAAATTTCCTCAAAATTGAGAACGGTTCAGAACCTGAAATTAACAAAAACTTTAAAATTTTCACTGATGCCCAGGGTAGGACAGTTGCTCAGAACATTCAAATTCTAGATCAGAATTCTGATCGTAACTCACTGCAAGCATCAAATAATCAGCCAAAATACCGCCCAGTGTCTCTGCCAGTAGGAATTTATTTGGGAGACATTCCTATTGTAAAAAATGCACTGAGAACTGAACGCCCATTATCTGGGATGGAGTTGCTCAGAAGAGAACCACTGCAACGTTTAGGGCTAGAGAAACAAGCTGATGTTGATGTGAGACAACCTGACCAGAACCGTGAATCAACGGTTCCTTCTCCCCAAAGAACTAATGACCTTGACCAAGACATAGCAGGCTTAACCAGCATAGCTGTTTATCCGCTCAAACTAAACAACAAGTTAGTCGGAACTGTGATTGTAGGAGCGCTCCTAAATCGTAACTATGGGTTAGTCGATAAATTTTCGCAAAAATATGACGTGCCTGTTGCTACTATTTTTGCTCAAGACTGGCGGGTGAGTACAAATATTGCTAATAGCGATGGTGGAACGCGGGCAATTGGAACCCAGGCTCCGCGTCAAGTGGCAGCAAATGTTCTCAATCAGGGACAAGACTTTAGTGGTGAGATAAATATTCTTGGCAAGCAGTATTTAACCTTCTATACACCTTTATATGACCATCAAAAGGAGCTTAACTCGGCTGGAGCGAAGCCTGTCGGAATGGCTTTTATTGGTGAGCCTTTGGAGCAAGTAGAGAGTAATTTAATCAGCCAGCAACTCATTGGGTATGGCATTGGCGGGGGCTTGTTGCTAGTGGCTGGTCTAATAGCTATTCCGATCGCTAGCTCTTTTTCTCGTCCACTGCGGCGTTTATCTAATTTTGCCCAGCAGGTAGAAACTGGGGAACTGGGGGTAAGGCTGGAGTCAACAGATCGTCAAGACGAAATTGGCATTCTTAGTCGACAATTGAATGCAATGACGGCAGGACTGGAAGCAAACTTGGAGGCGGTTCGCCAACAAGAAGAGCTACAGCGTCAAGAAAAAGAACGTTTGCAGCAAGGAATGATTGACTTGTTGCTTGACATCGAAGGAGCGCAACAAGGCGATCTCACAGTTAGGGCTAAGGTGAAGGAATCGGAAATGGGATCAATTGCTGATGCCTTTAATACTGTGATTTCTAGCTTGCGTCAGATTGTTGTCCAAGTACAAACTGCTGCTAACGTTGTCCAAGAGTCTGCTTTTGAAAATGAAGGTTCTGTGCAGAAATTCTCAGACGAGGCAAAAAATCAAGCTAAAGTTTTGGCTCAAACTCAGACCTCTGTAGCAGAAATAAGCGAGTCAATTCAGTCTGTAGCTTCAAGAACCCAAGAAGCTGCCGCGATCGCCCGTCAAGGTTTAGTTGCTGCCCAAGATGGCGATCAAACTATGGATCAAACTGTCGGTAGTATTAAGATGCTTCGTACCAGTGTTGCTGAAACTACCAAAAAGGCGAAACGTCTAGCTGAATCTTCTCAGGAAATCTCCCGAATTGTGAGCATTATTTCAGGAATTTCGGAAAAAACAAACCTTCTAGCCTTCAATGCTTCTATTGAAGCCGCTCGTGCTGGAGAACATGGACAAGGCTTCCGCGTAGTTGCTGATGAAGTGCGGCGTTTGGCTGAAAAAGTTACAGACTCTACTAAAGAAATTGAGCAACTAATTAATACAATTCAACAAGAAACTACTGATGTACTCCAAACGATGGAAGGTAGCACCATGCAGGTAGTAACTAGCACCCAACAGGTAGTAAAAACTAAAAATACACTGCAAGGACTAGCTGAGATTAGCCAAAAAATTGACTTCCTACTGCAATCTATTTCAACAAGTACGGTTTCCCAAGCTCAAACTTCTGCAACAATTAACCAAACAATTCAAGGAGTTGCCGTGATCGCTAAGACAACTTCTGCTGAATCCGAAGCTGTTTTGTCTTCCCTTAAGCAGTTGGTTGAAGTTGCGGAAGAATTACAAAGTTCTGTGTCTCGATTCCAGGTAGAAAAATAATATGGTGCTGGACGCTGCAAGCTTAGAGGCAATTATTCAAGAAATACGCACTTGCTTCTTATACGAAGATGCCCCAGACCATTTAGCTGTTCTAAAGCAGGGGATTCGGCAATTACGAAGTAATAGTGTTCATTCCCAAGCTGAATACGACGCTTTAATGCGAGCAGCACATTCGCTCAAAGGTAGCTCTGGTCTGGCTCAATTGTCAACTCTAAGCCGTCTGGCACACAAGCTAGAAGATTTACTTGAGGCACTGCATCAGGGGCGCGTGCAACAACGAGAGGCTGCTTACGAACTTTTGTCTGCTAGTGTTGAGCAAATTAGCAATTTAATCGCCCACGCTACAAGTGAAAATGCAGCTACTGTAATAGTAGAAACAAGTCTATTGAGTGCGATCGCTGCTTTAGAGGATTTTCTTGAAGGATTGCCGAAGACTAAGCAATCTGACTTGAAGGAAGTTGAAAGTAATTTACTCGCTACTCCAGAACCGGATTTTCTCAAAATAGCTTTAGAAGTTGATTTAGAAAACTCTCTCCAAAAAGTTGAGCGGTTACTCCACGATGAAAACACATCATTTGATCCAGTAGAACTAAATCAAGCTCTTACAGCACTTGTAGGAGAATGCACACTTCTTGGACAAGCTCTCAACTTAAGTTGGTTAACTGAAACAGGCCAAGAAGTCAGAGACGCGCTTGCTCAACCAAATCCACACCTAGAGGCGATCGCTGAAACTGCAATTAGTGAGCTTCGCCAACTGAGATTACAAGTTCTAACCCAGGCTCCCCAATTTTGGGATACTTCTGCTCATGTCAAGCTTGTACAACAGCAGTCTCCTATTACTCCCCCTCCAGAGGCAAGACAAGCCGCTTCCCAAATAATCCCAGTTTCTCAAAATCCGCAGTTGAATTTGCGGATTCCAGTTTCAAAACTGGATCGGATGAACAACACCATAGGCGAATTGTTTATTAGTTACGAACGCCTTTCCCTTTATCAAGAACAACTACATCAAGTTGATCTAACTCTCAAAAAACGTGCTGCTCAACTCAATCCAATCGGTGAGCAAGTGCAAAACTTTTACGATCAGCTAGCAACAGAAGGCACGAGATACAACAAAGAATCTAACCTCTCGCCTTCCTTGGAATTCGATTCCCTGGAATTTGATCAATACGCCAACCTACACAACACACTTCAAGATTTGCAAGAACTAATGGTGCAAGTGCAGGAAGCTAGAGCCGATGTTGGGCTAATTACCTCTGAATTTCGGGAAGCACTTGTGCAATTACGCCAGCAATTGAATGGCCTGCATGGTGACTTGACTCAATCGCGTTTAGTCCCGTTCGGCTTTTTGACTGAACAGTTTGTTGCACTCCTACAAACATTGGACGAGCAATATCACAAGTCTGCCCAGTTAATAGTTATTGGCAAAGAAACACTGATCGATCAGGTAATTTTAGAACAATTAAAAGTTCCTTTAACTCATTTAATTCGTAATGCCTTTGATCATGGAATTGAAACTTCAGAAGAACGGCTAGCGCTAGATAAGTCAATTAACGCTCAAATCGTTTTATCTGCTGCTGTTGAAGGCAATCAAATTACGATCGCAATTGAAGATGATGGTCGCGGTATTGATATACAGACAGTTTACCAACGAGCTATTGAGTTAGGTTTATGTAGTGATTCAGTGCTAACTAAACAAGTTCTAGAATTTCTGTTTATGCCTGGTTTTTCTACTGCTGCAACAGTTACTACTCTTTCTGGTCGAGGTGTAGGTCTAGATATTGTCAAACGTCAAGTAGAGCGCCTGCGAGGCTCGGTAGAAGTCGAAAGTAAATTAGGACAAGGGACAAAATTTATAATTAATATTCCCTTAACTCTAAATATTCTACCTTTATTACTATGTAGTTGTCAGCAACAGACCTTTGCTATTCCTTCAAATAAAGTAATAGAAATTATCTCTTTAAAAACCAACAATGCAAGTACAATTACTTGGGGCGATCGCCTGTTGCCTCTATACCCTCTAATTCAATTACTCCCGTATACACAGCAAGCAATATTAGCGTCATCTGATCAATTTAACCACCAGCTAGGTATTGTCGTTAACGTTAATGGTGAATTTGTCGCGATCGCTGTAGACTCGCTTTTAGGTGAGCGTGAGTTAGTCCTGAAAGCCTTTGACCCAATAGTCAAAGTGCCACCCTACATTTCAGGTTGTACAGTATTAGGTACAGGTGAAGTTGTGCCAGTGCTATCCCCAGATCACTTGGGCGAGTTGATAGCGGCAAAAGACAATCAACCACTATCTTCGTCACCTACCTTTAATCCTTATATTGATAGCACTGCAACGATTTTGATTGTGGACGATTCGATTACATTTCGCAAAGCTTTAGAGCATATCCTCACTCAGTCGGGTTATCAAGTAGTGCAATGTCGCAACGGTAAAGAAGCTCTTGAAAAGTTAAATCAACCGAGTAAGCAATTTGATTTAGTGATTTCTGATATTGAAATGCCGCGTTTAGATGGTTTTGGCTTACTCGGAGAAATTCGCGCTCGTCCTCAGTGGGATAACCTCGCAGTTGTGATGTTGACTTCGCGAGAAAATGATCGTTATCGGCAAAAAGCAATGAATTTAGGGGCGACAGCTTATTTTACCAAGCCTTTTCGTCCTGGAGAGTTGCTCAATGCGATCGCTGCACTGTTAACATGATGGGCATTCAATTTGGCTAAAGTTCGCTCAATGATTCGCATCTTACTGATAGACGATCAACTTATTATTCGTCAAGGGTTGAAAGCTTTGCTAGAGCTAGAGCCGGATTTGCAGGTAGTAGGAAGCGGTGATAACGGACAAGTAGCCGTAGAGCAAGTCGAAGCCTTACATCCTGATGTCGTATTACTTGATATTCGGATGCCAGACATGGATGGAGTAGCCGCTACACGAATTATCTGTCAGCGCTTTCCAGAAACAAAAGTATTAGTTCTAAGTGGTTATGACGATGAGGCATACCTAGCTGATGCTTTGCAAGCGGGAGCAAGAGGTTATCTACTCAAGGATACTCCTGCTGAAGAACTGGCTGCTGCAATTCGCTCTGTGCATAAAGGGTATGCTCAAATTGGCCCAGGGCTGCTTGACAAAATTCCTTTCACTCAGGCAGTAAATCTTAATTCTGACCAAGCCTTGCCTCAATTAGCTGCGCTTCCAGCAAAAGACGTAGAGCTACTACCCCACTCAAAAAGCTTCGATCCGGAAGCGCTAGCAGAAGTTGTGCGCCTTGCTGTTGAACAGGGTTCAGTAGTAGAACTGTTTACTCAAGTTAATAATCAGCTGAAGCGTGACCCTAATAATTTAGCAGCACTGTACCTAGCTGGGGTACTTTCTCATAGAGGTCAAGGACACAAGATGCTAGCCCTCCATTATCTCAAATTAGGGTTTCAAGAAGGGATAATACAGAAATTGTCTATTGAGGGACTTTTGCTGTTTTACCAAGAAGGTGTGTTCGTGCAACCTGAAGAAGCCTTTAGTTGGCTCACTCAAGTTGATGCACCTTGGAATAACGAGGAAGGTTTGTCATTTCTACTTCAAGAAGCCGAGCAAATGTTTGGCTCAGATTCCACTCAGTACCGCGCTCTCGTTGTAGTATGGCAGACTAGAGCTATCCGGGCATTGAGTGACAGTTACGCTTCTTTAGAACCGATGCTTGAAGTTATCCAGCAAGGTTTTGAGTAGTTTGATAAACTACTAAATATTTAAAGTATCAAAATATCATGCCTAAGTCTTTATATGACCTAGATTATATTGAGCAAGAACTAGCAGAACTCCGAAATCAGCTTAACCAGACGTTCAAGGTTGTAGATAGTTTAGCTAAAATTCAGACACAATTTGAGGAGTTTGGACAAAGATATCAACAACTTGACGTAATAGCTAATCAAGAAGAAATAGCCGAACTACAAGCACATTTTAATGCTCGCTGCGCTCAACTCGAAAAACTGATTGAGTCTAAATGGATAGAGATTAAGAAAGAAATTTTTAATCTTAAGAATGAGCTTAGTAATACAGATTTCAATATTAGTAGTGAAGTTATTAAGCTCGTTAACGAACTAAAGGAAGAAGTTGAGGAGTTCAAAGTATTTCAGGCTCCCTTAAATGAAATTGAAGATAAATTGAGGACAGAACTGCAAACTTCTATTGACCAACTAAGTGCAGATGGACTTAATAACCAAAATTTAGAAAAACAGGAAAGCCTAGAATATCAATTACAGACAGCAAAATCGTTTCTTAAGGATCTAGAACGACAAGTACAAAAATTGGAACGACAGCTACGCAGCTTAGAAAAACAGCTGCGTGTAATGAGCAAATGGGTAATTATTGCTGTTTTAACAACAGTTATATCTCTAAGCTTGGCTTTAGGTCTAGCGGCTATAAAGATTTTCTAGACTAAAAAAAGAGGTAAATTCAATCGTTAGATACATCAGTGATTTATGTCAGAATTAGGTTATGGACTGGAAAGAAATCTCTGATAACTGGGTCTTGATTCCCCAACACCCGAAGGGGATTGTACATTTTCTGGGGGGAGCTTTTGTTGCGGCAGCACCTCAAGTAACTTACCGTTGGTTATTAGAACAAATAGCCGCTCGCGGATATGCTGTTGTTGCTACACCATTTGTTAACACTTTAGATCATGCGGCGATCGCCGACTCTGTATTACGCAGCTTTGAAAGCGCGATCGCTGAATTACAAGCAAAAGGGTTGTTACACAAGCGCTATCTACCAATCTACGGACTAGGACACAGCATGGGCTGTAAACTACATTTATTGATCGGTAGCCTGTTTGCTGTAGAACGCGCAGGTAATATTCTAATTTCTTTTAATAACTATGCCGCACGAGACGCTATACCCTTAGTGCAGCAGTTTAACCCTGCTTTCGCGATTGAGTTTACCCCGTCTCCTGTAGAAACAAGTACACTTGTGCGATCGCGCTACAATGTCCGCCGCAACCTGATTGTCAAATTTACTAACGACACTATCGATCAATCTGCTGCCTTAACCGAATTGTTGCAACTCCGCTTCCCTAATATGGTGACAGCAAAGACGCTGAACGGAACCCACACAACACCCTTGGGTCAAGATATTAGATGGCAACCTGGCTCAACATTTACGCCGTTTGATGCCTTTGGTCAGTGGTTCAAGCAAGAAGTTTACCGCGATTTAAATCAACTTAAAAGCATTATTCTTTTATGGTTAAATCCGCTTTCAGGGTTCTAAACTAGGGGTCAGGGGAGCAGGGGAGCAAAGAGAGTTTAACACTGCAATTTGGATGACGATTAGCTTATAAGGTAGGTAGCGTTCCCTTCTGAATTCTGTTCATTATTTGATGTGATCGCCTCTTTAAACTCATGTTTCAAATTCTAATTATTGACGATGACCGCATAGTGCAGTTAACGCTAACAAGAATACTCGAAAAACAGGGTTATGAGGTACTCACAGCTAGCGATGGTGAGCAAGGAGTAGCACAAGCACAACAATTTCGTCCTGCACTGATAATTTGCGATTGGCTAATGCCTCGGTTAAATGGGTTAGAAGTTTGTCGTCAAATTAAGTCGGATACAACCTTATCTACAACATTTTTTATTTTATTAACTTCTTTAGGATCAGTAGATGATTGTGTCAAGGGTTTAGACACTGGTGCGGATGATTTTATAGTTAAACCAATCGAACACAATGAATTAATTGCAAGGGTAAAAGCAGGATTACGTTGGCATCAATTGAGTCGTGACTTGCAAACCCAAAAGCAAATATTAGAGACGGAACTTGCAGAAGCAGCTGAGTATGTGCGATCGCTTCTTCCCCTCCCGATGATTGAACCCCTCAGTATCAATTCACGCTTCATCCCCTCACAGCGACTCGGAGGCGATTGTTTCGATTACTACTGGCTTGACCCAGATTATTTAGCTATTTACCTACTTGATACAGCTGGACATGGTTTAGGTGCAGCACTCCCCTCTGTTTCCGTCCTAAATCTACTTCGCTCTCGTGCTATTCCCAATCTTAATTACTATCAACCTAGTGATGTTTTAAGCGCCTTAAACAACACATTTCAGATGACTTACCAAAATACTAAATATTTTACGATTTGGTACGGAGTCTACAACTGTCTTAATCGCCAATTAATTTACGCCAGCGCTGGACATCCTCCGGCTATTTTACTAGCCAAGAAAGATATTATTCAAGTGAAACAATTAGAGACATCTGGGATACCTGTGGGAATGTTTCCAGATGCAGAATATATTAATAATTTTTGTAATATTGAAGAATTTAGTAGTCTTTATATTTTTAGTGATGGAGCTTATGAAATTCATCTACCAAATGGCACGATTTGGCATATAGAAGCTTTTATTGAGCTACTTAAAGATCGCCATAATTTTCAAGAATGTAATCTTGACAAAATATTAAATTACCTACTCACCTTAAACTCTAAAACAAGTTTTGATGACGATTTATCTATTCTTCAAATTAATTTTAATTAAAGCCATCAAAGTTCCTATTACTGAAAAGAGTAAAAAGAGACAAGATAAATTCCGTTTCTTTTTACTCTTTTTTAATCTAACTAATTAACCTGTGCAGGAACTTTCATCTCTGTTGATTGAGCGCCATCAGATTTAAGTGATTCACCTTCAATGAAGGAACGCAACATCCATGCCATTTCTTCGTGCTGTTCCATCAAACCAGTCAGGAAGTCAGCAGTTCCTTGATCATGGAAGGTTTCACCACACTGATCTACATGGTCGCGGAGATTGCGGATAATCAGTTCATGGTCATCCACTAGCTGCGACACCATTTCAGTTGCTAGGGGAATATTATGGGGTTGTTCTTTAACCGAAGCTTTGCTTAAGAAGTCTTGAGCCGTACCAATTGGAAACCCACCCAATGTACGAATACGCTCGGCTAAGGCATCAATGTTAGCTGTCAATGCTTGGTAGTGTTCTTCCCACAACTGGTGTAGTGAACGGAACTGTGGGCCGACTACATCCCAATGAAACTTCTTTGTTTTGATCAATACTAGATAAGCATTTGCCAGGTCGCTGTTTAACAATTCAGTCACGCCTGCGCGTTGCTCTTCAGTTAAACCGATGTTTATTTTACGCATGATATCGTCTTTTAACTTTTGACTCCATACCCAGTGGAACAAATCAACCTAGTAAGGGACATCAGCCAAAGGGGAGATTATTAAATCAGTTGTAAACTGATGTTTTAGGCGTATTCTACAAAGTTGTGGCTCAAGCAAGCTTTTAATACCGTAAGAGTGCTCATTATCAATAAAACAAACAAGACTTGCTTACTAGGGATTGAGGCTGGGAATTTCTTAAATAGGATACTGCTCTAGCAGTTAAAAAGATTTATCTAATATTACTTTGCGTTTGCGTTTATAAGCTTAGTTGTGAGTTGTGCTGATTATTGACGTTGTTAACAAAATCAACCTATATTTTTGACTATAACTTACGTTAATCTCCATTTTGTATAACTTCTCATGGAATGTTATCTCGTTTCTTAAATGAGCTTATTTTGAATTAAATTTGAGGGTGAGACTTGATTGAGATTACTATTTTCAAATCAACTGTGAAGACTAATAATATTCATTAAATTGTTGATAAGTAGGTTTTAATTTTTGTGCTGGCTACTATACTTTTAACTTTTTTTGTGGTTGTAAGTCAAGACGGTTCGGTTAAGGTTTAAGCAGTATTGAGTACAGAAAAAATAAGTGTTTGAAGTTTTACTCCTGCTCCCTTATGTATGGGCTTCTTAGACGGAAACTTGGCTCTGGTTTTTTTTACTACA
>JAHHHE010000156.1 GCA_019359535.1 Gloeocapsa sp. UFS-A4-WI-NPMV-4B04
ACCAGTAACGGTTCAAGAACTTCCCATTCCTCATCTGTAAGACTGCTTGAGTAGGGCATGGCGGTTAAACTAGATTTTTGCAATAACGTTACTTCATGCCCATAAAAGATGTCAAATGGGTTCTATATTAGCCTAAAACAATACTAAGCTGCGTGATAGCTAAGACTGGTGTTGTTTTACTTTTACGTAAGTTCTAAATTACTATTCCCGATAATCTAGCGAAATTACCGATTCTACTTAGCTACAGGCACGATACTCTGGAGCAACGGAGCTTTAAATAATCTAGAGGCGAAAATTGTCTGCTATTTTTTTATTAACTACTTGGTTAAGTTCCAATAAATTTGGGCATCCTATTTAAAGAGGGGTGAATACAGATAAGGCTTATTAACCACCGTTTGTCTAGGGAGCCAAAAGTTGCTGCAACACATCAGTCTAAGGGTGTGTCTCAGGTGTTGCCTGCAAAAAGTGTGCGATCATCGCAGAGAGTACCAGAAATGAAAAAGCTATTATCGTCGCAACCCCACCCCCAACATGAATTAGCTCGATCGCACGATTACCCGGTCAGATTGATGCAGCATCAGCAACCCGCCCAATTAGAACAACAAATAAACGAAATTATTTTAAATAGCTCCGCCGAAACACTGCTGGATCAAATCGCGCAAGCATTAGGCTCGGCTTTCGAGGTAGACTGCTGCTTAATTACTGTGATGGCGGAAAATTCGTCTATTAATCAAATTGGCTATTGGCATTCTGACCAAAATTTGGAGCCGTTCCAACAGCAACTGGTGATTTATGCGGAACAGCTAGGCTCGTTAGTGCAACAAAGTACCTCCGCCTTGGTTATTGATGACGTTGAAACTGCCGAAACAAGCCCGTTAATAGTATCGTCGCATCTAGGGTTGCCAATTCGAGCTACTCTAGCAATCCCAATCTGGATTCAGGGCAAAATGAGTGGGGTAGTAAGTTTGCTCCGCTTACAGCCTCATCAATGGAGTGAATCAGAAAAAGAACGTGCTAATGCCTCTGCTACACCAGTAGCGATCGCTCTCACTCAATTTCTTCAAAGTAGCTTGATTAGCTCTTTACAGCAGCAAGTAAATACCTCAAACACTTATCAAAGCTTGCTCAAGCAATTAACGCTTTCTAGCCGTAGTCCTTTAGATTTAAATCAAATCCTCGCTGCGGCGATCGCAAGTACAGCTCAAGCTCTTCAAGTTGAGCGTGGTCTGCTGATCACCTTAAAATATACTGATCCACTTTTTAAAACTCGCTCTAGAAAAAATACTCCCAAAGCACAAGCCACTATCGTTTCTGAATGGCACAGTAACAAGCTAGATGTAACAACGCCTCACTCTAGCAGTTTGTTAAACCAATCTTTTTGGCTATCTGAAAGTTGGTTGTTTCAGCAAGCATTCACCAACTTTCCTAAACCGTTAGCGATCGATGCTGAACACACACTTGAGACAATTGAGTCGAAAACAGATATTGCACCACTTTTTAATCTCCAATCTCTACCTGCTGTCTTGATAGTACCCCTGGAAAATAACGGTACACTATTAGGCTTTTTGGTACTACAGCACTTTGGCGACCGCCTTTGGCGCTCAGAGGAATTAGCACTTGTAGAATTGGTAAGTACCCAGCTTAGTAATGCTATTATTCAAAGCCAGACGTTGCGCCAGGTACAAGGTTTGGTAGAAGAACGCACAGCGCAACTTCAACGCAGCTTGGAAGTACAAGCAAAATTGTACGAAAAAACTCGTCAACAACTTGAGCAGCTACGCCAAGTCAATGAGTTAAAAGATGAATTCGTCAGTACGATGAATCATGAGTTGCGGACACCACTGACTAGCATGAGTTTGGCAATTCGGATGTTACGGCAATCTACCGCACTTCCACCTGAGCGTCAGGCAAAATATCTAGATATTTTAGAGCAGCAGTGCAACCAGGAAATTAATTTAGTCAGTGATTTACTCAAGCTTCAGGAGCTAGAATCACACAAAGCTCCTCTCAACCTAGAAACTATTGATCTCAAACCTAAAATTGCTCATTTAGCTGATTCCTTTAAAGAAAAATGGGCAAATAAAGGATTAAATATTACTCTAGATTTACCAACGTCGCTACTGCTTCAAACTGATGCTGAGAGTTTTGAGCGCATTCTCCAAGAACTCTTAACTAATGCGGGCAAGTATTCTGATCCAGGCACTACCATTATTTTGAAAGCGACTCACAGTGGCGATTCCCAAAACAAGCAAATTGTTCTTAGCCTGACTAACTTTGGTCCTGGTATTTCGCCAGAAGATGTTACCCAGATTTTTGATAAATTCCGTCGAGGTAAAGGTGTCACCCAACAAGCAATTCAAGGCACTGGTTTGGGACTTGCTTTAGTAAAGTCCTTAGTACAACATTTGAATGGCGCGATTGCTCTTTCTAGCAATCCAACTAGCCATCCTGCTTGGGAAACCTGCTTTACTCTCACCCTACCGCAGTCTTTCGACCATACAACACTTTAGTTTAATGCCTAAACAACACGACCCCAACCTCCAACTTGATTTCCCCGTCGCTACGGATGACATTGATGCAAAAAGCAGTTTAATTGCTTCTAATGTAGCTTTGCTTCAAGACGTAAAAGTGCAAACTGAAGCAGTAGCAGAACGACAGCGACAAATCACTGCTAAAATTCAAATTCCCCATCCTGTCGAGCAAGTGTGGCAAGTCTTAACAAATTATGAATCACTGGCTGACTTCATCCCCAATCTTGCCCAAAGTCGCTTACTCGCTCATCCACAGGGAGGAATTCGCCTAGAGCAAATTGGGAGTCAACGCTTTCTACGCTTAAATTTTTCGGCGCGTGTAGTTCTAGACTTGGATGAAAATTTCCCCAATGAAATTAATTTCAATATGGTAGAGGGGGACTTAAAAGCTTTTTTTGGTAGTTGGCAATTAAAGCCTTATTCACTTGCTGACCAAAACGGGACAAATCTCTACTATACTGTGCGCGTTTGGCCTAAACGGACGATGCCTGTGGCAATCATTGAACGTCGTCTTGCTAGCGATTTACAGTTAAATCTTTTAGCGATTCGTCAGCGAGTAGAGGAGTTGTTTGGTAATTAGTTGTAATTTAATTTGAAGGTACGAGGAAGTGAGCAGTGAATAGTGGAATCAAGTCTTTTCTTGTCTACTCACTACTCACTTCTTGTCTGTTCACTTTTTAATCACAAAAGTGAGGAAGTGAGCAGTGAATAGTGGAATCAAGTCTTTTCTTGTCTACTCACTACTCACTTCTTGTCTGTTTACTTCGTTCTTAGTCAGTATAAAAAAAGACACACCAAGCACCTCTTTTTATTTTTTCATACCCCCAGGGGAATTCGAATCCCCGTCGCCTCCGTGAAAGGGAGGTGTCCTAGGCCTCTAGACGATGGGGGCCTATGAGCGCTGCGCCTTTATTAAGATAACGAATCTGAGCGTTTATGTCAATAGCTAAACACAAAATACTACGGAGCGTTATCCAAACAACTAGAACAGCGATTAGACAAAATCAGGTGAGTTACGCAAGCGTATTAGCTGGCGGCGCAGTTGTGGCGAAGCATCCAGTTCGGAAATTTCCTGTGCCTTAACATCCGCTTCCAGGGGTTCCATATACTCATCAGCACCAATTGTAAACGCTTCGATTAATAATTCCAGCAGATCATCGCGATCGCGCAAACTACCTTTCTCCTCAATTAACCGAAACTTAAGATGAATTTCGCATTCGTAAACACTGACTTCGGATTTATTAGGCTGTTGTGATGCTGCGTCAGATTTCATATCTTGAAAAATTCCTAGTTTTGTAGTAAGTAGATATCAATATGTTTTCTGAAAGCTTTTTACCTTTTTGTTTAAAAATTTTGATACTTGTCTAGGTAAAAAACATTCATCATTAAAAGCACTTTCATTACATATCTTGTCTATCTCAGCCTCTTATCCAGAGCAATTAAAACTTTTGTATTAAAGTTTCAAATTGTCTAGGCAATTAGTGAGACAATTACCATTATTCAGCTTTTAAGATGGAATACCGTAAAGTTTGTGTAAGGATTTTGTAAGTCTTTTGAGAATTTTTTTATTTTTCTAGTACGACAATTATTTAATGTTTGAATTTTTACAAAAATTCTTTTTGTTTTTCAGTAATATCTCAGTAAATCACAACTTCAAAGCTTAACTCAGTAGCCTTAAAATTTAGACTCAATTTGAAACGTAACCCGCACTTAGCAGCTTAAAGGTGTTGAAACAACGAAGTTACTGTTGTTTGTCGCGACTTGTGTGTAAAGTGAAGAAGATAAACAAGCAAATACGATTTGCCTACCCACAAGAGTTACGATGCAAGAAATTACACTAACGCAGGTGATCCTTGCTTGATCTCTAAAGGTAGAATCGTGGAAGTTAAATTTTCCCCACAAGACTGTAGAGATTGGAGATGAGCAAAGTAATTCGTGGTGTAGTTTTCGTTGTTGATGACAATATTGATACCGATCAGATTATTCCAGCTGAGTACCTCACCCTAGTTCCCTCTAAGCCTGACGAGTACGAAAAGCTAGGAAGTTACGCTATGGTTGGATTACCGGATCGCTATGGCAAGTTCATTGCAGCAGGAGAAATCAAGACATCCTACCCAATTATTATCGCTGGGGAAAACTTTGGTTGCGGTTCTTCACGGGAACACGCGCCGATTGCTCTAGGAGCTTGTGGTGTAAAGGTTGTAGTTGCTCAGTCTTACGCACGGATCTTTTTCCGCAATTGTGCAGCAACAGGTGAATTATACCCTTGGGAGTCAATAGAGCGGTTGTGCGAGGAATTTGAGACTGGACAAGAAGTTTCGGTTGATTTTGACCGAAATCAAATTATCAATCATACTCTTGGTAAGGTGTATGACCTGAAGCCAATTGGAGAAGTAGGACCTGTAATTGATGCTGGTGGCATTTTTGCTTATGCGCGTCAGACTGGGATGATTTCACGCTGAAGCGCGATTACTTTTGCCAGATGCAATAAAGCTATGCTGATAGGGGCTAAAATAAATTCACTGCGCTCAATCCAGTCAAGTCATATTTTATGGAACAATTAATCAAGTCTACAACCCGTCATATCCGGATCTTTTCTGCTGAAGTTGACAAAGATGGTGAACTTGTTCCCAGCAATCAGGTTTTGACTTTAGATGTAGATCCTGACAATGAATTTAATTGGAATGAAGAAGCTCTCCGAAAAATTTATCGTAAGTTTGAGCAACTGGTAGAGGAGAATAGTGGCGCTGATCTAACAGACTACAATTTACGTCGCATTGGTTCAGACTTGGAACATTTGTTGCGATCGCTTCTCCAAAACGGTGAAATTAGCTATAACCTAACTGGCCGTGTGATTAACTATAGTATGGGAGTTCCCCAAGTTGCTGTTGAAGGCAGTAAATAATAATTTTTGTATAGCTGATAGCTTAACTACACTTAATTTTCTCGGATCGGAGGAAGTACAACAGCAAAAGATTGGGGTGCGCTCAGGCTAAATATTTTTAACTAAGTTGTGCTGATAATTTCAAGGCAAATAGTATATTTACCCTTTTAAGGCATAAGTGTACACTAGCAAGCGCCATACTTAATTAAACTAAAACCAGGGCAAGCTTATATAATTTAACTTACCCTGGAACGCAGCAAACGCTAGCTTTAAAAGCATTTTTTTAGTTCATTTACAGCACTAAATACTTTTTATCCCCATCTTCTAGGATTCTAAACCTAAACAAATTATTAAGTTAATTGTGCTGTAATCAAAGTAATTTTTGAAGACTACCAAATCCGATTTCCGTCTTCATCTACCCGTGCTTGGCGGATAACATCTGAAATTTCGTCAGCATCTCTAACATGGTGTAAAGCTTTTTCCTCACCGTCAGGTTCTTCCACCATAACGTAGGCTGGAACTACAATGTGATCGCCAGTAATATCAGGAGAATCTACAGCAAGTTGTTGTGATTTTTCTTCATTAGTTTGAGGCTGATCAGAAATAATGTCACCAGGGTTAACTGCACGATGGGTGTCTTTTTCTTTGTCGTTAGTCATGATTCGGGATTAATTTCAAAGTTGAGTCATATTCTATGTTTAAACTAGAAAACTTTAAACGCGATCGCATCTTTCCAACGGCATAATTTAAATATTTTAGTTAAAAGCTTGTCTATGACTACGTTTGCCATTACTAACAATCATGTTAAAGCCTAGAATCAAGGGGACTACAGAACCTATCAACAGCACTCTTCATCTCAATACTGCTAATTCTGATTGCCCTTATGATTAATTCATCTTTATTGTCGCCTAAATAGATAAATTACTTTTATTTTAAAATACTTTCAAACAAATTGACAATCAATATCTCTGTTTAGATAAAGCAACCACCAATATTGAGTGCATAAAGTTTAAAGAAAAGGGCTGAAGTTATTGTGATAAAATTATTTGAGCAAGTGCCATAGTACATAAAATGTACGTGCTAGTCTAAATTAAAATTTTAATTGTAACTAAGTATTAACAAATAAGCGACGATTTAATTCTAAAAAAGTAATTTTAGCTGTAATACTTAACTTTAGTTGAAAATTATTAAATGAAGTTTTCTCAATTTGAAAAAATTAAGGTTATTAGGCTGATTAAGGAGGCTAAATATCATCTTTAAAACTATGTTTGGTTTATTAATGTTAATTTACTTACCATTTGACTGGCTCAAACAGAATTGTTGATGTATTGCACCGCTAAAAGGGGTAATCGCAAAAACTTCTGCTTAGTTTATGCCCTGTTGCTTGTCGCCAGATTAATCTAAAATCTAAAATCAGTTAGCGATTTGTGGCAATCCGACACTGAATTGGTATAAACAGAAGTAAGCAGCCTAGAGTAACGCTGCTCCTTTTAACCCAATACCGAATGGCTGCTCGGTGTTTTGAACTATGCAAAATGACGCGGCAATGCTCCAATGCTCAAATGAATACTGTAAAGCTCCCAATGATCAGACAGACAAGTTTTGCCAACTATGTGCCACGCCTTTGATTAAACGCTACTTGTGGGCCGTGGAGGAGATTGAAGCCTACCAAATCGGCAGCTTGGTAGGCGATCGCTATTTGTTAAAAAGTAATCGCATTTTATTAGATACAAAACCCGGTTTGTTACCGGAAACGCCTTTTCCCGAAATTTCAGATGCGATCAAACCATATTTGAGACTAATTCCTTATCAGCTACATATACCTCAGGTATACGGCTTGGTGTCGCTGGGGGAACGAACAGCAAAGAAAATCTTGCTTTTAGAGCAAGTCCCAATCTCTACAGAACTCCTGCCAGTTGGATTAATGCCAGAATTGGCTAGGGCTTGGAAAGATGCCACATCAATGCGGCAGTTGAATTGGTTGTGGCAAATGGCAACTTTGTGGCAGCCTCTTTGGACTGAAGGTGTCGCCTCTAGCTTGCTTGATCCACTAAATTTACGGATCGAAGGGTCATTAATCCGCTTATTGGAGTTGCAACCAGATCAAGCACCACCAACTTTATCTCAATTAGGTCAGCTATGGTCACAGTTAGTTGCTACGTCACAACCAAGCATTACTGAATTTTTAGACCAGCTGTGTCATGCTTTGGTCGAGAGAGAAATTCAAACAATAGATAAGCTAATCAGTGTATTGAATCAAGGACTAGCCTTAGTAGCCCCCTGCGTTCAAAGCACGATTACGATCGCTACCTCTACAGATAAGGGGCCTAGCCGTGAACGGAACGAAGATGCCTGTTATCCCACAAGTGGTGCGATCGCAATTCACACAAACAGCGAACCTGCTTTGGCTATTGTTTGTGACGGTATCGGTGGACATGAGGGCGGCAATGTCGCTTCTAATCTGGCGATTGAAACGATCCAGCAGCAAATTCAACAGCTGCCGTTGAACGATTCTCAGCTGAATGCTTCAACCCTCAGCAACGAATTAGAACGCTCTGCGCGTGTAGCCAACGACAAAATCAACCAGCGTAACGATAACGAACATCGGCATGGTCGTCAACGCATGGGAACGACCCTAGTTATAGCTCTAGCGCGTGCTTATGAAATGTACATTACTCATGTAGGAGACAGTCGTGCCTACTTAATTACACGCACAGGCTGCCATCAAGTGACGCTAGACGATGATGTTGCAGCCCGCGAAGTTCGGCTAGGATATGCCCTTTACCGAGAAGCTCTGCAACAGTCAGCCTCCGGATCTTTAGTTCAAGCATTGGGTACAAGTTCCTCAGCATCTCTACATCCTACAGTCCAGCGATTTGCGATCGACGAAGACTGTGTGTTCCTACTTTGTTCTGATGGGTTGAGCGACTACGATCGCGTTGAGCAGTCTTGGGAAGAAATTTTACCGATTATTGACGGTAAAGTTGATGTCGCAACCGCAAGTCAACGGTTAGTCGAAATTGGCAACACCCAAAATGGACACGATAATGTCACAGTTGCTCTTGTCCATTATCAAGTTAAATTCTCTGAACCAGAGTCAAAGTTAAGCCCATCTGTTATAGCTACCTCTTTATCAATCTCAGAATTGCCAGTAACAGCAAGTGGATTAGAATCCAATACAATAAATTTAAACCCTACAAATACTGCTTCTTCCAAGCTAAAGACACAATTGCTGCCATCCGAGCCTGCCTCACGGCGTTTCTTTTTGCCGATGTTACTAGGACTTGTTTTACTTGTCAGTCTAGGTGGTGGATTGCTTGCTTACTTGTCAAAACAGCGCAAGCTTCCCGGCATGGCAGGTTCTAGTCCGATTGATGTCCAGTCACCCCAAAGTTCAGTTTCTCCATCCGTAGAGCCACAAAATATTAATGCTGTTAATTTTTTGCAGAAAGGAGCGCTGATCCAAACTAGAAACGAGCTTGTGTTAAGCCGGATCTCATTACGCCTAACTCCTGCGATCGCTTCTCCACAAAAACAGCGCGTTAACTTTACGCACGGAAATGTCCCAAGTGGTAGTGTTTTGCAAGTTCTCGAAAACAAGCCAGGTTCACAACAAGACTATTGGCTAAATCTCAAAGTCTGCTCAACTCCAACCACAAAGCGATCGCTTCCAACAAAACAAAATAAAAATAACACCGTTCGCCAAAGCGGGAACGTTCCGCACCTTTCCCCAACTGCTTCTCCATCAAACTTAAATCCAAGCACTTCGCGTCTGCTGCAACCGCAGGACAAGGGATGGGTTCGAGCAGCTGAAATTCAACCTGATTATCTTCCTATTTCTTCCCTAGAATCAGAGCAGCGCTTCAACTGTCCTGTTTTAACTGAAAATAAATTAGGGAATAAAGCTTCAATAGGGCTTAAGGAACCTGTCCCATAAATAGTAGTGGGATCTCACTATGACCTCAAGTTTTCTTACGCTACGCTCACTCTAAACAACTTATTAACTCCTAGCAGAAGATTAGCATTGAACCCTCGCAGGTGGAGCTAGTTTTCTCTTTTTTCTTAGTCCCTGACCCTACTTTAGTTACACAAATATTACTAAGTATTTCTTAAGAGATACCTTTCTTACTGCAAAATGATACTTTCAGGTTCTGATATTTAGCAAAAAGTCAGTCGTCAGGAAGGGACTTTGCAGCCAAGAATTTAGTTAGGGTTTAGTAGACTTCATTTGCTTTGAGTTTATTTCCACTCTGCGACTAATTGGCTAAAATTAATACCAGTAATTACGGAAAGAGCTTAAAAACTTGTGTAGCTACTCATACAACCTTTTTTCAGTAGATGAATATTTGGAGTTGCCCAATGGCAAAGGAATTTAATAATTCGGCGGATTATAATCTTGCTCGATCACAAGTGGAACAAGAGCTATTAGAGTTACTGTTAGCTGCTGACAATGAGACTTATCCTTGGAACACCACTGATCCAGAAGCAGAAGTTTATTTTACTAACCAAGAGAACTTACCGCTTGAGGATGCGTCTGAAGCAGAAATCGAGCTAAAAGAGCAAGCTTTCTTTAACCAGCTAGCAGAAATTTGGTTTGATACCACATCTAGGGACGTTTCAGAAACTGAGTAGCAAAGTTTTGCGATCGCGTTGGTGATAAAGCACGAGCTTTCAAAATTGCTGCGGTCAAAAATGCGTAAGATAATACACCCACAACTGCCAACAGCAAGCTGCTCAATAATCCTACAGAGTTCCACAAAGCATGAAGCGCTGCGGCAGTGAGATACCCTACTGCCAAAATCTGCGATCGCCTACGCGGTTTTAACACACTCAACCCAATAAAATATCCGAAATAACCACTGTAAGCCATATGTCCTGCTACAGAGCCTAAAATCCGAGGAATTAGTAGCTGCAACCCTACAAGCTGACCAACCCCTACGCCTGTCTGTAAGCCTACATTTCGGCTAACTTCAGGTACATACTGTCCTAGTGTTTCTAAGAGTGTAAAGCCAACCGCAGCAGCTGTTCCTAATAGAATTCCATCCAACGGTTCCCATACGCCAAGCCGCTCTCGCCAAGGGGAACGCAGCCGTCGACCGATAAAGTATGCTCCTAACACTGGTAACGCCTTGATCAATTCCTCCATCAAGCCAGCGCCAAAAAACATCCGCACCATCAACTCTGGAAGGCTGAGTGACTCAATTGCAGTTGGCAAACGGCCAGGTAATATACCGCGAAAGATAAAAATAAATATTGGTAAGAGCGGACTGAGTAAAATTAAGACAGTAGCCAAAGCTGAACTTAGTAGCACCCACCAAGGCTTAGATTTGCCGCAAAGTTGGTAAACAAAGTAGTATGCGGCTCCCGCTAAGTAAGTCGCTACTAGCAGTTGATTGAAGTAAGCCGCTTCTGGCTGACCTACAGTAGCAAACATTAATACTACGAATATTACTGTGAAGATGCCTGGGATTAAGTAAGCTTTGCGAGTTAAATCGCGTCCTGTTGAGAGAATAGGAAATAGCTGGGTGAAAGTAACTGAATCAGAAGAGGGTGTAGGTGTGGCTGGAAATGCGGTTACACCTGATGGGATGACTGAGCGCGACGAGCTTTGCCGCGTTTGATGTTTGATCTGGCATTCAAAAATAAATTCTGCACCATCATTACCCAAAGTAATGCGATCGCCTACCTGTAACTTGTGGCATCCTTGTAAGCGTTGCCCATTAATATAAGTACCATTGGCGCTGTTGAGGTCACAAAGCAGCCACGAATCCCCACCAGATGTGGGTCCAAGCGGACGAACCACAACATGACGGCGAGAAACCACGCCATATAAGCCGGAATCTAAGACGATTTCACAGTTAGGATCGCGTCCGATTACGACTTCTTTAGTTGTTGAAAGTAAATAGCGGCGAGAGAATTGCGGACTTGCTACACCCTTACGAGGCAAGTGCCGCAGAAATCCCTCATTAAGATTTTTTTCGCTCATAGACTGGGATCGTGTTTTAGCAACCGCCGTCTATGGTTAATTGCAGCTGCTAAGGAATTTGTGAGTATAAATTCCCCTGTATACTTCTCTTGTGTAGCTGTGAATAAGCGGTTATTGATTATTAGCATTGGCATCCCGAACTGCTGCAAAAAAGAAAAATCCGCCCAGTGGGACGCTAATCGCTAGAATAACACTTGTAGCTAATCCACCTAGATTCGGTTGTCCAGAAGCAAGTTCAAACATTGAACCTACTGCTGCGATCGCGGCTACGCAAGAACCAGCCAGTAACAGACCACTTTTAGGGGTCATCATTGTTTTAACTACCTAAGCGATTGGTTTAACGTTCATAGACGAGAAGCCATACTTAGATAGCTCAGTCGTCAAAGCTAGAGTATTTTCTACCCGATCAACAAATAATACGCCATTAAGGTGATCGATTTCGTGCTGAATGCAGCGTGAAAGTAACTCTGTAGCCATCAACGTTTGAGGACGACCATATTCATCTTTATAAGCTACTTCCACAACTTCTGGGCGCTTCACGTCCAGATAAACGTTGGGAATACTTAAACAACCCTCTTGATCGACGCACATATCCCGGCTTAACTTCTTGATTGTGGGATTAATCAATACAAGAGGAGGATTAGCGGCGTTATCCGGTTCGCAGTCGATGACAATTAATTGTTTTTGAACTGCCACTTGGGGTGCAGCTAAACCAATACCATCGGCGCTGTACATTGTCTGGAGCATTTCTCGAACTAGCTGCCGGATTTCAGAGTCTATTTTGGCTACTCGCTTTGCAGGTTGACGCAGAACGCGATCGCCTATGATGCGAATATCCAAAGGCGGATTTTTTAACTTTTTCTTGGCTACTGCAACTTCAGAAGGCATGGATCTGTAACTCGTCTCCAAATAAATTTTAAAGCGCTATTGTTTTAATTTTACCAACTCAGCCTCCAAGGCTTGATTGAATTAATTGAGCTATTTGCGATAGACTTTGCCGAAACGCCTTTGTCCACACGCTTCAATAGAATTATTCCTAACAAAAAATTTAGTAATTTTCGGTAATGCTTTCTTCTAAGTTCTAATTAACGCAGGTATTCTAGCTATTTCTTTAAGTAGTATCTCGTAGATATTTAGTGTGGGAACAATGAAAAGCTAATTTATTAATGCCGTCGCTAACATCTTAACTCCTGCCTCAATTTCCGATTCGCGCAAATCGGCGTAACCCAAGATAAACTCCCCAGAATATCTATTTTCTAAATAGTAACGACGAGCGCTGACTAATCCTACACCCATTGCAGCTGCACGGCTAATTACTACTTCATCACTCATAGGAGTGGATAAGCGCACCATTAAATGCATTCCAGCACTCTCACCTAGAATTGTTACTTGATCGCCAAAAGAGTGTAAAAGAGCCTTCACTAGAGTTTTTTGGCGTTGATTGTAGAGCGATCGCATCCGGCGGATATGCCGTTCTAGATGTCCCTCGTTGATAAAATCAGTTAATACATATTGCTCTAAAAGTGGAGATTGTCTATCAGTGAGCCATTTGGCACGAGCAAACACTTCAATTAATTTCGGAGGTACTACTAGATATCCAACCCGCAAAGAGGGAAACAAGACCTTGGAAAATGTACCAATATAGATCACTGAACCTGTCTGATCTAGCCCTTGCAAAGCAGGTATTGGTCGCCCCTCATAGCGATACTCACTATCATAGTCATCTTCAACAATCAACGCTTCTACTTGTTCCGCCCAAGCTAGTAATTCCAATCGCCGTGACAACGATAATACTACGCCCGTAGGGAATTGGTGCGAGGGCGTGACATAGACTAATTTAATTCTGTGGGACGATTCCTTCCACAACGCCTCAACCACAACTCCAGAGGAATCAACTGGAAGGGGATAAAGCCTAGCTCCCTGCGCTAGAAAAATATGCTGCGCTCCTAAATACCCTGGATCTTCAAGTGCAACTCCATCACTTCGATCAATAAGAACACGGCTGACTAAATCAAGCGCCTGCTGTGAACCAGAAACAATCAGAATTTGGTCGGCGTTGCACTGTACAGCACGAGACTGAACTAAGTAACGAGCGATCGCCTCACGTAAAGGCAGATGACCCAAGGAATCTGTTGCATAATCCAACATTAGGCGATCTCTTTTGCGACAATGACGCGATAATAGCTGTCGCCACTGGTTTAGGGGAAAGGCATCTAGATCGGGTTGTCCGTAGCGAAACGAGATCGGCAACTCTAATCGAGGCGAGTGGAGTGGGGTGTCATTTGTCAAGCTAGCTCCATAACTTGAAAAGCTTAGGGCTTTACTTGATGACTGGCTTGGCTGCAATTCTTGCAGCGGAACTGAATGCAACAAATCATCCGGTAGTTGAGCGCAGACAAACGTACCTGAACTCCTAACTGCTTGCAAATATCCTTCACTAATAAGCTGTTCATAGCACTGAGTTACAGTTGTGCGCGAAATTGCCAGAGAACTTGCCAAAGCTCGTGTTGAAGGAAGGCGCTGCTTGGGTGATAACTGTCCCGACAAAATCAACTGGCGGAATGCTTCGTAAAGTTGGCGGTGCAATGGTAGGTTGCTTTTGGGATCAAGGGCGATTGCAAATTCCATTTTCTGAAAGTGGACTGATATTTAATTGCAGAATTGGTACTTGTCCAAGACCACTTTAATGTCTAGCCTAGCAGTGTGGTTAGCAAAAAGTATCAAATGAGCCAGGAAAACTTTACACCAACACACCGAAGTGTTTTAAAGCGGCTACCCAAACGCGGGCAGTATGATCGCTCTACTGTCTATCAAATTCTGGATGAAGGATTAGTGTGCCACGTAAGTTTTGTTGCTAGAGCGTGTCATCAATTAGGTAAGCTGGAATTGGCGATACATCAGATAAGCTGATTAGAACCACCATGACGACTCGACGTTACGCCCTTAGAGATGACCAGTGGGAGCGCATCAAAGACCTGCT
>JAHHHE010000157.1 GCA_019359535.1 Gloeocapsa sp. UFS-A4-WI-NPMV-4B04
ACTTATTGCGATCGCTCATGATCGTTCTTACCTCCAAGTTTTACTCGCAACCGATCACCTCTAGCTACAGTTTTCTTTATGTCTACTGCTAACTTATCTCTGACTTCACTCCTAACTTACTGGACTATTTCTCACCTCTCGCTTTCAATATCGGGCAGAACCAGACGGTAAACGGCTTGTGGAAGGTGTCAAAAATGTTGTTGCTCCTCATACCTATCAGCAGGCAATGACACAAGCAGTTAACAATCTTCAGTTTCTTGGCTTGGCTTCAAGGTTCGTCTCCTCAAGCCTTCACGCACCACATATCCTGGTAAAGCAATAGAACCAGGTTTCACTGTGACCGAATCTGTATCCAGACTTATTACTTTTACTTAGTCTATCCATATCTATCTAGCAACAGTTTGTATGGCAGTGAAGACTTCAATTTGCAATCGTGTTGACCTCTTCACAGTCAAAGCAAGCGATCGCTGATGATGGTTCTTGCCTGCAAGTAAAACTTGAAACCGATAACGGTTATTCTCTTGAATCTCTCAGTGCTCCTCTACAAGCTTTTCGTCGATTAATCCCATAGCTATCACTATTAACTAATGGAACTTTGAAAGAAACTGCCTCTTAAATTACTTCAAAAGCAGATATAGAGCTAGTTTTACATCAATTAGCAATATTTTCTTGCTCCACTTACGTTTCAGCCATTTTCACCCTATCGAGATATTTCCGGTAATGTTGTAGACCTGTGGATGAACTATCATACATCTCGACCAAACTCATAGCGATTGATAAACAATCCAATTACCACATCGTGTAACCAGATGGATTTAGAGAAGCAAATGGTTTTTCGCGCCAGTCGCTTAATCCGAGTGCGAAGTGTCAAGTGCTTACGCTCAATATAGCTGAGTGTTGGTCTTGCCAACGATGTGCTGAGATGAATCTAACAATCGCAGGTAAGCACCCAACTGTCTGTGTAGAACTGTCGAATTGAAAATGGTGCAAGCAATTGTTGAAGTTGCTCTAGAGCAGCATCGGTGTGCGGGGCGAGAACATAGGCGAGAACTGCGCCCGTTCGATGACTGGTGGCGTGCCACAACCAGCGTTGCTGTTTCTTGGATTGCACAAAGCTCCACATCTCATCCATTGAAGCAGATGCAACTCTCACGACCATCGCTCTCAGCGGGCAAACTCTGCATCTGTTGCAGCAGTGTTGTGTTGACTTGCTCTAGAGAACGATCTTTTTTTTTAATGTTTCAATTACGGTTGTTGGGCTGATTTTTAGCACTCGTGCCGTATCGCGGATGCCACTGCCATTCACGGCCATGTCCGCGATCTGCTGCTTCACATCTGGCAGGTAGCCTCGATAGCTGTACTCTCGAATGAAGGAACTACGAGAACACTCAGCATTGCGACAACGGTAACGCTGTTTTCCTTCATCGCTCTTGCCATTCTTCACGACATTTGTACTGTTACAGCTTGGACAGCAGATTGGTTCCAAAACCATATCAACAAGAACTTAAGAACAGCTTTATTCTCTCACATGATACACAGGTCTAGAACATTACCTGCCTGCATACCGTCCGAACCAGCGCCGTGTTAGCCCCAAACGATCGTCTGAGATTTGACTATACCAGAGCCTCTCGGCGATCGCCCCCCACCATCTCCTGAGTCCCCAAACTCTGACCCAAGCCTATCAAAACTACCCCCTTGCGCCACCACAGCCTTTTGGGACTCCTCACTCTGACCCAGATCTGGAAGAACTCAACCCTTGCAAGTAGGGGGCCGATCGCACACCCACAGATAACTGAACAGTACCGGGAGCCTTCCGCGATCGCCCCCTCACCTTCTCGGACTCTCAACACCCACAAATAACCTGAAAACAACCAACCTTTGCTATTAACAAATAACCTCCTGGGACTGCTCACTCTGACCCCAATCTTTCACGACTCAACTGTCGCAAGTAGGGGGCGATTCGCTCACCCACAGATAAGTGAACAAAACCAGATCGTGGGGGCTAACGTTGCCCATCAGCGGTGACCCATACCTTTGCATCTACACCAACAATTTTCATTTGTCCGTTGCATGGATTATGTTAGGCGACGGTACGAGTTGCCCACCAAACCAAGCCATGATTGTCGCCCCCTCAACCAACGATAGCTACCATAAGGCCCTAAAGTAGTAAAGCTGCGATTTGGGCCCATTTAGTTCTTTTGTATTGGCTGGATAGCTGCGCGCGTAGGCAACTACTCAATCCACAAGCCTTCAGCAGGTTAAAGCCACTGGACACAAACTTCTCGTACCACCTTAAGGCATACGACTCAGGCCTCTTGCCTACTGCCTATCTAGGGTGTACTCGTCGGTAGAGGCGATTATAGAGGTAGCTGTTTGGCGTAAACGGAATTTCACATCGGTCTCAGCGATCCCCAGGAGCATTTTGTTGGTTGCCGCCGCCGCATAACTGTTCCCCAGCATCTTGGCCACACCCCTCGCAACCCGCCAAAGAGGCCTGACGATGGCTCACGGCTGAGTATGGTTCTCACCATAGCTGTATCCGACCAGCCTTCTTTTCTCTCCCGGCCTTTCATTGGAGATTGGCCTAATGGGCAGTTTTGGCATAGATACTAATGGCTGGCGTGGGTAGCGCTAATCCTACTTCATAGGGGTTGTGGTTCGTGAGCGCTAGGTAGTTGCCGCGATCGCTAAACGCAACCCGATAGCCACCGGGCCAATCCTGAACTTCTCCAGTTTTCACACTGCCCAAGCGCGCTCTAGCCACCGTCCCAGAAAAGAAATAGCTGTCGCCATCTGGACTTAGGCCAATGGCATCATCTGATCGATCAGCCGGTAGCTCAGTGCTGGTCACGCGCGCGCCCGTTTGTGGATTCCAAGTGACGAGCAGTCCATCGTAAGGCGATCGCGTTAGTACATTGAGCAACCCATCGTTTCTAAAGACCATATTCATCCCCCAGAAGAGGACATCTTCCGGCGGCAGCGTCCTAGCGTACTCAAAAATGCCGCTCTGATTGAGTCGCCATAGGTCTACGCGGCCAGATGAATCATTCGGGTAGATCTGAATGGCTAAAAACTGACCATTGGGGCTAATTGTAAATCGACCGCTGGTGTCTAAAGATTGCACCGCTTCACCGTTCGCCGTGTTCCACAGAGCTAGTTGTGGTACAGAAGTGCCGTCTCGATTTGTTTCCACAAACGTTATGATTCGCTGATTGTCATTGCTAAAGGCAATCTGACTGCCATCGATAGTTGAAGTTGCAGGGCCGATTGTTTTTTTCCACAGCGGCTGACCTGTCTCGATGGCCCATGCCGCTAGTTCCACGGTGTTAGTGGGAGAAGTTTGCGCGATCGCCGCCACCGTCGTCCCGTCCTTGTTGATCGCCGCCCCATCAAAATGAGTCTGATCACCAGCGGCAATCTCCTTGATTAGCGCACCTGTTTGCGTATTCCATACCTGAAGCTTGGCCCCGTCTGTTGTCAGGGCAAGTAGCCGTTGTCCATCTGCGCTAAAGCTAAACACCTCCGCTGCTGTTGGCAGGGTTGTTATCGGCGCTTTATTCCAGCGAGCACCGGCTACTGCCACAGGTTGCGCCCTACCATCTTTGACCAACGCCTGATAGACAAAAGCCGCAATCTCAGCGCGGGTCGCTGGGCGATTGGGCAGCAGCCGATCGAGGGCAGGATAGTTAACAACGATGTTGACGGCTCTGGCAGCGGTTATGCCAGGGCGAGCATATTCCGGAATAGCAGCATCTCTATAGGCAGATAGTTCCGCCATGCTCCCGCCCTGATATCCCAATCCATTGGCGATAGAAATCAGGGCCTGTACGCGGGATATCGGTTGATTGGGCTTAAGCTGATTCCCCGGATATCCTGAGAGAAAGCCCGCAGTGCGAGCTTTAGCAATATAGCCAGCTGCCCAATGATCGTTAGGCACATCCGCAAAGGTTGGAGTACTGGGCTGCGTTGCATTTAACCGCTCATTTGGTACTTGAAAAGGCTGTGCTGACATAAACGCTTGATTCAAAATCGCCGCAAACTGTGCGTGGGTTACGGGTTCGTTAGGCTTGAACGTGCCATCGGAGAAGCCGCTAATCACACTAAACCGGGCGAGTCCTGATATGTATTCATAAGCCCAGTAGTCGGCGGGGACATCTCTAAATGAGGTTCTTGGCGCTGGGGTGGGTACAGGCGCTGGGGTGGGCACAGGCGTTTGTGCTGATACAGACGCACTTAAAGGTGCAAGCAAGCTGAGGCTCAAGCTAAGCGCTAGGCCGAGGCAAAATTGTGATCTGAAGCGCATATGTTTATTGGCAGAGGGTTTAAGGGAGTAATCGGTTTCATGTTCCGCTCATCTGGAACGGACTAAATTTATAAGCTGAGCCTATGTCGAATATTTAGCCAGATTACCCTAGTGGACTGCAATTGGGCTAAAGGTGATGAGCAGATTTCTATCTGGCACTGCTGACCCACAAAATCAAGAGCCGAGAATCCATAGTTGTCGTTGAGTAGCTGCGTTTTTTACATGAATCGGTGCCATACCCCATTGAATGTCTCCGGACAAGCGTGACCACAAATAGCAGTGTCATAGATTTGATCATGTTTTTAGAGAAAGGTGAGTAGATTTTATGTGTTAGGACACACATACCAGCAAGGCTCTGAACTAAGCGATAATGAACAAATTAGGATTAGTGCTCTCGTCCGTTCTAATTCTTCTATCTGGCTGCTTTCCTGCCGTCCGCACTAATACTGAAGGGCAAATCACCTTCAACAACGGCAGTCCAGAGATTTCCAGTACGCAAGTCTTTAACAACGGTTTGGGCACAGGGAAAACTGACAATCGAATCGTTGTCGAACTGACAGTTGATAAAAGCTTGTTGTGGTCTGGGGATCAGTTTCGGACGGTTATCATCTCTGGTAGCGACGCAAATTGTTTTGCGAGAGACTATATTCGTGGAAAACTGACCAGTGAACTTCGAGGATACTGCAACTTTACATCCGGCTCCTTTGAGGAGGTTGTCAATGGTCAGAAAACAGCGCAAACGATCAAAGTTGACTTTGATCCAACCGTCCTCGAAGGCGAGAAGGAAAGGGCAAATCGGGAAATTTTAGCCCGTTAGAGGGCTTACGCATAGAAACATACCATCAGGCAATAGCAGCACAACACTCTTGTTAGAGAGATAGTTTCCACATATTGCCCCTATTAGAGTGGATAGGCAGAAAGTTTCGGTATATCTGCCTCAATCCGCCAGATCGCTGGAAACTTTCCGGATGTTGTGCCAAAAATATGCTCCAAATCATTGTTTGTTCTGGGTAAACCTGGCACCGAGTAGCAGTGAAATAACCCCGACCAATAACTAGCGGTGACTTTAAGAAAATGGATAACGCCCTCAAGCAGATAACCGACACTAGTTTTGTGAGCAGACATTGCCTCAATTAAAGCCCCAAAGCACGCGTTGGACAATAGGTGCATCAAATTGGGCGTGATTCTCAAGAATCTGTGCTGCATGGTGAAAGAGCGTTATAAGCAATGATAATCGGTGAGCACATGGCTGCGGTTTGCTCTAGTCAAGCGCGAAAGTAGCTGTTTCAACTTAATTAGAGGGAAAGCTAATCCCCTTTTTGAGCCACCCGTTCCAGGCTTTGCGCTGGTTCGAGTCAATCGTGAGCGTAGTTTTAACCCGGAGGCTTCTAGCGGTGGACGACCGTCATCGGTTAGAGCGCTGCGGAAAGCTAAACAATAACCTTGGACAGTTTCAGACACCGGGTCATCATTGCTAATAACACTGCGTTCAATAGCTCGGACTCCTCTAATGTGCTTTTTAACAGCAATTATTGATTGAGTAAGCTACAATTTGTAAGGCTAAAGAGTATCCCGCATCCATCAGAAATTGACATTTATGCCAGCCCCACTCTCTGTTGATTTACGAAAACGGGTCATTGCAGCATATCAAGCAAAAGAAGGATCTCAACGTCAACTAGCAGAGCGATTCAATGTAAGTTTATCTTTCATTAGAGACCTATCTCGGCACAGGGCAAACGCATCTAAATTCTGAATGCCTTATGTAGCAAGGATTTCAAGAATCGATAATCATAAATACTAAATGCCTAAAACCCTTGCCCAGTCTGCCTTTCAAAAATAAGATGCGTTTGCCCTGTATCTCGGCACTATCGTCAGACTGGCACAGTAGAGCCAAAACCGCATGGGGGTGGAGGCGTTGCGAAACTGGGAACTGCACAGTTATCGATTGTGAAAGAGTTAGTAGAAGCTCAACCCGATGCCTTACTTACAGAGTTATGTGAGCGGCTTGCTGAAAAGACAGCAATTAATGTGAGTGTATCGACGATGCAGCGAGCTATCCAAAAGCTAGAATTGAGTGTCAAAAAAAAACATTAATTGCCTCTGAGCAAGAGACTCAACGCTTGTTAGATTTGCGGGATGATTATCGATAATGGATGTTTACAGTCGACCCACGAAATTTGATATTTATTGATGAGACCGGGATGCATTTGGGATTCACTCGCCTGTATGGTCGTTCTCCCAAAGGGGAGCGCCTTTACGATGTAAAGACACCTGGCAACCGAGGCAAGAATATTTCGTTGATTGGTGGCATGAGTATCGATGGATTAATTGCCACCATGAGTTTGGTGGGGAGTGTCAATACCGAAGTGTTTTTGTTTTACATCCAGGAGATCCTCATTCCTCAATTATGGGTTGGAGCAATTGTGTTGATGGATAACTTGCCCGTTCATCATGCCTATGAGGTTCGAGAGGCGATTGAAAGGGCTGGAGCAAAACTGGTGTTTTTGCCTCTCTACTCCCCAGACCTCTCACCCATTGAACTATGCTGGTCAAAATTCAAGCAACTACTGCGCTCGGCTAAAGCTCTTACCCGTGAAGCTCTCGACCAAGCATTAACAGAGATTATCAATAATTGTATTTCCTCTGATAACGCGCTTGGTTGGTTCGCCCACTGTGGCTTATTTATTTGAAAATCGCTGTAAGTTCCTTTTTTGCATGGCGGTCGGCAGCATAAATTACTTTCGCAGCTTCTCGTAAATAGTGAAAATGACATAGACCATGAGCCACTCCAGGCAAGGCTATTTCCACGGCTTTCCGAATTGACTGCTGACCATCACTTACCACTCCAGCAATTGGTACTCCTACTGCCTCGTTCACCTCCTTCAGCAGCACTGCTAAATCTTCGCTCCTAGCAGACAATAAGGTTCTTGCCAGCAAGATTTCCCCAGACAGACATTCCCTGATTACCCATAACACTTCATGTCCCACATCCGGTTGCATACCATCAATTGCTAGTATTACGCGCTTATACTCACGCCCAATCTCCTGTAATCGTTGCTTATTGCTTAAAGTTAGAGCCAATAATTCCTCATACCGCTCTATTAAATGGCTCACACTACGTTGACCAACACAGATATCTCTTTGCTGCAATTGAGGCGTGAATTTCCGGCACACTACGATGTTCTTTATAACGCAACGCTCCTGCTAGTGCCAGCCATCACGTCCAAACCAAATTCATGCTGCGGTAATGCCCATTTTCCTTCTGCTTCTGGTCGCAAGACGTAGCCAAACCTCTCACATTTAGAGTTATAGCAGCGACGCAGCTTTAGGCGTAGTCGCACTACCCCCGATAGTGTTCTCACGGTGCGGTAGTTGTCGTACTTGTTCCACATTAGCTTGTTACAGTGGGGACAATTCTGCTGCACACACTCCAGAACTTCTTCTCGCTCTGCTTGCGGTTGTGGTTGGTTTCGCGCCATTGATGTTGAGCAACCTCAATATTTTCTTTTTCTAGCTTACACGCCTTTCCAGCTAGCTTTGCTAGTGTAGTTTTTTTGGGCTTGTTGCCGCACCCTTGAATGCAAGATAGTCATAATCTGCTCTAGAACTCCATCTGAGCGCCACTGCTTATAATGCCAAAATACTGTTGAGTAAGGCGGCAAGTCTTTAGGTAGGTCGCACCAATTGCAACCATCCTTCAGCTGATAGAAGATGCCGTCGAGGATTTGTCGTTTGCTCCAACGAGGCGGTCTGGTCTTCTTCTTGTTGGGCAACAATGGCTCAATAATTTCCCACTCTTTGTCACTGAGGCTACTAGAGTATGGCATTGGCTAGCGTACAAAGTTTCCTCCTGATCTTATCTTCTCTCCAGAGATCCCAAATGGGTTCTATACAGATTTTTGGCAAGCTTATAAAACAGTTATTCCCGCCAAGCATCATCGAGCAGTTGGTAAAGAAACAGGTCTAACTAACCATGTCGAGCGATTGAATAATACCTTTAGACAGCGAGTTTCTCGACTAGTAAGAGCAAGTCTATTATTCTCCAAAAAGCTCAACAATCACATTGGAGCGATTTTGTACTTCATTCATGGCTACAATGTAGAAATGGAGAGGATTTGAGCCTCACCACTACTTCCATATCACTACCAACAAAATGCGGAGTTTGTTTGCCAGATGGAGTCAGTGCTGCACCAGTTTTTGTAACACAACCGTAATTAATGTTTATTTACGTTTCAACGGCCCCTAGCGCTTTTAAGCTTATCCTTTGAGCTTCAGTCAACCCTTTGATATCAGTAATATTCATGCCTTCGTAGGGTCGAGGTACTCTCAATGTTTTTAAACACTTTCCTGTTTCAACATCCCATTCTTTAATAGTCTCATCAAAGCTGGCACTGAAAATGCTCTGCACATTTCTGGGGATAACTGCCCTTGAACTGACTTCTTGTACCTGTTTAGGTATCCAACACGACTTAGATACTAACGAAGATATCAGCCCTGTGTGTCCTTTCAAGACTTGGAGACATTGCCCAGCTGGTATATCCCACACGCGAATAGAGCAGTCAAAGCCGCCGCTAAATAATAGGTGACCATCTGGACTTAAGGCGATCGCGCTTACTGCTCCATCATGCCCCTGCAAAGTTTGCATACATTGTCCCGTACCAGTGTGCCATAGTTTGATAGAAGAGTCGAAACTGCTACTGGCGAGAAACTGACCATTCTGACTGAAAGCTAGTGACCAAACGCTATTGGTATGTCCCTGTAAAGTAACAAGACACTTCCCTGTACTAACCTCCCAAATCTTGATAGTTTGATCGAAACCACCAGTGGCAAGATGTTGACCATTGGGACTAAAAGTAACAGCAACAACAGAAGCGGTATGTTCTTGCAAAGTTATCAGACATTTTCCTGTCCTCACATCCCAAAGCTTGACTGTTTGGTCATAGCTGGTACTGGCAAGGTACTGACTATCGGGACTAAAAGCAACTGACCAGACCCAACTGGTGTGTCCTTGCAAGGTTTTGAGACATTTACCTGTTTTATAATTCCACAACTTGATCGTGCGATCGGCACTCCCAGTCGCCAGAACTGCGGTGTCAGGGTCACTGTTATTTTCTTGGTTGGCTGATATCGCAAGTTGAGGGGCAAATGCAACCGACCAGACCCGATTCGTATGTCCTTGCAAAGTTTGGAAACATTCACCCTTGGAGAAATTCCATAGCTTGACACTCTGGTCTTCATGCCCACTTGCCAAAATCCGGCAGTCAGGACTCAAAGCAATTGAAAAGATTGAATTGGTATGTCCTTTCAGTGTCTTGTCGCATTGTCCAGTTTTTAGATTCCATAACTTGGTAGCATGGTCATCTCCACCACTGACAAGCTGCTTGTTATCAGGACTGAAGGCGACAGTCCAGACTCGATTTGTATGCCCTTGAAAAGTATTAAGGCACTGCCCTGATTTAACATCCCAGAGCTTGAGGGTTTGGTCGAAACTGCTGCTAGCAAGCCATTGGCCATCTGGGCTAAATGTTACAGCAGTAACAACGTTGGTATGCCCCTGCATAGTTTTAATGCACTGCCCCGTACTCACTTCCCACAGCCTAATTGAAAAGTCATAGCTGGCACTAGCCAACCACTGCCCGTTAGGACTAAAGGTAACAGCCTTAACCCATTTTGAGTGTCCTTCCAGAGTCTTAAAACAGTGACCTGTGGCAACATCCCACAACCTGATAGTTAAATCTTCAGAACCACTAGCTAGCACTCGTCCGTCTGGGCTAAATGCTAATGACCAGATGCGTTGGTCATGTCCCAAGAGGATACGTGATGCAATCGAGTTTGTTGCGTCGATTGTGTCACTAATATTCCAGAGTCGGATAGTGGCATCCTGACCGCTAGTTGCCAGGATTTGACCATCAGGACTCAACGCGATCGCATTAACAGAATAAGTGTGTCCTTTTAGTGTTCGTAAACATTCGCCAGTGAAGACATCCCATAGCTTTACTAAATAGTCATCCGCAACACTCGTCAATGTCCGCCCGTCAGGAGTGAAGGCGATCGCCCAAACCCAGTGGAGATGACCTTGACAACTAATAAGCTGCTTACCATCTTTGACTTGCCAAATTTTAATTTCACCTTTAGTGTCACTGGTTGCTAGTAGTTGACCGTCTGGACTAAAAGCAACAGATGTAATTCCGCCGAAGGTTTCCGCAAATACACACCTGTCAATCTCCGTGTAGGCGAAGTTAACAGAATGTAGAGTTGCATTGGGTAGGTATGCCTGGCGGATGACTAAATGGGAAAAGTTATAGCCTGTTAGGTCAAACTTGAGTTGGTGCAGCAGATTGATAACGTTTCCACCACCGTATCCTGGTAAAGTGGAAAATTCCGCTTGGAGTTTTAACAATATTTGCTTGAGTTTAAGTTCAATGTCTTTAGTTCTGAAATTAGCAAGTAGTTTACTGACAATTGGCTCTAGAATGACGCGGATTTGGCTAGCTCTGACATAATCTTTTGCCTGAGCTTTAATTAAGGCATATTTCATTAATAATTGAATGTCTTCTCTGGAGATCGCTTGATAAACCTGTTCAATGAATTGCTCGGTCACGTACTCCATAACCACAGGTTGTTGGGTAAAGCCTGTTGTACTTTTTTCGATTAGCGTAGGCGTAGCCTTCTCGATAAGAGATCGCATTCTCAAAGATTCTAGCGCCTCTAGCAATTTTGGTCTTGATATTAGCGGCACAATATCTACTTGTAACTCTGAAGGCGAGACTGGCTCTCGGTTAATCATCAACCAGAACATGACCTGCTTTTCTAGCTCTGACAGGCGATTTAACTGCTGATCTAAAAGTCGACCAATTCCGTTAAAAACGGTGGTGCCTTGCTCTAAAAATTCGGAAATATTACCATTAAATAAGATTTGAATAGAGGTAGAAATTATTTTTAGTGCTAATGGATTACCTTGATAAAGCTGAATGAGTTTGGCTTTTTCATTTTCTAATCCAGCGAGATCCCCTACTTTAAGTAGTTCCTGTGCTTCTATTGACTGTAAACCTGCTAGTTGTAGAGTTCGCACTGGTAACGTGCTGCCTTCTCTTGAATCTATACCTACAGGTTTCTCGCGGCTAGTAAGTACCAGGCAGCTTTGATGAGAGGTTTCTGCCACACGTCTGATTAACTGACCGTAACCTTCATATCCTTCTCGATAGCACCCTGTATAATCACCACTTTTTAGAATCGACTCGGCATTATCGAGAACCAACAAACAGCGCGAGGAGCGTAAAAACTCTACAAGCCGCGACACTTGAGCGTCAATATCCAGCAAATTAGTTTCCTGTTGGTTGGACAGGAATTTAATCAGATTGGTCAAAGTCTCTTGAACAGGCGGGGCATTTCGGAGCGATCGCCAAATCACATATTTAAACTCACCCTGAACCTGTTGTGCCAGTTTTACTGCAAGAGCAGTTTTGCCGATTCCACCCATACCTAGTATTGTGAGCAGTCGGCAATTATCTTGTACTATCCATTTACTCAGGGTTGCTAATTCACGCGATCGCCCGTAGAAAATCGAAGTATCCACTGCCTCTCCCCAGTCCTGCGCCGGATTCAAAATTCCTGCTTTGGGGATTGAGGACGTTGTGGAGTGACTTGTGACTCCTAGCTCCCTGTTCTGTCTAACATATCGCTTCAGTACCGCCTGGAGATTTTGCTTGGTTACTTTTTCACTAAGGCTCTCTGAAAGCATCTGCCACAATTTAGAGCCAGTGTCTTTGATATATCCACAGTCGTAGTCAGTTGCTGTGGAAATTTCCATATAAGAATGCCCGTGCCAAGCGTGTTGAAAGACAAGCAGCTGAATTTTGTTTAATTGTTTTGGTTCTACAGCTTGCTCAACAATTTCTAGCGCCTCTTCAAAGGTCATCAGCATTGGTGGGAGTAAATTAATTGTCTGGATCAAACTATGCTCATCATCCCACGACGATTATTTAAAAATGCAATTTTAATCCACTCTTCGGTAGGCAAAACTTAATAATCCTTGACAAAGCCGCTCTAAAATCAGATTTCTTGAGCAGAAGCACAGAATTAGGTCAGATTTCAGCTTATTCTCTCAACGTAGCTCAACCAACCTGCGGGGGTTAAACTTACTGCTTTGTAGACTCCCTGACCTCAATCTGACTTTTATCTGACCTTTATCCGACCGACAAAATATCAAGTCAACAATTATATTAAGGTCACATAAGAAAAAGTTGAGTGTAATAAGCGAACCATATTACAAACGCAAAATATACCTAGAAGAATATATTTTTCGGGTTTCAAATATTGAAATCAACTCATCTTAATTTTGCAGAGAGTAAATCAAATGACAGTATCACAGCCTCTTGTTCACCGCGAAGAAGTAAAGATCATTACTCAACCCGAACACGGAAAAGAGTTAGCAGAGATTTTTCAAGAAGATAATGGCAAATACTCAACTATAAGAGCTATGAGTTTTATTGCCTTGATTGCAGCAATTGTTTTTGGAGCAATGACAATGCTGAATAAAGACTCAGAAGGAAAATATATCACAACTACTTTTTTAGTTGCTGCTTTTGCGCCCAAAGCCGTACAAAAGTTTGCCGAGCGTGTGTAAGTTCAAAAGCAAATAGATTGTAAAGCTTTTAATTAAATAACAGAGGTTGAATATGACTACGCTCAGACAAATAATTCAGAGTAACTTATCTATCCCCTACGAAGATATTGCCACTTCACCACTTGCTCAAGATCAACAATTGTGTACAGAAATTCAAGAGATTCTTTCTGAAAGCAATTTTTATCATAGTAAAGTAGACGGGCTTTATGGGAAACTCACAAGAGAAGCGCTCAGAGATTTCAAAGAAGCTTATGTTTTGACAGGAGGAGATGTTATTGGTTCTACAACTGCTGAATTTTTATTAAGAACTAATCAATCTAATTCAGCCGGAAACTACGATTTTAGTACCAAGCAAGGAACTCAAAAAGCCATATTCAGCGAATGCAGAAAGCAGGGATTGATGCTTAATTCTCAAATTGCTTATGTATTAGCTACTGTTGAACATGAAACGGCTTATACTTTTCAACCTGTTAAGGAAGCATTTTATTTAGGAAATAAAGCTGAATCATTTCGTAGAAGCCTTTGGTATTATCCTTACTACGGTCGGGGTTATGTGCAGTTAACTCATGATTACAATTATCAAAAGTACAACAAACCACTTGGAGTTGATTTAGTCAAAAATCCTGATTTAGTTATGCAGCCTAAGACTGCTCTATTTATCTTAATTGATGGTATGGCAAAAGGGCAGTTTACAGGTAAGCGATTAGGGCAGTATGTCAATGGGAGTAAAACCGATTTTGTAGAGGCAAGAAGGGTAGTTAATGGTACTGATAAAGCGCGTCCTATCGCTAGTTTAGCGCAAAATTGGCTAGGAAAAATGAGTTCTCTAGAATCAATTGCTACAGAATTTGCTACTTCAGACATTCAGAGTTTTATTCCTATGGTTCGTAGCGGTATGTCTTGGAACGATCCTGCACTTGAACCTGTCGCTTCAGCGTCTGTAGATGAAACTTTGAGAATTTCAGCAGAACAACTTCTCATGTTTAAGCAAGTAATGAGTAGTTAATTAACCGCAACTACCTTAATAGTTTCTCTGTCATGAATAAAGCTTTTTTAATATTTGGAGTTGAAAACAATGATGAATGGTAATAATTCTTCTCAGACACAAGTTCAACAAGCTTATGAAAAGGCATATAAATCTTATATGTCACGAGAAGATGTCACAGGAGTTGATGTTGGCTATAAGTACACTGATGGACAAAAGTCCAACAACATAGTAGTTCGCATTCATGTAAAAGAAAAAATTGATGAATCAAATTTAGAAGCATCAGAAATTTTCCCAAAACAGATAGATGGAATCCCCGTTGATGTAATTGAGGCTGTCCTAAGTACAGGACAAAAAATGTAGAGCATTCAAGAAATCATCCATTTTCTGCTCCAAATTGAGAACAATGTTCCGCAGATGGTCAAAGCCATAGCGAAAAATGCTCTTAGCTTTACGTCCATGCTT
>JAHHHE010000158.1 GCA_019359535.1 Gloeocapsa sp. UFS-A4-WI-NPMV-4B04
GTAGTCAAAAAACCTAGAGCTAAATTCCCTTCCAAGAAACCAATACATAAAGCACAAGGGGCTAAATTAACAACTCTCACTTTTTCTATACTTAATACCGTTTAGACCTTAACCGAACCGTATTGGGCTGGTTCTCTGGTTGCGTTCAAGGCGGTCCGTGGACTCTCGTCCGGCTCAGTCTTGCCGAGCTGAGGCGATGGGTTTGGAGGTTACTATTCCCCCGCTCCTGGTCTTTAGACTTGATCTTCCACTGGTCTTTTTGGCGTAGACATCATCAAGCTCTTGCTCGTTACCATCATTACCGTAAACGTTCCCAAGCTCCTTAAAATTATCTACAACTGTAGTGCTAATTGTAGATGTGGCTCCCAACTCCCCGGCTGCGCGTGGTGGCTTACGCCCAGGTGATATTATTACCGAAGTAAAAGGAGAAAGAATTCAAAACGCTGATCAAGTCCAAGATCAAGTAGAAGCAACAAATGCCGGAGATACTCTGCAATTTGAAGTTAACCGCAGTGGTTTAACGCAAATTATCACAGTTAGACCAGAGCAATTGCCAGCTGCTACGTCTAGCTAAAAAGTAGACAATTATTAACTACTTATTGCACTGTGCCAAACCTAAAATTGCTGAAGTAAGACTAGAATCAAAAGCTCTTTTATTAGGTTCCTAAACGAATATGTCAAATGACTTAAATTCCTACCTACCTACACCGACTAGAAAAAAATTTGCAGCGACTTTTCACATAGTAAGACCGATTAGCTTCTGGGTACAGTTAGCATTAGGCGCTGTTTCTGGATTGGCTTTGTTGTTGGCAATATTTAGCCGTAGTTCTACTGTCCAAACAACGACGAATCCGCTCATGGGGTTTGGCGTTTTTTTGGGAATTGTGGGAATTTTAGTGCTGTGTTTCAGAATCTATTGGGCGAACCGCTACAGGCGTTTAGACAAACTTTTACAGTCACCTAATCGTGAGTTACATCCTAGAAAAGAAGACGTAATTCAAGCATTACAAGTTGGATTAATCGTCAGTTTGATCGGGCTAGTGTTAGCTTTTTTAGCATCTGAAGTGACGGTTATTGCTGTACTATCGAAAGCTTTAGCTCTGCCTCAAGGAGTGGCAGTCTATAGACCTGAAAATGTCATTCGCTCCTTAGATCTTTTTGTAGTTTTGGCAAACGTCAATCTGATTGGCGCTCACCTTGTAGGAGGTGCTACTTCACTTGGGCTACTTAACTGGTTAGAGCAATAGTAAAAGCGCACTTGCCTGGATGTTGCATAGGACAAGTTAATTTATTGGAAATTCACCTACAGCGTCATTGGCGCAATAGGTTCAATATCAGGATCTGTTCCACCAACTTGATTAGTTCGCAACACCCATGCCGAGCCACCCTGTCTGAGAAATGCTTGCATTACCTCATCACTGGTTAGACGCGGTAAAATAGTGCGCCAAGTAAGCAAACTGCGGATTAAGTTTTGCAATGGCTCATCTTCCAGGGTGCTACCTAATACCTCAGCTTGATTTTTCCAGTCTGCTCGTGCTGTTCCCCAAGGTAATAATAGACGTTTCAAATTAAGAGCCAATTTTTCTAGCTGCTCTAATCTGTCTACCTGTTCGGGATGTTGTTTTTTCCACTCCTCAACATTTGGGTGAGAACGAATCGCTAAGGCTATTTGCCTCAGCGCAGCATATAAGGCTTGATTGGTATCTTGGTTACAATTATTTGCAGGTCCCACGAAAGTGCCTCCTGTCCCGTCACCAATGCGATAGCGAGCCGCCATAATTTCTAGCTGATGGATCAGTTGATCTAGAGGCGACTTTTTCCAACCATCATGGGTTTCATAATCACCAGTAAAACTATCGAGTTGAACTATGGTATCGGCAACGGGACGCAATCCTAGCCAGCCAAAAGAGCGATCGCCCATGTAACGCGACCAATGCAGACTACCTGCAATCAGTCCATCAGTATTATGAGTGTAGATTTGGTGATAAACTATCTCGAACCGCAATTCATGAGTTAATGGTTCTCGCACTACCTTGGCAATCCCATAAGCAAAGTGACCGAAATAGAGCGGACTTTTCGCCTTGGGTTCCGTTTTCTTGCCCCCAATCCCACCATAGACGTGAATTATTAACGCCCGTTGACCTTCGCGCCAAGCAGCATTTCTTGGTTGAATTGTCTCGGAACTCAGCAGCACAGAGCTAATTTTACCTTTTTGGGCAGCCAGATTGCCCCAAGACTCTTTTTTAAGATACTTTTTGACTGGCTTTTCGCCCACAATTATGCGCTCTGGTTTCACCTGCAATAGGACACGCGGGGCTAGAGCCTGCACAATAAACAGCCCTGACTCATCCGGCGCACCATAGATGTACCATCCAGTTTCGTTTAAAGGAGATTTTTCAATGTTCTTACTGGTGGAGGGATAAGTATTATTGCGATTAGCTACTACAGGAGGCATTCTGACAATTTCTTCTGCCCCATCAAACTGTCCTGAAGCCCGATTGAAGTGAACCACACAAAACTTGTCACTTCCTGGCTGAGTAGGTTGAACGAATTTCACTAATCCGTAGTAGCGTCCGGTGATTTGCACAGGATCATGAGAGATGTACAAGATGTGTGGGGTAGGAGAGCCGCTTTCACCTTGCGAAGATTTGCTCGGTTGTAGCGAATTCTGTGCAGTACCGGGGTCATTGCCTGACGGCTGCACAACAACAGGTTCAGGCAGCATTACCATTACGTCATTGTGGGGATGCGAACCTGCAAGTGATTCCAAGGGATTGACAAGTCGCCAGTGATTGATCCGAGTCGGATGAATATTGCCCTGTTGACTGCTGTACTCGGCTTGGGCGCTGAAATGTACGTCTTTAGTCACTGCGAGTACGTATGTCTGCACCTCTGGCTCGTCACTAAGTCGCAAGATTGCGAGCTGTCCAACTAAGTGTTGAAAATCGTCAGGTGCATGATGGACTTCAAACAACACTCCTTTAATTGCTTGTCGCTGGTCTTTGTTAGGCAAAATTAATCGTCCCATCCAAGGCGCGATCGCTCGGTAATATTCTTGTGACACCGATTGATGAATCGGATAAAACTCAGGAGGCAGCGCGTTGCGGGGGTTCCCCCCGTTGTAGCGACTGCCGTGTCGATTGAAGGCTGCTTGCCGATACCGTTCGTAATTACTCAAAGATCTGCCCTTTGGGAACGCCCGTTGCTCCTCGGCGGGAACCGCCAAGACCGCACTGGACTCACCGGAGGAGGCTCCGGCAGCCGTTTTGAGCAAGCTCAATTTGCGAGGATTTGCCCGCTCCTCGTGATCAGCAGTACCAAGCAAGATTCCTACTACCCAATCAATGGTTTGTTGCAAGTGAGTACGACCATCAGGTAAAAACTGTTGGGGGTCCATTAATCCTCCTGGCACTTGATGTCCGACTGGACCTAGAGAAATTAAGTTCACTTTCCCCAAACGCTTGGCGCGATTCCAGTAAGACAGGAAGAAGATAGCCCAACGTCCGGGGAACATCCCCGAACCTATACGCTCAACCATATCTTTGTCACCAACTAGATGATACAGATGCTCAAGTTTCAGCACATTGATATTGCCACTAATCACCCCGCCAAGGGAAATGACCTCGATCGGTGCAGTCAACGCCTGTCGCAAAAATGGGGCTGCTGCTGCTGCCATTTGTCCACCGCCACTAAACCCAACTAAGGTAATCGGTACACCGCTATCGGGTTGGTAGCCATGTCGGATTAGGGCTTGATACATTACCTGGGCAATTCCCAGGTTGTAAATTGGTCCGTAGCGTTTGTCAGCAGAAACCGCGACGACCAAGACGTTACGAATGTTGACTAAGTAGCCAAACAAGCTAGCAGGATTTTTTAGCCTAAATGAGTCAGCCAAGCGCCAAAAGAATGCCAAGGGACGGTTTCCTGTCAGTGGGTTATTGCGGACTGAGTAGGGCATGATTCCTTTAATTAGCACCACGTCCTTTGGTAAAATGGGTGCTAAAGAGTCTAGAAACTCTTGAATATCTGGCAGATACTCAAATGTAGACTGACCAATGCCATCGAGATAAATTACATAGCGGGTGACGGCTTGTTGTTGTGAGGTTTGTTGCGACTTTGCTCTTGAATTGGGCGTAGTGTCTACTTGTTCGCCGTACCAACCTGCCCACCAACCAAGGGCTTCTAGGGGAGCTAGGAGTGCAGCAGCCATCAGGGCGATAATCCCGATCCATACTAAATCGAAAATCGCTTTAAAAATACCGTCTAGATTGCCATACCAAGCGAACCACCAATAGCGAATTGGAGCGAGGAGGACGAGCGCCGTAAAAGTGACGCTAGATAAAATTTAGTATGCCGCGCAATTCCCTAGTGATCGTATTTAATCTAAAACGGCGATTTCTGGCTGATGTATTAGTCTGGCGAGCGATGCCCTTCGGACTTGCGCTCCCTTGCATCGCTGCATTAGATACGGGAATAGGCGATCGCCTATGTGAAAGTGCGATCGCCTGTTCAACCTGTCCTATTATTTCCTCTCCCAGCTGGGGGGAAGTTGCTGCATCTTCCGTGTCCGATACTTTAGCCTCTGTTAGATCAGGCGCAGAAAAAGAGCGTAGTCTTTTGGACACTATTGCTGAAAATTGTTGACGCTTAGTGACTAGCTCTACACCCAGGGCAAACGCATCTAAATTCTGAATGCCTTATGCAGTAAGGATTTCAAGGAGCGATAACCATAAACACTAAATGCCTAAAACCCTTGCCCAGTCTGCCTTTCAAAAATAAGATGCGTTTGCCCTGGCTCTACACCTGCCACCTGGGAAACAACCCAGCGACCGAAAGAGGCAAAAGGCTTTCCTATAGTTCGCTGCGAAACCCAAAGCGTAACCCATCCCAAGGCTACAGTTCCAAATGCTTGCCATACACTTGTGTTGCTTGCCGCAGCAATACCTACTACCATTGCCAGCAAGTGCCACAGCGACAAAAGTGATAGGATCGGTTCTCCCAAGTAAGGCATTACCCCGAAGACGCTAAAAATGAGCGGTGCATAGCTAAATCCTAAAGTGCGTGCCACAACACCAAAAGGAGCTTCAACTGTAAAGGGAGCGAAGCCGATCAGCCAGGTACTAAAAACTAGGAATATGTAGCCAAAGGCAAACAAGACTGTGCCAATCAGCAAGCTGAAAACAAAGCGCACTGGTGTAACACGGTTGATGAATAAAATAACGCTCTGAGCAATGACTTGGGATAAACTAGCAGCCAGAACAACGACTAATGCTACGGTTGAACCATGAGGCAGAGCGTTAATTTGCTCAAACGCTTGAGAGTTAAGGGCAAGCACCCAGCCTAATAACTCCCAAAATCGGTCGAGGGCAGTTTCATTCATGGCAGATAAAGTGAAAAAGCGCAAAGCACATTCTCGCGAACAACTAAGCACCAATAACTAAAAGCAGCAACCCTGCTGCCTTGCTCGCAATTCTAGCAAGCGTCAATTTATCCCTAGAATCCGGTGAAGTTGTAACCAACTCCGACCAATAGTCCGATATCTGTGTCATCGCCAAAAAGTGCATTTACAGCTGCTGTTCCAGTGAATTGCCTACCTAAAGGAACATCTAAACCAGCAGACAGTAGAAACCCAACGCTAGTATCCTCACCAGTTTTAATGCCTATGCCAGCTCCTGCGTAAGGAACTACAGAGAACGTTCTGCCCAAAGTTTCTGTTGTTCGGACATTAAAGTCGTAGGTAATCGGAATAATAACCGCAGGATCGTCTCCAATTAACACTGCCGGTCTTACTGATAAGTAATTTAACAATCCGATTTTGCTAATTACCGCAACTTTAGTACCGTCGCCTAAAGCTGAATCACCACTCAGACCAAAGTTGGCAGCAGCTCCTAAGTAGCTAGAAACCCCACGAGTGGCTCGACCTGGCTGAACATCGGGAGTTGGTGTAGTCTCAGTTGGGGCGGTTTCTTCAGGAGTAGTTGGAGGAGTTTGGCTAACAGCACTCCCTCCACCCACAATATAATTAGTAGCTGCCACATTAACAGGAAGTGGTTGTGCTCGTCCCAGCCGAACTAAGGCTTGATACAAATGTGCTGCTGCTTCTGCACGGGTTAGAGGCGCTTGTGGATTAAGCGTTCTAACATCTGGATAGTTGACAACGACATTGGCTTGTGTCGCTGCTGCGACTGGATCGAGGGCGTAGGTTGGAATCTGCGTGGCATCTGTGTAGTAGGTACTAAGAATATTTGTTGCAGGCGAGCTTGCAGTCAAACCCAGACCATTCGCTAAAGCAGTTATCGCCTGAACTTTGGGAATTTCCTGATCCGGTTGAAACGTATTATTAGGATAACCCTCCATAAATCTGCCTTGATAGGCTGCTGTGATTGCAGGAGCCGCCCAGTAATCAGCAGGAACATCTGCAAATCCATTTGGACTTAACTGCCGCACCGGGTTGGGGTTAACAGCTTTTTGAATCATTGCGGCAAACTCAGCTCTGCTCACAGGCTGATCTGGTCTAAAGTTGCCGTCAGGAAAGCCAGCGATTACATTACCTGATGCTAAAACTTGAATAAATGGATACGCCCAATAATTAGGATCTACATCAGCAAAGCTAACTGTTGGAGCGGCTGTAGTTGGATCTGGTGTAGTCGCTGGGTTACTGGGAGCAGGTTCTGTGGCTTGAGCCACTTTAGAAAAAGTAGATGTAACAGACGCAGACTCTGCTAGCTGGTCAGTCAGTGCTGCTGCCCCAGTTGCTGTTGTGCCGGGAGTCGGTACTTCAGTAGAACCAGAAGGAGCGATCGTTTGTGACTGAGCCTCAAACCCACTTCCTAGCACTGTGACTGTAGCTAGGCTAACCACAAAAGAAAGCTGACGGTAAAAAATAGTGTTCATAATCACTGATATATAAACTTAGGTTGAGAAATAACGCGCTAGGCTTTGGTTAGCCAAGCGTTGAGTTACTTTAAGTACATATCAGGAAGAACTGCTTTTAGAATCTCTAATTTGACAGATTTTATTGGTATTACATAATTGAAGGCTAAATTTCTCCTTGAAGATTTTTAGGCAATTTGTCACAGTGGTACTGCCAGTTCGCGTAATCGGGATCTAACTACCAGAAACCAGTAAAATGAGTAAAATTTCTTCTTCAGCAAAGCATTGAGTAGTATAGGTAGAGAATGATAAACTCAATCAACCTTGTTTTAGAATGCATTGATAATACTGTGCTGCTCTTATATTTGATGATCAAACAAAAGGTTGCCGGAGCTACTTAATCGCCACTTGCCGCGCCACTAGAAGCTAGAGGGACTGAGTGGAGATGGGTTGGCAGCGTCCTGTCCTACACATCGTGTTTCAAGGAGATTATTAGATTTAGATTACGCGAACACTGAGGTAAGTGTTGTCGGATCAGCGTCTAAGTATCATTAATAAGTAGTTCACAGACTTAAAAGCTTTTTCTACCTAAAGAAAATTTTTGGAAAACCTCTGATTATTCCTATATCTTTGATTAACGCCTGGTTATCTGCGATCGCCTAACCTGTCCACCCGCCGCAGAAAGTCATATAAGTCTGCAAAGCTTACTTTCACCTTATATTAGTGTTGTTTATCTCTATCCTTAGATAGAAGTCGGGTGGCATAGTAGCAATTAACCTTTTGCTCAGGACAAAGGAAAAAGAAATTTTTTGCTAATCTTAGTCAGCACACTATTATGCTCAATTACAGTGATATCTAGATGGATAAAGCAGCCCGACTCAATATCTTATTCATGACTTGCTGCGGCAAAGCTCTTCGTCTCTAGCTTTTTCAGATCGGATAGTTGAACCAGAAAAGTTACACAGCGTCTTAGAAGCAGCAAGCTGGACGGCTTCTTCTTACAACGAGCAGCCTTGAAGTTTTATTGGTACATCCTTAGTTATTCAGGACTACCTCCAACTTTTTTATTCAGTTTCTAACTTTATTATTAAGTTTCCAACTTTTTTATTCATTTACAACCAAAAAAAGTCACGGCTAAAGACTACTCTACAGTAACTGATTTCGCTAAATTTCTAGGTTGATCAACATCTAAGCCTCGACGTGCCGCAATGTGATAAGCCAATAATTGCAAGGGAATCACAGTAATAATTGGCGAGAGTAATTCTTCAACTGCTGGTACAGGAATTAGATCATCAAAAATTTCAGCTACCTCTGGATCATTCATCGGTGTGATCCCAATTAACCGCGAATCACGGGCTTTAGCTTCTTGGGCATTTGATAGTACCTTTTCGTAGACACTACCAGGCATAGCGATCGCAACTACTGGCACTTTAGAATCTAACAGAGCGATTGGCCCGTGCTTTAATTCTCCTGCTGGATAACCTTCGGCATGAATGTAGCTGACTTCTTTAAGTTTCAGCGCCCCTTCTAGAGCAATTGGGAAGTTAAGTCCGCGCCCGATAAAAATAAAGTCTTGAGTGTCAGCAAAGGAGGGCGTTAACTCTTGAATATAACGCTCTTGACTCTCTAAAATGATTTCAATTTCAGATGGTAGCTGTCGTAATTTATTAATAATTTCCTCTACCCGCGTTGCCGCAAGAATTTGGCGACGGTAGCCCAAATCTAAAGCTAAAGAGTAAAAAGCTAACAACTGAGCAATAAAGGTTTTAGTTGCAGCAACTCCAATTTCAATTCCCGCATGGGTATCAATGATTTGGTCTGCGATCGCTGCTAGTGTACTATCGCTTCTATTAGTAATGCCCAACAGTCGCGGTTGATACTGGCTTGGTTGAGTCGAACGGCGCTCTTTTTCCATCACCAAAGCCCCTAGAGTATCAGCTGTTTCCCCTGACTGGGTGACACCAATCGTCAGCGTGTTGGCTGTCATTGGCGGCGGTGCATAGCGAAACTCCGAAGCATATTGCACCGTTGTCGGAATTCCTGCCAATTGTTCTAGTAAATATTTACCTACAAGGCTAGCGTGCCAGCTAGTGCCACAGGCAACAATTTGAATTTGCTCTAAATCTGCGTACAGGTGATCTGATAAACCGAGATTAATCGGCTGGGACGATGTTGTCGCTGAGTTCCAAGGATCATTTATATAAGCTTCTAAAAAAGCTCTGACAACTCCTGGTTGCTCATAGATTTCCTTGAGCATATAGTGTCTAAAGCCTTGTTTTTCAACCATGACTGGATTCCAGCTAAGAGTACGGGGCTGTTTTTTGAGGCGATCGCCTGCAAAATTATAAACCTCAACGCCTAAAGGTGTCAGACGTGCTAGTTCGCCGTTTTCTAGGGTTAATACTGCCCTAGTGTGGGGTACAAGTGCAGGGGTATCGGAAGCACAGAAAAATTCGCCTTGACCAAAGCCAATCACAAGGGGAGCTTGTTGACGTGCAATAATTAGTTCGTCTGCATAGTCAGCACAAAGAACTGCGATCGCAAATGCACCCCGTAGCTTGCTAACAGCCTGTCTTACAGCTTCTATAAATGTACATGGAACGGCTAAAAATTCCGCGATCAGGTGAGGGATGACTTCGGTATCAGTATCAGAGCAAAACTCGTGTCCCCGTTGTTTTAGTTCTTCACGTAATTCACGGTAGTTTTCGATAATGCCATTTTGTACCACCGCCACTCGTTTTGCAGTGTCCATGTGCGGATGAGCGTTATACTCCTCTGGCTTGCCATGAGTTGCCCAGCGAGTATGTCCAATCCCAATTTTGGCAGGATTTTCTATCTGTTCTAGTTTTTCTCGAAGATTGTGGAGTTTACCTTTTGCCCGTACACAATGAATTTCACTTTCTAAAACCGTTGCAATTCCAGCAGAATCGTAGCCTCGGTATTCTAGTTTTTCCAATCCTGCCAATAAAATTTCTGTAGCCGCTTGAGTGCCAATATAGCCAACAATTCCACACATAATAATTTTAGATTTTAGATTTTAAATTTTAGAATTGAGCTAGCATATCAACCAAAAACAGGTTTTTTGGATTATTACACATACTGCAATAGGCATGAACTAATACTGTTTTATTAAGTATCTTGATGCAAATACAATAAAGAGGAAGCAATTTGCTTCCTCTATTACTTAATACCAGCACAGCTTGTAAAAATCACCTAATAAAATAAGATCAGTTTAACTGTGCAAGTATCGTCACACTTAATTTCTAATTAAGACAGAAATTATAGTGAGTTTTTTAGTAAGCCAGACCCATACTGCGAGTAGTTTCAGCACCCAGGTAAACTCGGATACTTAAAAAGTCTGTAGGACAGGCGGTTTCACACCGCTTGCAGCCTACACAGTCTTCTGTACGGGGTGAAGAGGCAATCTGTTGGGCTCTACAGCCATCCCAGGGAACCATCTCCAAAACGTCAGTTGGACAGGCGCGGACGCATTGGGTACATCCAATGCAGGTATCGTAGATTTTAACGGTATGAGACATTAAATCAAGACTCCAAACGAGTGTTCTTGTCGGCACAGACTCATAATCAACGCATAGTTTACCGCACAGCCTTAGTCCCCTTCAGCAAAAGGCTACAGAACTTTAAATTCTGTAATACAAAGTTAGAGGGAAGAGGCAAGAGGCTAGGTACGAGATAGATTTCTTTTCTCCACTGTACCCCTGCTAAGAATGCTCCCCTCTTAAAAAGGTGGGTATTTACCCCTGCATAAATCCGGTTTTCCTCACCGCGAAACCCATACAGAGTAGGCATTATAGAGAAGTGTGAATCAAATATTTATTAAAGAACTAAACGGAGATTACGTTATCTATGGCACTGATTCGTTGGCAACCTTTCCCAGAAATGGAAACCCTACGTCGTCAGATGGATCAAATTTTTGACGAAATCGCAGTTGTAAATCGTGAAACTCAAATAACTTGGAAGCCTGCGGTTGAGTTGCAAGATACAGAAGACGCTATAATTGTGCGGGCTGAAATTCCAGGTGTAGAAGGTAAAGACTTGGATATCCGAGTAACACGGGAAGCCGTCGCTATTAGTGGCGATCGCTTTTCTCATAGTGAGCGCAACTTCCGCACTGAATTCCGCTATGGTAAATTCCAGCGTGTAATTGCTCTTCCAGTTGCGGTTCAAAATGACCAAGTGCAAGCTGAGTTCAAGGATGGCATTCTAATCCTGACACTACCAAAGGTAACTGAAGCACGCCGCCAAGTAGTCAAGGTCAATCTTGCAGATAATACCGTTGCTACTTCTGAAATTAACGCTACACCTGCTGAGGCTAACCAAAGTGCAGAAACTCAACCAACTGAACCTGCTACTGTCTAAGCTTAATCAATTCAGTGCAGACATAACTTAAGTCGTGATGTGACATAACAATTTAACTGCTTTCATTGTCTGCATTTCAATGTTTAGACCGCGAAAGCGGTTATTTTTTTGTCTATTAAGCAGCAGGTGGGAAATGTATAACTTGCGCTAGCTAAAAAGATTTCATGTTTTAACCTTTTCCCCGCTTAACGTAAAGCTTTGTAACAGCTTGCGTAATTTCCGGTTTTAAACTTGATGAGTTCATAGAGATTTTATCAGTTTTAGTCTTTGCAATAGAACTTGTGAAACCATTACCTACACTTCATCAGAGCATAACCATGAAAAGAGTTACCTTGAACCTCAAAAAGTTGCTGTTTGTAGCAGTTCCAAGCATCGGGCTTCTTGTTTCCCCACAGGCTTGGGCAAGTCCGACTTTGACCACTGCTCCATCTACCTGTACAGGTTTAGACTGTGGCGGTTCTACAATCACGGGAAATTATGTATATGAACAGAATTTTGGTCAAGGGATTCCGTTTAGCGTACAACTGTTTAGTTCAGGTAATGAATGTTTGCGGGTAAGTGTAACCTCTCAAGCCATAGACACAGAACTTGCGCTTGTCTCACCAGACAATCAATTTTGGGTGAATGATGATTTCAAGGGTCTGCGTCCTCGGATTGTTGCTAATACGGCAGTCAGAGGTTGGCATACACTACAAGTCACTAAATTTGATGGAGCGGGACCTGGTGGTCAGTTTACCTTTAAATATGGGTGCTATCCTTTGAGTAATCCAAACTGCTCAAATCCAACGCCAGTAGCAGCATCTGCACAACGACAACAGGAAAAAGTTTCACAGCCAGTTCAGCTTATTTCACCATAAGTAAAGTTGTTATACCTAGCTTTTACGGCTAACTTATGGGTGGTGGCGATCGCCACCACCCATAATTACTGTGACAAAGCCCAATTCTCCTGATTGCGGCAATTAGGCGATCGCCTAACTTAAAGTCTTAGCAGCACAAGTATCAAGATTCTTCGCCATCAATTAACAGTGATCGCGATCGCTGTATCTGCAAGCTCAAGTCCCTTAAGCTAACTAGATGCCGTGTAATTCTAGTTCGCTTGAGCCGACAGCTATTAGCCTTTGAAATTGATTCAAGGGTGTGTAAGCAACACTTCAAAAATGAAACAACCCTGACTACTCAAATTCAAAGGAAATGTGATGAATATCAAGCATTGTTTCCAGTTTTGTAGCCGAATGGTAGTTTGTGGGTTATCCTTAGCAACGCTATTACCAGTAACAGTTCAGGCCCAGACAGTGAGTTGGACGAGGCAGTTAGGTACTTCAAGTAATGACATCTCCCGAAGTGTAGCAACTGATAGCATTGGCAATGTCTATATTTCTGGTCGCACAGAAGGTTCTTTAGGAGGAGCTAATCAGGGGTTAGATGATGTCTGGGTAGCTAAGTACACTTCTAATAGCGCACTGGTGTGGAAAAAGCAGCTAGGTACTTCCAGTGAAGAGGACTCATCTGGTATAGCAACTGATAGCAATAGCAATGTCTATATTTCCGGCGACACAAGTGGTTCTTTAGGAGGAGCTTTCCAGGGGGGGTTAGCTGATGCCTGGTTAGCTAAGTACAGTTCTAATGGCGCACTGATGTGGAAAAAGCAGTTGGGTACTTCCAATCTTGACTACTCCAATGGTGTAGCAACTGATAGTAAGGGCAATGTCTATATTTCTGGCGTGATAGAAGGCTCATTAGGAGGAGCTTTTCAGGGGTCAGATGATGCTTGGGTAGCTAAATACAACTCTGCTGGCGCACTGGTGTGGAAAAAGCAGTTGGGTACTTCCACTCGTGACGAATCCTTGGGTGTAGCAACTGATAGTAATAGCAATATCTATATTTCTGGCTTTACAGGTAGCTCATTAGGAGGAGCTTTTCAAGGGGGATTCGTTGATGCCTGGGTAGCTAAGTATTCTCAATTGAACTAAGAGCAATTGAATTGAGGGATAGTATCAACTTATTTGAGCGCTATCCCCTCTCGCTACCGCTACAAGTCATGTTTTTTCCTCACATTTTGCACCACGTCCGCCAAAGAATAAATTTTTTGGCTAACAGCTAAAGTCGAATAAACTCGACTTGCTGAAAAAGTGCGTGTTGTATAGTCCGTTTTAACTGACTTGAGTTATTAGCCTTGAACTTAAATTCAAGGCAGGTGGAGCAAGGGGCAGAATGTGATTTTTCTGAATTAAAATACAACAGATTCTTCAACCCTTCATTCCCAAATTGTTTATTAACGATTTGGGCAATGCCATCATAAGGTCAAAAGTAAAAATACTCTGCTACTAAAAATATTTAGCAAGAAAACTGAATTCTAACAATTTTTATGCACACAAAAACAAATAATACAAAATCACTCAGCCGTACATTTTCCAAGCAATTCTTTTTTTTAGCCAAAATACTGGCATTTACCACAGTTTTGCTAAGTCAAGGTATCAATGTTGCTCAAGCTGCTCCTCAGTCCTTGCGAACCGATGTCAAAGTTCGCAATATTACGAATACTTTATCCACCTCTCCTTCTGTGCGGATTGTTAAAGATCCTCGCAATAATACTCTTTATTACCTGAAATTAAATGGTGAAATTTATCAAGTTAATTTAGCCACAGGTAAGAGTATTCTTGTCTACAACACAAGTAATCATAATTTAACTAATACTCCAGGTATGGCGATTGGTCCTAATGGGACAATTTATATAGTTGGAATGACAGACGTTGGAAATAGTTTAAATAAAGCAACTATTGTTAAAGGCATTATTAACTTAGGTACGGGACAACGCGACTGGTCGATTTTAGCTGAAACGGAAGCTTATCCCAAAAGCAATACAGCCTTCGATCATGGCTTTGATGGCATGATTGTTAGTCCCAATGGTGCTTTTATTTAACGTCAGTTCGGGTTAAGGATCGAGACAAGAAAGGGGCAAACCCGATAGGCTGAAAATACCAAAATCTCAAGCCTGATTTGCCCTCATGATTAGTCTAGAAGAACTATGAATGCTCCGTCGATG
>JAHHHE010000159.1 GCA_019359535.1 Gloeocapsa sp. UFS-A4-WI-NPMV-4B04
AGTAGATGAATTGAAACTACTACTGGATAGGCTGTTAAACCAAGGCGAGTTAGTAATTAAATGGCAGCGCAAGATCAGGAATAAAGGTAATAACGATCATGTTGCAGTTTGAATGCTTATTAGCTTACCACAACGCAGGTAGGAGGCTTTGTTTTTAATTTGTCGTGTATGTCTAAATTTGTTAGCCGAAACCGATTTCCAAACGTCTTTTTAGTTAGTGCAAAAAGTGAGTCAAGGAAAACCAGATTTCAGGGAATTAAAACGAGCGGTGGCGGTACAGATGATGCAAAACTACACTCATTCTCAGGTGGAAGAAAGTTTGCAAGCGTCTGTAGGGTGGTAAAAAGACCACCCGTGCGCCAACGGCTCTAGATGTTCCTTGGGAACAGGTTTTTCGGATTTGATATGGCAACGTCGATTTACCTGCAAATGGCGCTGAAGATCTGCTTGGTGTTTTTCGTTCCTTGTAGTTTGCACCCACTAAAGAAGGACGCTTTCAAACTATCGGTTGAGATTCTTGTGTCGCAGTAGTAAAATTTTCTAGTCAAGGCAAAGCTATTAAATAGCTACGGTAATTCAACTCAACTCATCACATCAGACCGAGCAACTAGAGATGTTTGCTAGCCAAAAATTACGACCTGTATGGCGCGCTTGTGAAATTGCAGCGCATCTAGAGTCACGCCAGACTTTCTAACTAATGATTTTGCAGCTTTTAAATTTAGCCATTATCCTTGGAGCGCACGTCTAGAGTGTGAAGATTTGAGCAACAATTCCTATGTACAATCGGGATATTGAGCCTTTTGTCCGAACTACTGAGTAATCGTTGCTATGCCCCAAAGTATCCTTGATGTTCTTGAACCCGAAGTTAAAGATTTGGGTGGATTTGAGATTCGGCGCGTCTTGCCTCATGCAACGCGGCAGATGATCGGGCCGTTTATCTTTTTCGATCATGTTGGCCCTGCTACCTTTGCACCAGGTCAAGGAATGGATGTGCGATCGCATCCGCATATCAATTTAGCAACGGTAACTTACTTGTTTGAAGGAGCGCTACTCCATCGTGATAGTCTGAATGTCGTTCAAGAAATTCAGCCAGGAGCAGTTAACTGGATGACTGCGGGGAGGGGCATTGTCCATTCAGAGCGATCGCCCAACGCATCCCGGAGTCACGAAACAAACCTGCATGGCATCCAAACCTGGGTTGCCCTGCCCGATGAACACGAGGAAACCAATCCTTGGTTCCGTCACTACCCAGCTACTGACATCCCTACTTGGCAAGATCAAGGTGTCTCAATCACATTAATTGCAGGACAGGCATATGGTCGCACATCACCCGTGCAAACGTTCTCGCCGATGATTTACCTCGATGTCCAACTGCCTGCTGGGACTCAATTTACCCTCCCCCCAGACTACAGTGAACAAGCAGTCTACAGCGTTACAAACGGTCTGAGCGTAGACGGCGAACCCCTAGAGCCACAACGAATGATCATCCTACCTCAGCAAAGTGTAAGTATCGGTGCGACAGCCGACACTCGTTGCATTGTCGTCGGTGGCGAACCTGTAGGTAAGCGCTATAAGTGGTGGAACTTTGTCTCTAGCCGCCTTGAGCGAATTGAGCAAGCAAAAGCAGATTGGCAGAACGGTCAATTTGATCAAGTTCCCCAAGAAACCGAGTTTATCCCGCTACCTGAAGAACCCCACCAACCACTACCCGAACAACCCCTGTAAAAAGCTAGATCAAAATTGTTTTAACGGCATTCAGATCTACCTGCTTAAAATTAATCTTCCTTCGGTGCAGGTTAATTTAACAACTTCCTATCCTTTAGAAGACGAGTTCAAAAACACAACAAGATTACTGTTTAAATAATTTAAACTTACCCCTGTATTCGTCGACAAGGTAGTAACGCTACTTTTGTCAGTGTTTATGGTTTTATAGAAGCGAGATTTATGAATAATGATTTATGGCCAGCATTGCCGTTAGCAGAGTGGAAAGATACGTATGCGACGCTGCATATGTGGACGCAAATTGTCGGCAAAATCCGTTTAGCGCAAACTCCCCTAGTCAACCACTGGTGGAATGTACCTTTGTATGTGACAGCTCGCGGACTCACCACTTCACCAATGCCCTACAATGAGCGCACCTTTGAGATTGACTTCGATTTCGTTGATCACCAACTACTGATTAAATGTAATGACGGATCTACAGAGCTTATTCCTTTAGTTCCACGTTCTGTAGCTGACTTCTATCAAAAAGTTATGCAGAAGCTACATAAGCTTGGAATTGAGGTAAAAATCTGGTCTATGCCAGTTGAAGTGGAAAATCCAATTCCCTTTGAACAGGATCACGAAAATGCTTCTTATGATCCTGAATACGCCAATCGCTTCTGGCAAATTCTGGTGCGAACAGACAAAGTATTTCATGAATTTCGATCGCGTTTCATCGGCAAATGCAGTCCTGTCCATTTCTACTGGGGAAGTTTCGATTTGGCGGTGACGCGGTTTTCTGGAAGACGAGCGCCCGAAAGAGAGGGTGCAGACTCAATTACAAAAGAAGCTTACTCGCATGAAGTGATTAGTCATGGCTTTTGGCCCGGTATCCGTGCATCCGGCGCAGTAGAGCGTTCCGAGTCAGAAGGCACAATGAATGCGCCTGCTTTTTACTCTTACACTGCTCCTGAGCCTCCTAGTTTAAGTAAAGAGCCGATTCGTCCAAGCGTTGCGTTCTACAGTCCACCTATGAAAGAGTTTATTCTGCTGTATGACGATGTGCGGAACGCAGATTCGCCTGAATTCGTGCTGCTAGACTTTCTCCAAACAACGTATGAAGCGGGAGCTAACCTTGCTGCATGGGATCGCGCAGCACTAGAGCGAGTAATGGTTTGATATATCTGTCAGTTACAGTATTAGACAAATAGTAAAAGAACTGTCATTTCCTAGAAGCGATCGCAGCTACTACTAAAGGTGATTAATAGGTTTCTGTGAAATAAATAGGATTAAGGTACACGCATGAATAACAACGTTCTGAGGAACATTCTAAATGATAGAGAAATCAGCTGATACTAAATATCCAATTAATGATTTACTAAGACAGCGCTGGAGTCCTCTGGCTTTTTCAGATCAAATGGTTGAGCCAGAAAAATTATGCAGTGTACTAGAAGCAGCACGCTGGGCGGCTTCTTCTTACAACGAACAGCCTTGGAGCTTTATTGTTGCTACCAAGGATAACCAAGGTGAATTTGAGCGTTTACTGAGTTGTCTTGCAGAAGGAAACCAAGAGTGGGCGATCAATGCTCCTGTTCTGATGATCTCAGTCGCCAAACTGCATTTTGAGCGCAACGGCGTGGAAAACCGCCATGCTTTTCATGATGTTGGCGCTGCTGCTACCCAATTAGCGATTCAAGCAACAGCTAATGGGCTATTCATCCACCAAATGGCGGGATTTGATGTAGCGAAAACTCGTCAGATATACAGCATTCCTGAAGGCTATGAGCCTGTAGCCGCGATCGCACTAGGTTATCAGGGAGATCCCCAAACACTATCGGAAAAATTGCAGCAACGAGAATTAACCCCCCGCAGTCGCAATCCTCTTGAAAAGTTTGTGTTTTCTGGCGGTTGGAACCAAGCCTCACCATTAGTTACAAGCCAAGATTAAACTGAAGGATGTTGCCAAATAGGACGTTACTGCTAAGGCAATTGTTATCCGGGTGTAACTAGACAGCAGCCTTGTAAGCTGCGATCGCACTCACTCCTCCTTTTGGCAGCTAATAATATCAATCCCTGTCTTCAACCAATCAATGTAAGTTTTTTCTCTTTGGATTGCCAACTCCAGGACAAGCCGTTGCATTACTTGATCGCGGCTAGCAGACTTATCGTTGAGCATTGGCAGCTCAATATTTTCACACTCAGCAAGCTTTTCGCGACGTGCTATTAGCTGCTGTTCTAGCAGTTGAATAATGGCTGCATTTGGTAACTGATCTGCGAAATACAACTGAATAAGCAGGGGATCTCGCACAATTGGTAAGGGTTGAGAGCATTGAAGCCACCTAGTTAGTTCAGCTTTCCCCGATGCAGTCACACTGTAAACCTTTCGGTTGGGGCGATCGCGCTGAATCTTTACTGTACAGCTAATCCACCCTTGCTCAACTAACTTATCAAGCGTTCTATATATTTGTGCCTGATCTGCGGGCCACAAATGGGCAACAGTTTGATTAAAACAGCTTGTTTTCAGGTCGTAGCCCGTTCTCTCTTCTTGCTGAAGGAGACCCAGAATTGCGTGTGCCAGCGACATAGACGGTTTTCCGAAAATTAAGTAGTGCAGCCCTATCTGTTACTTCTTATATACCTTTATGTTAATATATGATTAATCAAATATAAGATTTGTCTAAATAAACAATGTTGATTCCGGTATGCTCCGATAAACAAAAACATCGAGACATTAGCTTCTTAGGGTACGGGTTTTATAACCTGGAATAGACAAGCTTTTATCAGAGCAAAAGTGCTGCTATTCAACTATCCGTATATTCTTCGCATCAGCGAATGAGCAAGTTGAGAACTAAGGAAGGAGGAAATCGGTGACGACTCAAACACGAACAATTCGGACTGTTGCAGGAATCATCAACAGTGTCCAAACTCTGGAAGGTGAAGGTATGCTTGTGCGCCGTCCCTTCCCCAAAAGTACCTTTTCGGACTTCGATCCATTCCTCCTCCTTGATGAATTAGGTCCTATTGATGTTGAGCCGGGTAGAGCGAAGGGAGCGCCCGATCATCCGCATAGAGGTTTCGAGACTGTCAGCTATATCCTTGAGGGTAGATTGGAACATAAAGATTCACAAGGTCATGCAGGAAAGCTTAATTCTGGTGACGTGCAGTGGATGACAGCAGGCTCTGGTGTAGTTCATTCAGAGATGCCTGAGCGGGAATTTGCTAACCTCGGCGGACGGCTGCATGGACTTCAATGGCTTAACCTGCCGCGTCACGATAAAATGATCAAGCCTCGCTATCAAGAAATTCCTGCCCAACAAATTTCAACTGCTCAAAATTTTGATGGTTCAGTAAGTGTAAAAGTCATTGCAGGAGAAGCGCTGGGAGCCAGTGCAGTAATTAAGACAGGGACACCAATTATGTACCTGCATTTCACACTTCAAAGGAGTGCGATGTCCGCGGCAACGCGCAACGGACGGGCAATCCGCGAAGCGGTTGCCATCGCAGTTCAGCCTGTGCCAAAAGAATACAATGCTTTTATATATGTGCTTGATGGTGAAGGCTTGTTTGGAGCAGGTGAAGAGCGTGCAGGAGATGGACAGATGGTGATATTTGCCCAAGATGGTGAGGAAGTGGTAATTAAAAATTCAGCCGATGCGGAATCACCATTGTATGTGCTACTCATTGCTGGCGTACCACTAAACGAGCCTGTTGTTCGCTACGGACCATTCGTGATAAATACCGAAGCAGAAATTGTCCAAGCTATTGACGACTATCGTAACGAGAGGATGGGTTCCATTGACTTCTAACATACTTCTACAACGAATAAATCAACATCAATATCTGCGCGATCTGCGAAACAAATTGCTCCACCTGCACCGGATGTTGCTTGACACAGAACGTATCGCTTACGAACAAGTACATGGACGAGTATCGAGCGGCGCATTGCTGCAACTTGTGATCGAGCATGAACAATTTGCTTGGCTACATCGTATTTCCTCACTTGTAGTCCAAATTGACGAAATGCTCTCAGCCGATGAACCAGTATCGCTAGAAAATATCCAAAATCTACTTACCAATACGCGCACGCTGCTCACGCCGTCAGAGGTAGGCAATGGATTTGCCAGAAAATACTACAATGCTCTCCAGCGCGAACCAGGCGTTGTCTTAGCACACGCAGAAGTATCAAAGCTGCTTGCGTCCAATGAGTAAGATCAAGTAAAGGATAAGCACCGTGAGTTACCTCACGGTGTACTTTTATTGCTACCTAATCTATGGCGATGGCAACCGCTTCGCGGATTGCCTGTCCGTTGCGCGAAGCGCGGACATCGCACTATTTACTTACGCTTCAACCAACTATACAAAGCTTTCTCAGTAGACTTAATCTCGTCTACACAGGTGTAATAGTAGTCTTCCCAGCCAACTTGTGGCAAACCAGAAAAGAGCATCAGATTCAAGGGATATTGTTCACTATCAGTGCAACGACGGAAATCATCTCGGAATAGAAAAATTGCTTTATCAAGAGCGATCGCTACTCCTAGTTCTACCATTACCCCTTCATCTGGCGGTGTTCCATTGGCGATCGCAAAAATTCCATCGCAGTTTTTCACATCATTTAAGTCTGCCTGTGCCACACTATATGCCCAGCCAGTCTGCGAAACATCAATTTGATTATTGCGTTCAAACGGCTCCCATACTTCTGCTCCCATTGCCTCTAAAGCTTGCACAATTGGAGGCAACAACAATGTCTTCTGCTGCTGCGAGAAACCATAGGGATTAGCCAGATAAATTCTTTTGCGCGTCACGTCTACCTCTATACAGCATCCCTACTTACTCTAAGTTGAATTGACAAAATTATTTACTTCAAAATGGCATCAAGCTGTCAAGATTTAGAATGAGAATATTGTTAGATAGCTAGACATTTTGAGGCAGAATATAGATTGTGCAGCACAAACCTACATCAGCAGAAATTAGTGCGGCGCTTGGGAAGACAGTTCCAGATATCATTGCGCCAAACTTGCAAGTTTTGTTCTGTGGCATCAATCCTAGCCTTTATAGTGCAGCAGTCGGACATCACTTTGCCCGTCCCGGAAATCGTTTTTGGCGATCGCTTTATGCAGCAGGCTTTACAGAACGATTGCTTGCACCCTATGAAGATCGTGACCTTCTAAAGTTTGGGTATGGTCTGACGAATATTGTAGATCGGGCAACAGCAAGGGCAGACGAATTAGATGCTGAAGAACTGGTTAAAGGTCAGCAACAGTTGGTAGCCAAGGTGCAGCATTATCGACCACAATACCTGGCTGTTCTGGGTATCAGCGCTTATCGAACGGCGTTCAATCGACCTAAAGCAGTTATAGGGAAACAAAATGAGTCTTTGGATAGTGCGATCATTTGGGTATTACCCAACCCTAGTGGATTAAATGCTCATTATCAACTAGAGGATCTCAAACGAGTGTATGGAGAACTGTTTGTTGCAGTTAGGGGTTGAGGGGGCGATCGCGCTTAGGAAGTAGAAGAGCGATCACGTAATTTACTGTAGGCAATTAACTCATCACCTCATCCGAATTCCTGCTTACTGCCCGTGGGAGTTGCCATTAGCTTCTTGGCGCAGACAGAGGGCATGATGGGATATTGAGTTTCATAAGTAACCCAACCTACGGTGATAGTTAATGCACTCTCTTCAGGGGCTAAAGCCAAATTATCTTCTAATATAGAATAGCCAAAAAGCTTCTAGGCAAAATAAACCAGGTTCAAAATGTAAAACAAGTAACATATGTAAATTTTGCATAATAAGCTATACTATATAATATTGTTTTACAGATTAAATTCGTTTAGCAATTGTATAGTACCTTTGTACTAAATAGATTAAGAGGAAAGCCCTGTGAGTTCTTTTAAGCAGCTCCCACTGTCAGACCTGAGAGAGAGCCTGCCAAAGTTCAAGCGTCAGGTTCAGCTAGGGATGAAAAGAATTGCTGCTACCTATTACGGTCAAGTAGTTGCATTCTTAGTTCCTTTAAAGGATTTAGAAGAAGCTGAAAAAGATGGCGCAATCATTCAGAGTGAAGAAATGTCTTTATCAGATTTCCGGCTACATATGACGGAATGTTGGGAGCGTCTACAGGTTGACGTTGACTGCATTTATATAACGTATCATACGCGCAGAGCTGTTGCCTTTGTTAGCCCTCGTCTCGCGAATTATCTTCCAATTCCAATTTCAGAGGTCGCTCACAAACTTCTTGCCATAGATAGTGGTCTTATTGAAATAGAGAATTTACTAAAGGAGAAATAATTGATGTTCAAAATCAGCGCCGCTCCCGCTCTTCAAAAAAAGCTGAATAATCCAGATAAATATTACCCTCCTGAGGTCTGCCAGGAACTGAACCAATTTCTAGAGATTCTGAAGAGAGATGGTCACTTGAGTAAGACCGATTTTTACGATGTCAACACCAATGAGATTTCTGGAGTGACTTGCAACTTATTTTACAGACCTGACTTTGCAAACAATGAAGTATTGATAATTGAGGTGAAGGTGAAACCTGCTGATGTGTTTAGACAGAGATTCAAAATTGTGGACGAATGGGATGATAAGAACGTTGTAGAGTCTATTCCTCAGTACGATAAACCAGCCAAGATCGTTAAGCCTGTTGAGTTGATTAATCAAGGAGTAACAGATTCGTATGAGTTAGGGTACAAGTTAGGACATCGAGGAAAGAAGAAGGAATATATTTCTCGACACGGACAGTATGCGAAGCACACTCTAGAACAACTCACGTTGATTACGAGAACACGGCATGGCAATCAATGGGTAATAGAACTGACTGAAAAAGGAAGGCTGATTGCTGAGGCACTCAATGATCAATTGCGATTTCGGTTACTCATTGAAGCTATGTTGAACTATTCTCCTGTTTGGCGTGTCATTGCTGCTGTTACAGAAAGAGAGAGCCAACTGAATAATGAACTCGTACTAGATGAGCAGTTAATTAAAAATCTAGCTTTTCCAGAAATATTGCGAGGTGCTGATACAAGTAATCGGCGTTCGCAAACTTTGAAGAATTGGATTAAGTGGATTTCTAGATACTCTGGAATTCCTATGCGTATTCACAATGGCGGTGTACAGCTTTCCATTCCAATGCTATATGCTGAAGGTGCAACAGATGAAAATGCAAACACATAGCAGAAGTAAGACATATGATTTCAAGAGCCAAGAGTTCATAGGTAAACATGGTGAGGAAGTCCTCGATAAATGGCTTGGCTCTGCCTACAAAATTCTAGATGTTTCTGGAGTTAGAAAATATCAGGAAGATGGTATAGATAGAATATTGATGCGTCCAGATGGAACTACGGTTAGTGTTGAATACAAGTTTGATATAGCATCATCTAGAACAGGAAATCTGTTTTTTGAAACTGTCTCTGTAGACAATCAAGATCTTCCTGGTTGGGGATGGCGCTCACAGGCTGACTACTGGATATTTCTACTACCTAGTATGGAAGTTTTAGTAGTTGAGCCTGGAAAAATGAGAAACCTCATCTGGCAAGATCGTTTGGGAGCTAAGGACAAGGAAGTTCAGAACGTAGGATATAAAACTTTGGGAATTCCTATTTCGTTAGCCAAAGTTAGAGATATTACTTACTACACTGTGCAACTAGACCAAGAGATTCCAGATTTGAAGTAAATAAATTTGAACTATGCATATTCAAGTGAAGCTTGAAGACAGGAATATATATGAAGTTCTATTCCATGTGGATATTATGTATGAAGCACTGAAGAAGTATTGGATAAATAGGGTTTGAGTAACTGTCTTAACAGAATAAATTGAGTTGCTCTTAACGTTAGTGGTCTTTTAGCGCGATTATCTATCGCCGTAGGTTGAAAGACGCAAGTGCGAACACTTAGAAATTGCTAAAACAGTTTTAAAACGGACAATTGAGATGGATGAAGCCACTAGAACTGGCTGGATGAACCAGCAACTTGCCGTATTAACAGTTGAATTTTAAAGGAGATACTAAAATAATGACTCTGAGAGAACAACTAATTAAGGAAATTGATCAAGCTCCAGATTTTCTAGTTGAAGAACTTTTAGATTTTCTATTGTTTGCTAAAACCCGTAGAAGTCAGCTACCACTTTCAGAACAGAAAGAACTCCGCCCATTTGCGCTTTGTGTAGGAGAGTTTATAGTACCATCTGATTTTAACGATCCATTACCTGAAGATATGCTGCGTGACTTTGAGGGTTAAGTTATAACCCAATGAAATTATTGTTAGATACTCACATATTTCTCTGGTTTATTAGTGGTAGTAATCAGCTATCAACAAGATTTCGAGGTCACATTCAAGATCCTGACAATACTGTTTATTTGAGTGTTGTTTCTTTATGGGAGTGCATCATCAAATATCAATTAGGAAAACTTCCACTACCAGAATCACCCGAACTTTATTTGCCTAAGCAACGCGAACAACATCGAATTGATAGCCTTATAGTTGATGAGGCAAGTGTTGGTCATTTAATCACGTTACCATCACTACACCGCGATCCATTTGATCGTTTACTTATTTGTCAAGCTTTAGGCACAAATTGACAATTGTGACTGCTGATGCAGCAGTTATGGCTTATCAAATGGCTGAGTTTTTGCAATAGCTGAATTACTGGATGCCAATAGAGTAAAATTGTCTCTCATGCGGCATTCACCAACTTATTGACACCATGCTTTGCGACTACCTGGTACAAATTCTGACTGCCCGTGTATATGATGTTGCCCAGGAAACGCCCCTAGAATATGCCCCGAACCTATCTGCACGGCTGAATAACAAACTCTTGCTCAAGCGCGAGGATATGCAGTCAGTCTTTTCTTTCAAACTGCGGGGTGCTTACAACAAAATGGTGCAACTGCCGCCGGATAAGCTAGCACAGGGCGTAATTGCCGCATCTGCGGGGAATCATGCCCAAGGAGTTGCTCTGGCTGCGCGTCAGCTAGGAACACGAGCAATTATCGTCATGCCAGTAACTACACCGCAGGTCAAGATAGATGCCGTTAAAGCGCGTGGTGGTGAGGTGGTGTTGTATGGGGATACCTACGACGATGCCTATACTTATGCTCGTGAATTAGAGGCGGAAAAAGGCTTAACTTTTATTCACCCGTTTGATGATCCAGATGTGATCGCCGGACAGGGAACAATCGGGATGGAAATTTTGCGGCAATACCAGCAACCAATCCATGCCATTTTTGTGGCGATTGGCGGTGGTGGATTAATCTCTGGAATTGCGGCGTATGTAAAGCGGTTACGTCCTGAAATTAAGATTATTGGTGTTGAACCTGTGGATGCTGATGCTATGAATCAATCGCTGCAAGCAGGTAAACGGGTGCGCTTGTCTCAGGTGGGGTTATTTGCTGATGGGGTGGCGGTGCGGGAAGTGGGTGAAGAAACCTTCCGTCTGTGTCAGCAATATGTGGATGAAATAATTTTGGTGGATACGGATGATACTTGCGCCGCGATAAAAGACGTATTTGAGGATACGCGCTCAATTCTGGAACCAGCAGGTGCATTAGCGATCGCAGCTGCCAAAGCCTATGTAGAACGAGAGCAAATTCAGAATCAAACGTTAATTGCCATTGCTTGCGGTGCTAACATGAACTTTGATCGTCTCCGCTTTGTTGCTGAACGGGCAGAGTTTGGTGAACGCCGCGAAGCCATCTTTGCAGTTGCAATTCCTGAAGAGCGGGGAAGTCTGCGTAAGTTTTGCGAATGTCTCGGTAAACGCAACCTGACTGAATTTAGCTATCGGATTGCTGATGAAAAATCAGCCCATATTTTTGTAGGTGTGCAAATTGTAAACCGTGCTGATGCGGCAAAGATGGTGGAAAACTTTGAAGCGCATGGATTCAAAACCATTGACTTAACTGATGACGAACTAACAAAATTGCATCTGCGGCACATGGTTGGTGGGCGATCGCCTCTTGCTCACAATGAACTGCTTTACCGTTTTGAGTTTCCCGAACGTCCCGGCGCATTGATGAAGTTTGTCGCTTCTATGAGTCCTGACTGGAATATAAGCTTGTTTCACTACCGCAACAACGGCGCAGACTACGGGCGAATTGTTGTAGGTATGCAGGTTCCCCCTCATGAGATGGGAGAGTGGCAGGCATTTCTCGATACATTGGGCTATCGCTACTGGGATGAAAACAAAAATCCGGCATACAAACTGTTTTTGGGATAAGCAAAAAGGTACTTGTCTCTTTGACGATCGCGATCGCTTTGCTTGGATGAATTATAGTAGATATGCGTAGCGCGTCCTAGACATCGCCTGACATAAGTCAGAGAGATATTTGGTTTAAGGCAGTCATTAGTGGCTTATTTGGGCGATCGCGCTTGATCAGGTGGCAAATTCTCCTCTTTCCTGTGGGGTTAAGAAGCAAGGGGTTTTGTCAGAAACCGTGCAAGCAACGCTAAAGCAATCGACAAAAAACTAACTGTGATTAAGCTAAGTTTTTCATATAGCTGTGCAAACTCTAATTCACTTAGACTAGCCCTTACCCAATTCAAAAAAACAGGGTAGAAGATCAGCCAGAAGACTATTGCGAAAGGAGTCAGCCCTATCAGCAGGGTAGCTGTCTCGCCCGCCCCTCGGTAGTGCCGCCAGCGCAAGCCTAGCCAGCATCCTAGGACTTCTCCAACCCACCACCCGACAAAATGAAATATTGCTAGTGGAATAAGTGCCTCTAATTCAGCATTCGGCATAATTTTTTTTACATAGCTCATCCCTAGATACATACCCAGGCCTCTCAGCGCCATAGCCCCCACCAAAGCTCCTAAACCTGCTGCAAAGTATCCATTCTGCTTTTGCATGACATTTTTTTAACACCAATACCCTTAATTCCGGTTGAAGTGTCTGTTTACATTACAAATAATCTTGACTCAAATTTGTCTTGGAGCGTACCTTACTAGACACTAATCAACCTTACCCAAGCTGGGTTACGCAGCGCAAAAACCCATTCTAAGACGTAACATACCAAAAGTTGATTTCGAGCCAATTGTAAGTTTATGAGGCTCATGAAATTAAGCGATCGCAACTCCAAAAAATTTTCAATTTAATCATCCTCGTTGACAGCACTTTACCAGGTAAGCGAGTAACCAACCCGCAGCGTTCGTCCTCTGGCTGCATAGTTAAAAGTATCTCCACCCGCACCTGCACTCAATTGAGATTGAATCGGGAAATATTGGTTGTTGAACAAGTTTTCAACGCCAATTTGTAAATCTCCTGGGCCAAGCTTGATACTGCTGATGAAGTCTACAGTGATGTAGCTGTCAATTGGCCCCAAATCAACGCCTTCGTCAAATGCCCTAGAGCGATCGCCTACAAATAGCGCTTGCAGCCGATTATTCCAACCCGGTAATGTCTCATTCTCCACATAAGCAGTCAGTTTCACGGGTGCAATGCGGGAACTTGTCAGAGCGAAATAATCGCCATCTTCGTCTTCATCACTCTCACCCTCGATCAAACTTAAAGTGCTACCAAGTCGTAGGCGATCGGTTGCTTGCCAATCAATTGTTGCTTCTAAACCGTAGATCCGTTCTGGTGCGCGCACCAACTCCAGAAAACCACCTTCTATAGTATTAAACGACAGCCCCAGATCCGAAGTATTATAGAACGCAGCTAGGGAAGCTTGGACTGTAGACCAGTTGGCGCGTATACCGATTTCGTAGTTATTGACTTTCTGCGGGCTGAGGTCACGCACAGAATCTTCAATATTTGTAAATCCGTTTGGTGGATCGCGCAGAATAACGGCAAAGTCTGGCAATCCAAAGCCTTGGGAGAAGCCCGCAAACAAACTAATTGCTTCGCTTGCCTGATAGACTGCCCCTATATTAAACACAGTGGCGCTAAAGTCGCGCTCACCGCCTGGGACAAATTGACCTCTAAACGTGGTGTAATCATCCAAGACGGTTCGGTTAAGGTTTAAGCAGTATTGAGTACAGAAAAAATAAGTGTTTGAAGTTTTACTCCTGCTCCCTTATGTATGGGCTTCTTAGACGGAAACTTGGCTCTGGTTTTTTTTACTACACGGGGATTACTTCTTCCTTCACGTTCCGGTATCTGCTCATCCAATATTTCCTTCACCAGCCAGGTAAAAAAAAGGTAATTCTTCTGGTTCGAGACGTTGAAATTTAGGAACAGCTCTCCGGACAATATTAAGTGTCTAAGTATTGCTCAATCGTAAAGGGGAGATTTGAGCGTGTTCGGCAACCTGGAACATAAGTGAGCGTACAGACCAATGCCCAAGAAGCCAGCCATAAACTTCCTGAACCACTTCGCTCCTGATTAACCCTGTTTTGTCACTCTGGCAGTAGTATAATAAGGTACAAACGTTAGAACCAAGACGTAGATTATGGTACAGCCTCGTCCAGCCGGACCAACAGTAAAATTTGTGGACGAATATTGTCAGTG
>JAHHHE010000160.1 GCA_019359535.1 Gloeocapsa sp. UFS-A4-WI-NPMV-4B04
GGCACGCGCACGGTCGAACAGGGCGCACGTGAAGCTGTGCGCCTCGCGCTCATCGGCCCGGACGGTCCGACGGGCACGTTCTCGGACGAGGACGGCCCGGTTCCGTGGTGATGTAGGCCTCCAGCGACATCGCGCTGCAGCTCCGTTCAGCAAATATTTAGTAACCCACTTGGACACGAAGTTCGAAGGAGAAACCACCATGCGTGTTTTCGTCACTGAGGCTACCGGCTTTGTCGGCTCCGCTATTGTCCCAGAATTGCTCAATGCTGGCCATCAGGTGCTGGTATCGCTTAACACGCTTTATCGGCTCTTACCAGCTTTTGGTGAAGTGGGGTGCGACCGCCAGTTTGCTCAATAAGATTCTCATGGTTTTAGAGCAGTTCAAAATTCTCGATTACCAAAACTTGGGAAGAGCCTAGTAGACTTGGGCGCGAGTGAGCCTACCGTTCGTGTTAGCATTTCAAAGCTTTTCCTTGGTAAGTCCATTTGAAGGGTTTAGCCATCGTGCGGTTGAAATAATCGATGAATTCAAGGATGCGGTGTTTCAGTTGAGCAATACTAGTAAAATTAGCTCGTCTAAGTAACGAACGCACCAAGATACTGAACCAAATCTCGATCTGATTGAGCCAGGGACAGTGTTTAGGGGTAAAGTGAAAGACGATCTTATGGTTAGGATCGCTCAAGAAGGTAGCCCGAGTTTGCATCGATTTAAGAATGCCTGAGCGACCTTTAACTCAAGAGTCAATGTCGAGACCTGCAACTTCTACCACAAAACGCACCAAAGATGCAGATTGGTGGGTATTTAAACAATCCATCACCAAGTGCCACTTGATAGCAACGGGGTCAGTAGCAATCAGTTGTCGCACATGAGCTAGATAATCGGACTCGGTGCGGGTATCACTAACTGTTGCTTGAGCCACCTAATCGCTAGCGACATCAAAGCTAGCGATTAATGTTTGAGTGCCGTGACGAATATACTCAAATTCATGACGCTCTGGCTTACCTGGGCGCATTGGTTGGGTTGGAAAAACAGGAAGGTCATCGGTAAGCCATTGCCATAAAGAGCGCAGGTGAATCTTTTAGAAATTTTTAAAGTCCCATTATACTGAGCAATAATCTCTTGACTACTAAAAATATGTCTCATATTGGTATACTGTGTCCCGGAGCAATCGGTCATCTAAATCCCATGTGCAATTTGGGAATTGAGCTGATGTATCGCGGACACAAAGTCACATTGTTTGGTGTACCAGAAGTAGAAGAAAAAATTTCCCAGTCCAACTTGGAATTTTATGAAATTGGAGCTAGCGATTTCCCTCCTGGCAGCATAGAGGCTATTTATACCCAGCTAGGACAATTAACTGGACTGGAAGGCTTAAAATTTGCTATCCAGTTTTTTGAGAAGGAAGCCAGTATGTTGTTTCGTGACGCTCCTAAGGCTATTCGTGATGCTAGAGTTGACATTCTTCTCGTCGATCAAGTTACAACTGCTGGGGGAACCGTTGCCGATTATCTAAACTTACCTTTTATTACAGTCTGCAACGCATTACCGATTAATAGAGAACCTGGTGTCCCTCCTTATTTCACTCACTGGAGATATGAAAATGTCTGGTGGGCTAAGTTGCGAAATCAATTGGGAAATGCTCTAATCAATTACCTGACCCGAGCAATTTGGGATGTATTGGTTCAGCAGAGAGAAAAATGGCATCTGCCACGTCACCATCAGCGGGATGATTCCTATTCGCAACTTGCCCAAATTGCTCAATTGCCTCAAGAACTCGATTTTCCCCGTGAAAAAATCGTACCCTGGTTTCATTATGTAGGATCGCTCAAAAGCCCCAAAGATATAGAGCCTATATCGTTAAACAAGCAGTCTTTCTCTTTTGAAGAACTAAACGGTAAGCCCTTAATCTATGCATCTCTGGGAACATTACAAAGCCATAACTGGAAAATTTTTCATTTTATTGCCGAAGCCTGCCTGGATATCGATGCACAGTTAGTGATTTCTCTAGGAAATCCCAAAGCAGATCCATCGAAGGCTAATTTTCCAGGAAACCCACTTGTGATTGCTTTCCCACCTCACCAACAACTGATTAACCGTTCTGAGTTGGTCGTTACTCATGCAGGTAGCACAGCAGTGAGTTGTTTAAGTAGTGGAGTTCCCATAGTTGCCATTCCTATTACTACCGATCAGCCTGGCATGGCAGCAAGGGTAGCACAAGCTGGTGCTGGTGAAGTTGTCCCCCTTGCAAAACTAAATGTTTCCAAATTAAAGATAGCAATTCAGCGGGTATATGAAGATCGCACTTACCGAGATCGTGCAGCAAAACTATGTTCTGCTATTCGGGATGCAGGAGGAGTGGTTTATGCTGCCGATGTTGTCGAACAGGTGATACACACCAAGGCTCCTGTTTTAAATAGCCGTCTACGTGGTTCTGTACAGTTACACTGAAGTACCACCTCTAAATTTTGGGTTGATAGGTGAAGAGGGACTAAGATGAAGTGATGGGCAAGCATCCCAGGGGTAACTATGGCAAGCATCGAAGTGATTATTCGGGACGACCAAGGCAAGATCATAAGCGAGGGTAATGTAAAGGAAATCGCTCTACGCCACGCTAACTTAGAGACGATTGAAGCAGGCGTTAAGGCATGGCGCAAGCAGGTATACCTGAAATTGAGGCACAACTTCTACAACAGGCGCAGAGGGAGTTCACCTGGAGAAAAAAACGAGTTAGGATTGTGCTGCAATGGCACTCGCACCGTTACGCTCAAAACCTGGCATGGGAAATTTGAGTTTAAGTTGCAGAAGTATGATCTTGATGGTTTGGGTGTGAGCTTTCTCGAATTATGCTAACAGATACCTGTGAGCTACATCAGTCGAGGTTTGCAGGAGTTGAGCGTGTACTACAGCAATCGCATGAGTTACCAGGAGGTCGCCGGGTTAGTCGAGCGATACAGTGGTGCCAAGGTTTTGAGTGCTCAGACGATTTGGCAGTGGAAGCGAAATAAATTATTGTGCTGAAGTTTGGTTTACGCTGCATTTATTAGAGTATCAAGTACAGTATCTTGCCATTGTTTACTCCATTCTTGACTGACCATCTTGGCTCGAATTTGCAAGACATTGTGAGCACCTTCTCTGATCCATTGCATTTTCCTCTGGCGCTGATGTCTGGCATTAATTAGGGAATCAATATGCGATTCTGCAACTTGACTGGTATAGACTCTAGCTGAGCTTTCCCGCTGCTCATAATTGATCAGATATGCCAGATTGTGCTTTAGATAATCATGCAATCCCTGCATCTTTGCTTGCTGAACGTCATCACTAATGTTGTCTTGGATTAATCTCAGCTTCGTTAGAGCAGCTTCGGCATCTCCATGCCAGGCACTCCATTTCACAGTGTTAAGCGATTCCCCAAAAGCTTCACCGAGTGCGTTTTTCACATTCTCAAACTTCTTGCCAAGGAAAAAGAATCAGGGCAGAAGATGGCATTGCAAAGGCTGTTGAGGTATCCCATCGATATCTTTAGCCTCCCTTCTAAGTACAGGACAAAAGCTTGCAAACAATGAAGGGAAAGGGTTTCATGAGAATTACCACATTCTTGAACGATGAAACCCTATGAATCAAGTTACTCTACTTCGAGATGCTTTGCGCCCTCATCTACAGCAGTTCTCAGTTGGGTGAAACATAGCAACAGCAATGGGTAAACCAACCGATAATATCTTGGAGTGTCACCGCAGCGAGAGCATCTGTAATTGCTTGGTCTAATTGTGCATAAGTTCGTGCGGCTCTCGCACGGAGAAACTCTTTAACCTTTGACCAACAGTTTTCAATTGGTGAGAAATCTGGTGAATAAGGGGACAAATAAATGACTGTCGCGCCTACCGATTCAATTGCTTCCCGAATGCCTTTAACTTTATGAGCAGGGAGGTTATCCATGACGACACAGGCTCCTCTCCACAAGTTAGGGACCAAGACCTGAGTCACATAAGTTTTGAAGGCTAGGGCATCGGTTGCACCAGGAAAAGTAATTTCTCCCACCAGCCCTCTTAGAGCTATTGCTCCAATCAATGTCATATTTTGTCCGCGCCCGTGAGGGGCGTGGTTGTAGGCGCGGCTGCCTCGGACAGAACGGGCATAGCGCCTTGTCATTGCCAAGTTAGAACCTGTCTCATCAACAAATACCAAATCCTCCAAGTTGACTGCGCCAATTTCATGCCAATATTCCACTCGCAACTGCTGCACTCGTTCGCTGTTCCGCTCCGTTGCATGCAGAGTTTTTTTCCTGGTAATCTTTAGCTTCTGGACGTATCGCCCCATCGTCGCTCGACTAATACCTACACCAACACGTTGCTCCAGTTGGTGGCATAGCTCTACCAAAATCGCATCATTATTGTCCTCTATTAAAGTAATCAGCACAGCTTCTTGCTCTGAGTTAAGTTTCGCTACTTGTCCTCCTCCGTGCGCTCTCGGTTCCACTGTTCCATCTATGCGGTAGCGCTTTAATAGGTTTTCAATGAAGCTTAAACTGACTCGAAATCTTCTAGCCAGTTGTCGCTGTGACCCCTCTTTCTGGTTATAGGCATCGATGATTTTTTGGCGCAGATCTACCGAGTAAGCTTTCATTTGGCTTCAGTTCAAGTCTACTCTTTAACTGTACCTTGCCCAATCAAGAACCGCTGTAAGTTGGCATGGTGCAAGGTTGAGCTTTCTAGCAGCCTTTTTGATTGCGTTGCTGCGAGTCAGAACTGTCAACCTGAGTGAACTGGCAACTGGATTCAGTGGCAAGGCTCAAACTGATTCTCATTACAAACGACTCCAACGGTTTTTCCGTCACTATGAAATGAATTATGCGGAAATTGCGCAAGCTGTTGTTGCTCTGATGGCGATTCCTGAGCCATGGGTGCTATCAATTGACCGCACCGAATGGCAGTTTGGAGATTGCACCTTCAACATTCTGATGCTGGGGGTAGTGCATGAAGGTGTTGCTTTCCCTTTAGTATGGTGTCTACTCGACAAACGGGGGAATTCCAATAGTGCTGAACGCATGAAGTTGTTCAACCAATTCCTAGAACGTTTTGGGGAGCGAGAAGTTGCCTGCCTCACAGCTGACCGAGAGTTTGTGGGTAAAGACTGGTTTGGCTATCTGCTTAGTAGACCAGTCACCCCTTTTAGGATCCGCATTCGAGAGAATTACAAACTCAATGATGGTCGTCAGAGCCTTAAAGTTGGGGTTGTGTTTGCAGATTTACAACCTGGACAAACCAAAATTCTGCGCCATCAACGATGCTTATGGGGATACTGGGTGTACATTGCTGCCTTGCGCTTAGATGACGGTTCTCTTCTGATTGTTGCGACACAAACCGCTCCCACATCAGCAATCACTGATTACGCCAAAAGATGGGGAATTGAGACGGTTTTTGGCATTTTTAAGACTCGTGGGTTTTGTTTGGAATCTACTCACCTAAAAGACTCTGAGCGTTTAAGTAAGCTCCTGGCTTTGCTCTCCTTAGCCCTGTGTTGGGTCATCTTAACAGGGGAATGGCTACACCAACTTAACCCACTCACTATCAAAAAGCATGGACGTAGAGCCAAGAGCATTTTTCGCTATGGCTTTGACCATCTGCGAAACATTGTTCTCAATTTGGAGCAGAAAATGGATGATTTCTTGAATGCTCTACATTTTTTGTCCTGTACTTAGATATTTACCAATAACGGTAGGAGTGGGAGCCGCCGTTCAAATTATGGTAAGTCTAGTAATTCTCGATCTGGTGTTTCATCTCCTGGTTCTACAGGAGTTAAAGGAGGTAATTCATTTAGCGGTAAAACAGGTTTTGGTAGTTTTGGACGTGGCGGATTTGGATTAGGTTAATTATGGAAGCACTTCAGCATCCTTACAGAAATCAATTTTTTAGGCAGATGGGGTTGAAATGGTACAATATTGCTCCTATTGACGACATAAGTGGACTTCCCATCCCCCAGGAGCAACAACCGTATGGAATGTACCACTGCGAACGGGTAAGTGCCTCAACGGTACGAGATATAAAGGAAGCATCTCTTGCTGCTGGTAAGGTTATCAAAAAAACTTGGGAAGTTGTAAGAGGTTTAGACGCTGAAACTTTACTTTTCATGGGTTTCCCAAAACAATCACTGCAAGTGATCAAAGCTGATGCCTGTTTACCATTTGCAATAAGATTAGATTGGTGCTGGAAAGAAGGACAAACTCAATCAAAGAAAATCATTGAGATAAATTGTCAGACCCCTAGCTTCTGGTTTGAGTGTCTGCAAGGAAATAAATTTGCTGCCCAATACTTCAACTTATCTGACCCCAACCCAGAAGCGTATGAGCTAGTCAGAATATCCTTATCCAAACAGATAAAAAGGGCTGCATTAAAACTTGGCAAAAACGTTAATGAATGCGTTGTAGGCTTCACCGCCTTAAATAATGTAGAAGACATGGGGACAATGCATTGGCTGTCTCGGCACTTACAAGGCTCTGGAGTTAAGACAATGCTGTTCCCCTTAGAGTTTTTAGGAATTAAAAAGGGTAAGGGATTGTTCTACACCTTGAGCAACACCAAGATAGATATCTTGTTCATGTGGTATCCCCTAGAGTGGGTAATTCACGACCGAGATGAGAATGGTGAGTTACTGTGGGATGGTTTAGAGCAATTAATTTTAAACAAACAAGTTGCACTAATTAATTTTGGCTCAGGCTTTACTCTGCAACCGAAGAGTGTATTTAGTCTGATTACTGATTTAGGTAGCGATTTTTTTGGAGAAGATGCCTCGACAGTGTTCGATTATTTCCCAAAAACTTCGATGATTGCAGAAAGAATTGGACATTCTTATTTTGCTAAACCAATTCTTGGAAGGCAGGGAGAAGGCGGATACGCAGTATACAAGAATGACTTACTCGTAGAGAGTTCTGGAAATGATGACTGGTACACAGAACAAACTTATGTTTATCAAGAGTTGTTAGAACTGCCGATAGTTGATATAGCAGGGCAGGAAATGACTGCGTTGTGGGGTTCATGGCTAATGAACAATGGGGAAGATGAACTTGTGCCTGCGGGTGTAGGAATGAGGCTGTCCGATAGTCCGATCACTGATGACTGTTCTTATTGGTGTCCTATTGGCATCTAATATTTTTGGTATTGCTCCTAAAACTTGCGGCAGAAGAAGGCTCACTTACAGGCGATCAAGGAAGATGATGAGTAAGTTTTACTTTTATATTTATAGAGAGCCTAAAATGAACTTCATTGAATATTCAATTGCACCTTACGGCAGGGGATTTCTCGGTTAGTGAAGTAAACTCTATTATTAGCCAAAAAATTGGAGAATTATACCGGAGCTAACTATCTAACTATTATTTTGTACCTCATTAAAATAAATTTTTACTTGTATAGAACCACCAAGAAATTTATACATAGAAGTAATCATTGCGTTTTTTCGTCCACTCTCGCTGGTATGTCTATTGTGTCTACTTTATTAAGAAGAGTAACAATTCCCAATGATACAACTCCCCCAACAATTAAGCCAATTACCAAGAGAATAATATAGATGCGCTTAATGTCTTTAATAATTTTTCCACTAGCAGGCGTGTGACCTGATTCAGAATTTGCTACCCCGCTAGAACTACTAACTTCCTGTTCAGGAATGTTCAACACATTCGGATTTTGGGGTTCGTTGACATTGAAAGCATTCGGTGGTTGGTTGGGTAGTTGGTTCATAGGAATAAATTGGGTTAGAATACTAAGCTTCGTAAAAGAACCAGATTAAGCGCATCCGGTTGTGGCGCGTTCACGCTTTCCTTTGAGAATAAATCAGTTGTTTAACTTATCTCTATTCAACCTTACAATAGCCGACATCATCAGCTGTTTGTTCCTCTTCTGCTACTGCTTCAGTGAGAAATAGAATTGCTAATCTTTTATAAGTACCAGCCCCAATGTATTGAGGGTAGGTGTGAGACAGACTATAGACCCACACTAAATTTTCACTATCAAAGATTCTGATATCTTCCAACCAACTTTTGCATTTAGGCTTGAGTGAATTAGCAGTATTTACGGCATCTGTCCATCTTTGAAACTCCTGCGAAAATCCACGAGTTGTGACTCGAAACATTAATCTGAACTTAGATAAATAATTTCTATCTTGCCCTAATTGAGCAAATTGTTCAAAGTTAAGCAAAATGCTCTGTATTTAATTTTGAAGGTAGAGGCTTACCCTCTGATGCTGTAGTTTACGATCCAGATGGGGAACCTTCTTTAAGGGTAGCGGGAGTTAATTAATAGTGCGCTCGCGTCAAAAAAGTTGCCAGCTTTGCGAACAACCCAAGCCAGTGCTTTACAGAGTCAAGTATGACGAGTCCGCTCAATGGAGTTTTGTTTGTCGCCACTGCTGGGACAGCATTAGCCAAAATAATCCCTTGTATGCATCCATAGTATATGTAGTACCATTACGAGTCACTTTACGTTCTATCTGTAAACGGTTTACAGATACATCATCATTATCTATCTGTAAACCGTTTACAGATAGCTCACTTCTCAACTTGGATTTATGGTGGTACATGGAAAGCCCAGAAATAGTGCAAAGGTTTTGAGAGAACGCAGTTTTATGGCAAAGACTCGCAAGCAATGCGATCACTATCTCGGTCTAACTTATGGGGATCTTCTCCAGGCGTAGAATCAAGAACCCTTTGCGCTTCAGCCTGAGTTCTAAAGTCTGAACAATTATAATCACGAGCAGGCGAACTGTTCGTTTGAGATCGCGCTCTAGTGCCAGCTGGCTTCGGTGTATTAACTGCCCTCTTGCCACGCCTAAAATCTGCTGGTAATACTGGAGTTGCCTGACTCCAGAAACCAATTCGGCGACTTTTGGCACTCGCTTCAGCTTTCAGTAATCTTTCCCTCAGTTCTGGACAAGCACTGAGGTAGTCTCGATAAACCACAGCCTGACCTTCCTGCACTAAAACCAAGTTGATTGAAAGGTCGCCCTTGTAGACCTTAGCAACAGAACGCCCATACCGATCTGTATCTGCTACTCTTAAGGTTACTTGCTGACCAAGGGGTAGTAGTTGTCTTAAGCGATCAGTAGCAGCTTTACCGAATGGGGCTTGGGTTGTTTCAGCTGCGTCAATACAGGCTAGCCTTACGGTTACAGTTCTTCCACCCGTCGCAACGCGCAGAGTATCGCCATCACCAACGGATACAACGCGACCAGTAAGAGTTTGGGCAATTGCTACTACTGGAGTTAAAGCCGATAACAAAGTAAAGATTAGGGTTGCACAAATTGAGGTGTTGATCATTTGGAACGCTAGTATTCTTCACTAAGCGTTCCCAAAAACTGGAGGAAAGCGATCGCGTAAGTTGAGGAGCTTTAATTTAATAAGTGGTGCAGTAGTATTTGGTTGGTTTCTAGATGAGCAAATGCAATGCTACAGGTAAAACCGCGCAAGGGCGATCACCTCAAACCGTATCGTCAATCCAGCCACATACACAATCCCAATGTACGGGCGGTTTCTCATGCTGTGGGAACTGTCGATTACAGTCTGGGCATCTGCCAGTAAACATCGGATGAATGTCTAATAACTCTAACTGTTCAGCCTGTGTCCAGCGTTGTTGGGGTTGTAGGATTAGCTCGCCTGCATAGTAAGTTGCACCCTCTGGCTCCCACATTTCTTCGTCGAGTTCAAAGTCGAAGGGGTTGCTCAAAGATTCGCTGCTATCGAGATGCTCTACGTTTTGTTGCAGTAAGCCGAGGAAGTCTGTAAATCGCTTGCCGTTCTCTGAGTTTGGGCTGAAGTCAGGGCAGGTGTCCTGGTCTGAGCCATAAGGGTGTGCCGCACATAGCAAATGATAGTCGTTGGTGTAGTAAAGACAGTGATCGCATTAGACTTGTCCGAAAACTCCAAAGCCAGACTGTTCAAAGCTTTGAGGCAAAACTTTGATAGTTGCGTAAAAACGTAGTGATCGGGCCTTGAGATAGTTCCTGTTAGTTTAGAGGCATAAAAATTTACTCCTTTTTTTGAGAATTTATTTGCTATACTTAGTAGCTAAATTGGCAAAATCAAGCTACCAAGTCTAAGCCTAACTAACCCACAAACTGTTAAAATAATTTGCTCATAAGTCTCAAATTTCAATCGAAATCTCTGTGAGGCAATCCGAAATATTTTAAGCAATCGAATTAAATGTTCGATGAATATCCGATTACTGGACAAAGCTTGATTTTCATTCTTTTGCTGCTGAGTTAATTCTCGTTTTGGTTTTCTTTTATGAGGGATAGTAATGTTTTCACCTCCTTGAAAGCCTTTGTCGCCAGAAAAAGGTTGAGACTTATCAAACTGTTCCTGAGATATACGAAACAATTTTATATCTGCTGTTGGCCCAGGAACGCCCACTTCTACCTCCACAATATCCTTACCTTCTGGCATCCCAATCATTAAACTTTTTAATGTATGTTGCCTCTTCTTGCCAGAAAAATACTTTTGTTGCTCTTTTTGGTCAGAATCCCTGTATATTGGCTGTTCTAGGCTATCTACTAAGAGTCTGAAATTCGTTAATACTTCTTGAACAAATAATAAATCACTTTCATTATTCGAGACTTGTTCTAATAAACTAGCGGGTAAGATATCTCGCAAAATTGGTATCCAATAATGAAAAGTATCGTTGGCTTCTGTCTTAGACACCCCAAATAACATTCCTAATACTTGAAATGTCGGCATCTGCCTTAAATAAAACAAACATAAGCTTACTTGCTCTTGGATTACTAATTTTTCTGGACGACCACCACCAGCCGCATTAATTCTTATTTTTCGGCTTTCTTGTTTTGTTTTAATTTCTTGGTGACGCTGTATCACGCAATTCAACAGTGATTGTAACTGTTCGTAACTAATCCCTAAAATTTGTTTTGCCCGGTGGGGATAGTTTTGTATATAATCAAAAACCATAACTAATACTGGAAAATGGTAAACACCCAATTCAACGTTTTACCATTTTTTTCCCTAAGTTAATATTTCGGACAAGTCTATTGGGGAATTTTGGGCATAATTGACAAAAGCAAAGTTAATTTCTTTTTTAACTCACCAAATAATTTGCTCGTCCAAATCGAACTCAGCTGGCATTGGTTGTAAGTCGTCAGAAATAGCGCAGAGATAATCTTGTGCTGACTTATTCTCGTCTATAGGTAGGGTTTGAAGAATTGACTTTAGGCAAATAGTATTACTCAGCTTCTTAAGTTTGACAGCTGCAATTTGGCAATCTTCTAGGTAGGTGTAAAGTTGCTCAAACACGTAATTCCCTAGAGTGAAAAACTCTACAAACTCAAAAACTACTACTCTTGCATCAAATTTCCATATCGGTCCGTGCAGCCAAGCATAACGTGCTGCACCGGGAATTTTCCAAATCTCCTCGTCCTGAATATAGAATCGCCTCTTGGTCTTGTGAGTAGAACTATTACATAGAATTTCCCCCATATTTTGTTGACAAACTATGACTATGTAGCAAAGGTTATCAGTTATATAAGTACCAGCAACAAAGCCACGAAATAAATCCCAAGCGGGTCTAGGTATGGTATTTCCTTCTTGGTTAGTAGTAAATTTACAAGAGGGGAAAAGCGGGCTATTAACTAGCCTCAATAAGCGTTGCAGTTCGCTCAACCTCGGACTTTTCTGAGGCAAATTCTTTTTGACCCTGCCATAGTTAAGCAATGGCTTGAGGGTTAATATGTACTGACGCTCTAGTTCATCTAATTCAACGATTGGTGCTAAAACATAGCTAATAGTAATTTTATCTAATCCCTTTCTTGCTAACTGCTTATAGCGATGATGTCCTGCTCCTGCCCAGCGACGCTGTAAGCTTGTAGTTTTACCAAGATAGAGCAAACTGTTACGCTCGTCAGTCACAAAATAGATACCAGAAGTGTTCGGTAACAAAGTGCGTTGGCGCAACGTGCATTGACCTGTCAATGCTACCAAGGCAGGTATATTGTCAGAGCTTTTTACTGAGGGCAATTTTAGTTAGTATGTATAAAAAGTAGTAGTATTACATTTTTAACACTTAAACATAGAGTACGCTATAGATTTAGTGATAGTTGCATCCGCCGAGGAGGTTTAGCATTCTCTGGCAGTGGTTCAGGATGTTCTTGAATAGCAGCACAGTAGCGCGAGTAGGTGCAGCTAGAGCAGTGTTCTCCTGGCGTTGCTGACCATAATTCATCTGTACGTAACTTAAAAGCAAGCTCGCCAATTGTCGATTCTACTAGCTGCTTGTGTTTGGGGGTGGCATCAAAGCTGAACTTCTCTCCTGTCCTTAGATATAACAAACTCATCTGCTGCAAACTCTGCTTATATCTCTGCTCCAGTGCTAGGTAGTACAAACCAATTTGCAGATCGATTTCGTCGGGAAGTGGCAGTTTGACTTCTTTAGTAGATTTATAGTCAATCAGTTCTAATCCCGATTCTAAGTAATCTATGCGGTCGTATCGTCCAGAGATCGCAAACTCCAAGTTAGCGACTTGTAAGCGCCCTTTAATTTTACCCTCCACAGCAAGAGGTCGGCGCAGGGCTGGTTCATCGGCAATAAATTTGTGGTAGTAGTTTTCTAAGATTTCCTCGCCTTCAGCAGTTTGAGGGGGACTCAAAGAGCCAGAGTGCTGATGCCAACAATAGCGAATCCAGTCAATTTTTGGTAGTGGTTCTGTGTAACTCCAGTCTTGATAAATTTGAGCTAAGGCTTGATGCAGGGCTGTCCCTAGTGCAGCCGAACCAAAAAAGGCAGCACTCTTTAACCCCAGTTCGTAACGGAAGTAATACGATTGGGGACAACGGTGATACGTTTGGAGCTTACTTGCTGAGAGTTGGTATGCCATGAGTCAAGCACCTGACCTGCCTTTTGGCTTATCTTACCAATACGCAATGAGATTGCAGTTGTTGGAGGCGATCTCGTGGGGGTAAATATGTGAAAAGATAGATATTGAGAAGCAAAGTTTCCAAGAGCGATGTATCTGCTGTCCGCCGCCGAAGTTGCGGTTTTGAAACTAACCGAACCTGTCCCCCTGACGAGTCATCCCGCCGCAGTTTATCTCGGCTCGTTGAGTCAGGGGTCGCAGCGCGCCATGCGTTCGTCCCTCAATGCGATCGCTTTTGTGTTGACTGACGGAGAATGCGATTGTTTTACTCTAAATTGGTCGAAACTACGTTACCGTCACACGGCTGCTGTCCGCACTGCCCTAAAGCAGAGACTCGCTCCTACTACGGTTAATAAAATGCTTGTCGCCCTGCGGCGGGTACTCAAAGAAGCTCATCGACTAGATTTAATAGAAATGACTGACTATACCAAAGCGATTGATTTGGCAAATATCAAAGCATCAGGAGAACTGCGCGGTCGTGCCTTAGATGAAGATGAGATATTCTCTCTAATCGAAAGTTGCTTGGCTAAAAGAACACCCCTTGATCTAAGGGATGCGGCTGTGATTGCGATTCTGCGAATTGGTGGGATCAGACGGCAAGAATTAGCAGACCTGAAGCTAGCAGACCTCGATCTAAGTAGTGGCTCTTTGATTGTTCGTCGCGGCAAAGGGGGAAAGCGGCGTGTTGTTTATCTAACAGCAGAAGCACTTGGGATCATACAAGACTGGCTCAATGTCAGAGGAAGTGAACCAGGAGCATTGATTTGTCCGGTTAACAAAGCACGTAGAGTCGAACTGCGGCATTTTGCTTCTGATGGAGATGGGATTTACAAACTTGTGCGAGAGCGAGCGACTAAAGCAGGAGTTAAGCGATTTTCCCCTCATGATTTCCGGCGCACATTTTGCTCAGATTTATTTGACTCGGACACAGATATTTTTACAGTGCAAAAGCTGGCGGGTCATGTGTCTCCCTCTACAAGTGCTAAGTATGATCGTCGCGGGGAGGAAACGAAGCGCAAAGCAGTACAAGGGTTAAAGTTAAAGAAGTCTTAGCCGGTAGAGTCGAGGGCTGGTATTATCCAGCGCCCCTCTCTGTTAGATCCAGACGTGCAGCTTTCACCGCATCTGGCTCCCGATTCAATTAGGCAGTGCCTTTGCTCATGTGAATATAATCGTGGCAT
>JAHHHE010000161.1 GCA_019359535.1 Gloeocapsa sp. UFS-A4-WI-NPMV-4B04
ACCTAACGTTAAGTTAATTGTTGCGCCCTTTCCTGACAAACAGCGCGGCTCTAACCAATTTTTCTTTCAAGCATTTTCTAGAATCCCCTTGACAACTGCTTTACAGCCTTAACTTGTCACCAATGATGCTAGATAAGCACTGAAAATATTTATGCGCGAAGCGGGTAATCGGACTCGAACCGATGACATTCAGCATGGGAAGCTGACGTTCTACCACTGAACTATACCCGCAGCTAGCTATCTAAATTTTAGCTAATAGCTAACACATATTATACGACTATTTACGAATTGGAAATTTTGGTTGTGGCTGATCAACAGGATCAGGAGGCAGCGATTCTCCTTCAACTACACTTTGGGAATGCACTCCATTCTCTACAACAACTGTTCGCGCCCTCTTTTTCCCAAATCCATGTTGGATTAAATCTATAGCCCGACGCTGTAAGGTGTCTATATAAGTGAAAAGCACTGGCACAACTACTAATGTCAGCAATGTAGAAGTTGTAAAACCGCCCATGATCGCAATTCCCATCGGGCTACGCACTTCAGCCCCCGCCCCAATCCCTAGTGCCAACGGTAGAGTTCCCGCAACTGTAGCAAGGGAGGTCATTAAAATTGGTCGCAGCCGAGATGTACCAGCCGCTATTACTGCTTGATACTGTGGCTTGCCTTCTTCCTGGTTGATTATCGTATAGTCAACTAAGAGGATAGAGTTTTTTGTCACAATTCCGAGCAACAGCACAATTCCGATCAGCGCATATAAACCTAATGCTTTTTGGGCAATCATCAAGCCTAACAGTGTGCCTCCTAAAGATAGTGGTAATGCCACCATAATCGTGAGGGGATGCAGAAAGTTGTTATATAGCAGAACCAGGATGGCATAGATACACATTACCGCTAGAGCTAAAGCAGTACCAAAACGGCCAAAAATCTCCCCCATAATCTCGGCATCACCGGCGGGTTGCTGCACTACTCCTGGCGGTAGGGGATTCAGTGCAGGTAGTTTGTTAACTGCTTGGACAGCATCACCCAAAGCAACGCCTTGTAAGTTTGCTTCTACCGATACTTGGCGGGCGCGATCATAACGGTTGATTTGTGCTGGCCCACTGCCAAAGCGAATATCTGCTACAGCGACTAGGGGAACAAGGGTATTATTATCACTTGGAACTTGAAGATTTCTAATCGTGTTGATATCTTCACGCTCTTTAGGGGCAATTTGAACCCGAATTGGAATTTGGCGATCAGGAAGATTAAACTTAGCAAGGTTCGCTTCGTTGTCTCCGATTGTAGCTAGAGATGCAGTTCGCGCGATCGCCTGTACTGTCACACCCAAATCTGCCGCCCGTGCTGGATCAGGAATAATCAAAATTTCTGGCTTAACTAAACTAGCAGTAGAATTTACTTCGACTAAACCAGCAACTGTTCTCATCTGCTTTTCTAAGTCATTAGCAGCTTGATTCAAAGCTACAAAATTTTCTTCACTCTTGAGAACAATAGATACATCCTTGCTACTTCCAGCTGCCCCTTGACTCTGAAAACTAATCCGTGCGCCCGGAATTTGGGAAAATTGAGAACGTAGCTGCTTTTCAAACTCAGCTTGGGAAAGATCACGATCTTCTTTAGGCTTTAGCTTAACGCTCAGTGTTGCTGAATTTACTTCTTGTGTGGCTAATACAGAGTCAACTGCTGGACTTTGGCGGATCAATGCAGTTGCTTGTTGCGCGACTTTGTTTGTGTCTTCTAAGGTAGAACCAGGTGGCAGTTCAGCTACAACTGTAGAAAGACCAAGGTCGCCATTATCAATAAATCCCTTGGGAATTAGCGGGACTAACATCAAACTACCGATGAAGAAAGCGATCGCAATTGAGATAGTCGTCATCCGATGCTTTAATGACCACTTCAGTATTTGACGATAAGGTTGAAATCGCCGAGTAACTTTCCCATTTTGCTTATGCTGCTTATTTCTTTTTGGCTTTAGCAAATAAGCCCCACACATTGGAGTTATGGTACGCGCCACAATCGTAGAAAATATTGTCGAAACAGCAACCGTCACCCCAAAAGGTTGAAAGAACTGACCCGGAATGCCGCCCATAAAAGCAACTGGCAGAAAAACTGCGATAATCGTCGCCGCACTAGCAATTACAGCTAGTCCCACTTCCGCAGAAGAATCGAAAGCTGCTTGGCGAGGCGTTTTCCCCATCGCCATGTGCCGATCTAAGTTCTCAATTTCCACGACAGCATCATCTACCAAGTTACCTACCGCTAGTGCCAAAGCAAGCAGAGTCATGTTATTGAGCGTGTAGCCCAACATCATATGAACCGCAAAGGTAGGAATAATTGATAGTGGCAGCGCTATGGCTGTAATCAAAGTAGCTCGCCAGTCCCGCAAAAATACCAGAATTGTTACTACAGCAAGCACGGATGCCAGAATCAGGTCATCTATAGTGTTTTGGTAAGATTCGCGAATGAAGTCGGCGCGCGTAAAGATTAGTTGCAGCTTGACATCAGATGGCAATGTTTTTTGCAGTTGCTCTACCTGTTTTGTTACTCCTTCTTCTACCGTGACAAGCGTAGTGCCACTACTACGCAATACCTGGAAAGCTACTACAGGTTTGCCATTTAAAAATGCCGATTGTCGGGGTTCCGCAGAGCCATCGCGGACATCTCCCAGACTGTACAAAGGCACAAAACTACCATTGGGAAGCACAATCTGATAGTTTTTTAAAACATCAACGCTAGAAGCACTACCAAGAGTTCTAATAGTTTGTTCGCTGCCACCTAAATCTGCTCGTCCACCGGGTAAATTGGCATTAAAGGCGCGAATCTGATCATTTACCCCAGTTGCTGTAATTCCCAGAGCTTGTAATCGACTCGGCTCGATGTCTATCCGAATTTCCCGATCAACGCCGCCGATCCGATTAATTTGAGCAACTCCTTTGATAGACAAAATAGCACGGCTGATTGTCTGATCAACAAGATTACTTAAATCTTCTACAGTCCGTCGCTCGGAAACTACAGCGTAGGTCATAATTGGCCCACCAGCAAACTCTAGTCGCTGAACAATCGGTTCTTGGATATCTTGAGGTAGATTTTGGCGGATTTGAGCAACGGCGTTGCGGACATCATTAGTAGCGCGATCGCTATCTGTACCCAAAATAAAATTTACTACTGTATTTGAAACACCGTCATTAACAGTAGAAATGATGTTGTCGATATTTCCTAATCCGGCGACTGCATCTTCAATTTCCTTCGTCACCTGAGATTCCAGTTCTGCTGGCCCTGCTCCGGGCTGAGTTACTGTAATTGAAACAGCTGGAACATCAATATTAGGGTTATTATCAATACCTAGCTGGGTAAATGAAAACCAGCCTACAATGGTCAAAATTAAAAATAAGACTAACGTTGGAACTGGGCGACGAATCGACCAGGCGGAGATATTGAAAGACATAGGGGCGCTTAGGTCAGGGATCAGGGGCTAGGGAAATAGGGGAACTGAGGTTAAGTAGTTTTTACCGGAACTACTTAAGACTAGGGGGAAGTTTAGGAAGTTTCATTTGGCTGCTGTACGACTCGGACGCGATCGCCGTCTTTGAGATAACCAGCACCAGCGACTACTACAGAATCGCCTGGTTTCAATCCGCTTGTAATTTCTACTCTGCCACCATTGGGAACTCCCCCTGTTTGGACAGTTTGGGCTTTAACTATGTCTGCGCCCGATAGGACAAATACCATTGCACTACCATCTGGTTGAGGCAAAACTGCCTTTGCAGGTACTGTTACCCCTGACATTGTTGCTGTTGTAATTGCTGCGCGCGCAAACATCCCCGATCGCAATAACGAAGTCGGAGGCAGGTTAATTCTCACTGTTGCTATTCGGCTTTCAGGGTTAACTAGGGGTAAAATATCGCGTACTCTGCCCTGTAAGCGAACGCGAGGATCAGCGTCGTAAGTAACTACGGCTGGTGCATTAATGTTTACTTGTGGTAGCTGTGTTGCAGGTACTTGTGCTTGCAGTTCTAGTGCGCCGTTTTCAATTATTGAAAAAAGTCTCTGCGTTCCATTGGCAACATCACCAACTTTGGCGGTTGCTTCTGCAATTAGCCCACTAGCAGGAGCGCGAACAAGAGTTTGTCCTAACTGAGTTTGGAGTTGTGCCAAACTAGCGCGGCTACTACGGACATCGGCTGAGGCACTGCTGATATTAGCTTGGGCGACGCGGACGGCTTCTCTTGCAGTTGCCGCAGTTGTGGCACGGGTATCTAATTCTTGACGACTAATTGCTCCAGCGTTTGCAAGTTCTTGATAGCGCTGCAAATTTCGTTGGGCTTCTGCTAATGTAGCGCGGGCTTGAGCTAGGGCCGCTTGTCTTTGACCTACAACTGCCTGATTTGATTCTATATCTGCTCGTGCCTCGTTAATTTGCGCTTGGAGTACCGAATTATCCAAGACAGCAATTACTTGACCAAGTTTTACTACATCTCCTTCTTCCACAAGGATTTGCTTAATTTGTAAACCCGTTGTCTGAGGTAGAACAGGAATCAAATCACGGGCTGCTACTGTGCCAGTAACGTTGAGCGTACGAGCAACAGAATTTGTTTGCACTGGTGCAACGGTGACACTCATTACTGGCTGTTGCGGAGATTGCTGTGTCACTGTTGGCGTGGCAGTTGGACGAAACAAAAAGCGCGTTCCCCCGAGTGCGATCGCAATTCCTAATCCAGTGCCAAGTACAACGCCTTTCCAGCCACTGAGTAACCCTTGTGACGGCTTGCGTCCAAGTCCCTTACGGGCAACGCTGTCAACAGTTAGCGCTGACTCAGAACCGTCGAATTCTTCTTTTTCTGTTTCCGAAAAAGCCTTGTGAGCCACAGCAACACCTCTACATCCAGCCAGCGAAAGCCGTTTACTAAGAAAATTTAAAATAAATTAATCTATATAAACTATGACTTATTTTTGCTGTAGGTGTCTCTGACTACAGCAGGAATATAAATGTTGCGTAGTCTAAAATTTTGTCCTGTTATGCTGCCTTAGTACAATTATTAGAAGTCAGTTATTTTTGTAGGTAGCGGCAGCTGACCTATTATTAGTCAAAGAAATGAAGGAGTATCCATGTGGTGGCAACGACTTAAAAAAAATCCCTTAGCCCGATTTGGGGCTGTGTTGCTGTTAGTTTTCTATGTGTCAGTAATTGCAGCTGATTTTGTTGCCCCTTACGATCCTTATGATTCTCAGCTAAATGGATCGCTGCTGCCACCTACTCAAATTTATTGGCGGAATGAAAATCGAGAATTTGTAGGACCGCACGTTTATCCTACAACTCAAGGAAAAACGGAATTAGAAACAGGCGATCGCAAATTAATTGTAGATCGCCAAAACCCTGCTTGGTTGCGGCTATTTGCTCAAGGCTCAACCTACAATCTGTTTCAGCTCAGTTTGCCATTGCCCCCCAAGTTTGACGAAGTGGAAATATTTAGCGGTATTCCCTTGAATTTGCACTTATTTGGCACAACTGGCGATGCCAAATTTAATCTGTTGGGAACCGATGAACAAGGGCGCGATCAATTCAGTCGCTTATTGCATGGAGGTCGCATTAGTCTCAGTATCGGTTTAGTAGGAATTGCGATTACATTTCCCCTGGGGATGATTATTGGTGGTATTTCTGGCTATTTTGGGGGCTGGATTGATAGTGGTTTAATGCGTCTAGTCGAAGTTTTAATGACAATTCCTAACATTTATCTATTAGTTGCCCTAGCAGCAGTATTACCACCAGGGCTAACGAGTACCGAGCGATTTGCGCTAATTATCTTGATTACTTCCTTTATCAGCTGGGCTGGACTTGCTCGTGTAATCCGAGGACAGGTGCTATCAATTAAAGAACGAGAATTTGTCCAAGCAGCACGAGCGATGGGTGGAAAGCCATTTTATATCATTCGCCGCCACGTTTTACCGCAAACGGCTAGCTATGTAATCATTTCCGCAACTCTAGCGGTTCCAAGTTTTATCGTAGCGGAATCAGTGCTGAGTTTGATTGGTCTGGGGATTCAGCAGCCCGATCCCTCATGGGGAAATATGCTGTCATTAGCTACAAATCCTTCGATTTTAGTGTTGCAACCTTGGATAATCTGGCCTCCAGCGTTGTTGATTATCCTCACAGTGTTGGCATTTAATTTACTGGGCGATGGGTTGCGCGATGCTCTTGACCCACGCTCTTTGCGACGGTAGATCAAAAATTAAATATATCCTCAAAAAAGAGGAAGTGGAAGAACTGATTTTTACTTCCTCTACATCCAATAGCTAGCTAAGGGCAAGGTTCACGATTCTGCACTGTTGTGATCTAACTGCTTTAGAGAGCGCTAGTTTTTAGGGGAAAGTACCTGATGCCAGATAAGCGCGATCGCATATTTTGGCTTTAAAACTGCTGCCACACTAAGGTAGAAGCACGCTTGTAAGTATCCGCTTTTTCCAAACGACAACCCAGTGCGATCGCAAAACATCCCAGAAGTATTCAGGCGGCGTTTGAGGCGCGACAACAAAGGCTGGCTTTGATAATCCTGCAAAAATTGTGCAAATCTATCTTACAGGCAAGTTACTTTTATTGTCGGTAGGTGTTTCGCTTAATCCATTTTTAGATTAATTGGGTTTACCTACTTAGGTCAAACTTACTTTGTTTTCAAGCAAGCGATCGCTCATGTGATTACAATTTAGAATCTATTACCCAGGTGTAAAGACTTCATCTGATCCGAGACTGCCTAAGACTGAGAGAATCGTAGTTAATACCCTAAGTTATACTTACCTGTGAATCCTTCAAGCTTGTCGGCACAAACCCAGACGCGCAAGGCAGATCATCTACGGATTTGTCTGGATGAGGATGTGCAATTCAACTCCACAACAAATGGACTAGAACGCTACCGATTCAGCCATTGTTGTTTGCCAGAACTAGACTGGAATGAAATTACTTTAAAGACAACTTTTTTAGGTAAGCAGCTACTAGCACCACTACTGATTTCTTCGATGACGGGAGGTACAGAAGAGGCGGGAATAATTAACCAACGCCTCGCCTCTGTTGCCCAGCACTACAAAATAGCAATGGGGGTAGGTTCTCAACGGGTAGTAGTGGAAAAGCCCCAAGTTGCCTCAACGTTCGCTGTGCGATCGCGCGCTCCTGATATTCTTTTATTTGCTAACTTAGGTGCTGTCCAACTCAACTATGACTACGGGCTGGATGAATGTCTGCGCCTAGTTGATTTACTAGAAGCTGATGCCTTGATTTTGCATCTTAACCCTTTACAAGAGTGCATTCAACCCAAAGGCGATACTAATTTTAAAGGATTGCTTGACAAAATCAATCATTTATGCAATAAATTACAACTACCAGTAATTGCTAAAGAAGTAGGTAATGGAATCTCAGCAACAATGGCTGAGAAATTAATAGCCGCAGGAGTGACAGCGATTGACGTTGCGGGTGCTGGCGGGACTTCGTGGGCTAAGGTGGAGAGTGAACGGGCGGGAAATGCCCAACAACGACGGATGGGAATGACATTTGCAGACTGGGGTTTGCCGACAGCTGAGTGTATTACGAGTATCCGCACAATTGCGCCACAAGTTCCTTTAATTGCCTCTGGGGGATTGCGTGATGGCTTGGATGTAGCAAAGGCGATCGCACTGGGAGCGGATATTGCCGGACTTGCATGGCCTTTCTTACAAGCCGCAGCTCAATCAGAAGCAGCTGTTGACGCTTTAGTTGAGGTGTTAATCGCCGAAATTACCACCGTTCTATTCTGCACTGGTAACGCTACCTTGAAGGAGTTGAAACACTCTGGAGCATTGCAGAGATTAGGATAAAGGGGTCAGAATACAGCATATATAGTAATTCTCCACTGGCTGCTGACTCCTGTGTAATCTTAAGCTCTAGCCCTTAGCCACCAAATGCGTAATTTTATCAACCAAACTTTTGCAAGCGTAGTCGGTAGCCTACTCGGACTATTCATTTTTTTTGGGATTGGAACCACTGGGCTACTATTATTTTTAATTACAGTTGCATCCAGAGATACTGGACCGCAAGTCAAGGATAAATCTGTTTTAGTTTATGACTTGTCACTTAACATCACAGATGCGAAACGCAGTTCTGGCACTAGCGCCATACTTCAAGGCGCACTAGCAAATGAAGATAATAATACGGCATCACTCCGCACCGTTCTAGATACTTTGGAAAAAGCAAGGCGTGACAAGCGGATTGTGGGTATTTATCTTGATGGTAGTAAGGGATCAGCAGACAGGGACACTGGCTATGCCACGCTTAAGGAAGTACGGGGGGCATTAGAAAGATTCCGCGCTGCTGGTAAACCAATTGTCGCTTACAACATGAACTGGGGAAAACGGGAATATTACCTGAGTTCAGTTGCAAATAATATAGTGTTAAACCCCCTTGGAGCAGTAGAAGTTAACGGATTGAGTTCCGAAACTATGTTCTTGGCGGGAGCATTGGAGAAGTACGGCGTTGGCGTTCAGGTGATTCGCGTTGGCAAGTTCAAGGCAGCAGTTGAACCATTTGTGCTACAAAACATGAGTCCAGAAAGTCGTCAACAAACTCAGAAATTGTTGGGTGATGTTTGGGGAGAGTGGCGTGCTTCTGTGGGCAAAAGCCGGAAATTAAGTCCTCAACAGTTGCAGGCGATCGCAGATAACCAGGGTTTGTTGCTGGCAAATGAAGCGCGTCAAAGTGGTTTAGTAGATAAAGTAGCGTATTTTGATCAAGTTCTGGGGCAGCTGAAAAAATTAACAGGTGAAGAAAAAACAGATAATACTTTCCGTCAAATTAGCTTGAATGACTATGCAGAAGTGTCTGGTAAGTCATTGGGTGTAGAGCGCAATTCCAAGAATCATATTGCTGTTGTCTATGCTGAGGGTGAAATTGTTGATGGTCAAGGTAGTGCAAGCCAAATAGGAGGCGATCGCTTTGCCAAAATATTTCGCGAACTACGACAAGATAAAGACGTTAAGGCAGTAGTGCTGCGTGTTAATAGTCCTGGAGGTAGCGCCACGGCATCTGAAGTAATGCAACGAGAGCTACAGCTTATCCGTAAGGTAAAGCCAGTTATAGTTTCAATGGGCGATCTCGCTGCTTCTGGTGGCTACTGGATTGTCACTGATGCTAACAGGATTTTTGCCGAGCCAAATACAATTACAGGTTCGATTGGTGTGTTTGGGCTAGGAATAAATGTGCAAGAACTAGCTAATAATAATGGTATTACATGGGATGTAGTTAAAACTGCTCGTTATGCAGATAGTCAAACAATTTCTCGTCCCAAATCTCCCCAAGAGTTAGCACTTCAGCAACGTTCTGTGAATCGGATTTACAATTTATTCTTAAGTAAAGTGGTCCAGGGGCGAAATTTGCCGCAGGAAAAAGTCGCTGAGATTGCCCAAGGTCGTGTTTGGTCAGGTATCGCAGCAAAGGAAATCGGTTTAGTTGATGAAATTGGCGGACTTGATGCTGCTATTGGGTATGCGGCTAAACAAGCAAAACTTGGAAATGATTGGGAATTACAAGAATATCCTGAAGTTTCCAGCTTGACAGAACGCCTTTTGGGACAATTTGCCGATCAAGCAAGAACTGTCTTGGGTAGCGATTCTACCTCCAGACAACTATCATCTGATCCTCTCACGGCTGAATTGGACAAACTGAGAGAGGAAATAGCGATTCTGCAAGCAATGAATGATCCACTAGGCGTTTACGCTCGCTTGCCATTTACGATTCAAGTTTTTTAAGTTGTCAAACCAAAGTAAGAAGCTGAATTTTATCATGACATCTCATCACCCTAATTTATGAATCCTTAATAAGAGCAAAATTTCAAATCAGTGTCTAAGCATTTTATGATCAACAAGGAGACACAGAGGAAACGACTGCATGGATACGAAAGCTTTTAAACGATCGCTCCAACATTCTGAAAACTACCATCGTAAGGGATTTGGTCGAGAAGCCGAAGTTGCGACTCTGTTGCAGTCAGAGTATCAGAGTAATCTAGTTCAGCAAATCCGAGACAACAACTACACACTGCAACGTGGTAATGTCACAATTAGACTTGCCGAGGCGTTTGGCTTTTGTTGGGGGGTAGAACGAGCCGTTGCGATGGCTTATGAAACTCGTCAGCATTTTCCTACTCAGCGCATTTGGATTACAAATGAGATTATTCACAATCCTTCTGTAAATCAGCAGTTGCGTAATATGCAGGTGGAGTTTATTGAAGTTAAGCAAGATGAGAAAGATTTTTCAGTTGTAGGCTCAAAAGATGTAGTCATTTTACCCGCCTTTGGAGCCAGTGTTCAAGAAATGCAGCTGCTTAAAGACAAAGATTGCATAATTGTAGATACTACTTGTCCTTGGGTTTCCAAAGTCTGGAATACGGTAGAAAAGCACAAAAAAGGCGATTACACTTCAATTATTCACGGCAAGTACACTCACGAAGAAACAATTGCGACAAGTTCATTCGCTGCTAAGTATCTAGTTGTACTGAATCTGACAGAAGCTGAGTATGTTGCTAACTATATTCTCAATGGTGGCGATGCTTCTGAGTTTATGACAAAATTTAGCCGCGCTTGCTCACAGGGGTTTGATCCTGACAAGGATCTAGAACAAATTGGAATTGCTAACCAAACTACAATGCTCAAAAGCGAAACTGAGCAAATCGGTAAGCTATTTGAGCATACTATGATGCGGAAGTATGGCCCAAATCAGTTAAATCAGCATTTTCAAAGCTTTAATACTATCTGTGATGCTACTCAAGAGCGTCAAGATGCGATGCTTCAGCTAGTAGATGAGAAATTAGATTTAATCGTGGTAATTGGTGGCTTCAATTCTTCTAATACTACCCATCTCCAAGAAATGGCTGTTGAACGGAATATTCCTTCATATCATATCGATTGTGTCGAGCGAATTGGCTCAGGCAATCAAATTGAGCATAGGCTACTAAATGGCTCTTTGCAGGTGACAGAGAATTGGTTGCCAAATGGCGCGATCGCGGTCGGTATCACTTCAGGAGCTTCAACACCTGATAAAGTAGTGGCGGATGTAATTGAAAAAATCTTTGAATTGCAGGCTGTTACTACTGGGTAGTGAGTAGAGAAGACGTGAGTAGTGAGTAGAAAAAGCTTGTACTACTCACTCTCTACTATAAATATGCGCTCTTACCTGAGTTGTGAAAAATATTTTTTTAAACGTAGACGCTTCACGTCTTGCCGCAGGCTACCGCGTTGCGTCACCAAGAGCACTAAGAAAGAAAGAAGGAAAAAGAGGATTTTATAAATCATTTAGGACTGCTATATGCGATGCCAACGGCTGTATGCTCTATGCTCTTCGACCATGCTCCGCAAACGACCATGCGTTGCGCAAACGCAAAGCGACCATCGCTATTGTAGGAGAATTGAATGCAGCCTGATTTACTAGGCTTAGAATTTTCTAAGGGAGAACTCCGGCGCTTAACTGGAGTTGCTCCTGATAATATATTTAGAGCTTCAATCTTTCAAAACTCCAAAAAGCGATTAAAGTTTTTATCAAATGAAATATTAATTTGGTTTACCATTAGTACAATTGTAATTGGTCTTAGTTATACATTTATTCTTCTTTTTAATATTGGTTCTCCAAACAAAAGCGCGATTGCATTACTAATTTTAGTCCCAAGTGTTGTAGCAGTTGGTCGGTGGTTGTGGCGCAAAAAAAATTGCCCAAAAAGGCTAAAAAATCTTTTAGATGATATTGATAAATATCATGTTGTTATTGAAAGAATAGATAGGAACGATTTATTAGAAGCTGGAATAGCAGAATTAAATTTAAATAATAGAAGTCTATTAATTGAAGCACTGCAACTTACTAGAGAAGATTTAGTTAAAGCTTTAAAAGCTGAAAGAAGATTGAGAAACAATAATAGTTCAATAGCACCTGAATTATTTAATAATCACTTACAAGCATTAACAGCAATACAAGCTAGCAATCAGGCGAGTGAATATGGGCAAATTTTAAATGAGGTATTGCAGATTAATATTAGTATCCAACAAGAAATGAGAAGATTACAGGGGAAGCGTTCAAATAAGAAATGACAACTCAACCCAAAATAATTGTTTTAGATGACGATCCTACTGGGTCTCAGACGGTTCACAGTTGCTTGCTGTTGACGCGCTGGGATGTGGACACCTTACGTCGCGGTTTGGCGGATGAATCGCCAATTTTCTTTGTATTGACAAATACGCGATCGCTTCCCCCAGATCAAGCAGCAGCTGTTACTAGAGAAGTTTGCCACAATCTCAAACCAGCCTTAGAAGCTGAACGAATCAAGGATTTTCTAATTGTCAGTCGTTCCGATTCTACTTTGCGGGGACATTACCCAATCGAGACTGATGTTATTGCAGAAGAACTTGGCCCGTTTGATGCCCATTTTCTTGTTCCAGCTTTCTTTGAAGGGGGACGCATTACCCGCGACAGTGTGCATTATCTGATCGTTGACGGTATCCCCACTCCAGTACATGAAACAGAATTTGCGCGTGATTCAGTTTTTGGCTACACCTACAGTTACTTACCTGATTACGTTGCAGAAAAGACGAAAGGGCGTATTCGGGCTATAGATGTAGAGAGGTTTTTATTAGCAGATATTCGTACTGGTAAAGATATTACAGGCAAAATCTCTACTCTAGAAAGACTGCTAAACTTGACAGGCAACTCTTGTGCCGTTGTTGATGCAGAAACTCAAGATGACCTTAATTCCTTTGCAACAGATGTTCTAGCAGCAGCCGCACAGGGTAAACGCTTTTTATTTCGCAGCGCCGCTAGTCTATTAACCGCCTTGGCTAAATTACCGCCTCAACCTGTCCCCGCAGAGGAGATGTCGCAATATGTCCGCGAGGGCAAACCAGGTGTAATTATAGTTGGTTCTCATGTGAAAAAAACTACGCAACAGTTAGAACAGTTGTTGCAAGAGACTGATATAGTTGGCATCGAAGTTGACGTGGCTCAATTGCTTGACAATTCCTTAGAGCAACCAAGCAAGCTACTAACCCAAACTCTAGAAAAAGTTTATACCTCACATGATGCAGGTAAAACTCCAGTTGTTTATACCAGTCGTCAAGAATTAGTATTTGCAGATGTCCAGACGCGATTGCAATTTGGGGTGGATGTTTCAGCGTTACTGATGGATATTGTGCGCGGATTGCCCACAGATATCGGATTTTTAATCAGTAAGGGGGGTATTACCTCTAATGATGTCTTAAGTACAGGTCTTGCCTTGACTTCTGCACGGATATTAGGTCAAGTTTTAGCTGGTTGTTCAATGGTACTTACTGGGGCAGATCATCCCCAGTTTCCCAATTTACCTATTGTGCTGTTTCCCGGCAATGTAGGAGATACAGATGCTCTAGCTACAACTTACCGGAGATTAAGAGGCTTGTAAAAGAGTAAAGGCACTTAATTGGTTGATAGTGCATCAAATAACTGTGGGGTAGGTGACTAAATTGTCCCAAGTCCACTTATTCTCGGTCAATCCTGCCCTTTGCGCCGCCGTCGTTCGTAGCCGACTATGAACCCAAATCCAGTTGAAATAATTGACCACTAGCGGTGCCGTGACTTTGGTCTGCTCCCAGACTTTGGCAAAGAGCGTTCTGTAGCCGATGCCATCGTCCGGTCTGTTGCAAGACGGTTCGGTTAAGGTTTAAGCAGTATTGAGTACAGAAAAAATAAGTGTTTGAAGTTTTACTCCTGCTCCCTTATGTATGGGCTTCTTAGACGGAAACTTGGCTCTGGTTTTTTTACTACAC
>JAHHHE010000162.1 GCA_019359535.1 Gloeocapsa sp. UFS-A4-WI-NPMV-4B04
AATAAGTGCGATGCCTGCGGCGGTATGCTCTTCGACCATGCGTTGCGCTTACGCTGTGCGACCATCGCGTTCGACTAGGATTTGGAGAGTAACACCATTATGAGCGATCGCCTTGATTGAGGAGAGGCCAACACGAGCGTAAATTAAGGTTTGCCATAAAACTTGTGGGTAGGTAAATAGAGATAAGGAAGCGAAAAGCGAGGTTATGGATAACTTTAGGCTTGATCAAACGGACTTTAAAACCAAGAAACTGAAGATTCTTAACTGGCTTCTGTCATTGCCTGACAATAAACAGAAGGAGTAGCAATATTCTTGACACCTTCCATAAGCCCTGAGCCTTCGTACTTCTGCCCAATATTCAAAGTGAGAGGTGATTATGAGGGTTGTGTTGCAAAAACTGTGTAGTTTATCAATGTGGTGGATACCATTATATTATGGTTATACTACTGGATTTGATCTAACAGGTACTCCCACCTTTTTTATCAACAATGTTTTTTGAGAAAGTAAGTGGAACTTAGAAGCTTTGATGTCTGCGATCGAAAGAGCCAGACCATCTTGAAGGTAGGAAGCCTTCATATGCAACTTAAGCTACAAAATCTTTCAAGGTAAAAATTATGTCTCAAACAAACGCTGCTGAATTTTTAAAAAATGCCAAGCAAGATGTTGGTCTGCGAGAGCAACTCAAAACGGTAATGTCTCTCGATCAATGCATTGAAATTGCTGGTCAAAAAGGCTTCGACTTCACTTCCGCAGAGCTGCAAACCGAACTCGATCAGCTTTCACCAGAAGAAATTGCAGCCATCATCAATCCGGGCGTTTACCCGCGACGCCACATCAATCCTGCGTAATTCGGAACCTCAACGAAAGACACATTTATGTGATCGCGGGACGGCTCGCGATCACCACGATGAAATAGTGTCGAGTAACACGGTATTTGGGTTCTTACGCAGTCCGGGTGATTTAGAATTTAGAAGTCCTCCAAACGTCTAATTCACGTTGTCTACTTCAACGATCACGCTCAACTTCACCAAAAGAGCGTAAGAACCAAATTTTCGGTCACTTATCGGAGGATTTTGGGAAGTCTTGTGATGTAAGCCTTTAATTTTCATGTTGCAAGCTCTTTGGCTCTTTTTTTAGTGGTCATTTATCGGGGGATTTTGGTCATCTACTGACGAACATGACAATTTTTGAGATGGCTGCAATATAATTCTGGTAATATTTTTGCTTTATCGGTCTTGTTCTCGAAGTCAGACCGCTCTGTTTTTACCACGAATCGCCTCAAGTTCGATTACAGCCAGCTTTCAACTTGGTCGTCACCCCATTAGAAAATGCACTAAATGATGCACTGGTTCTTACTTCAAAGAAGCGTTTTCTAGACACGGTTTTGTTTGAGCAGGTTCATGATTACACTTACGAATCGTTCTGGCTCTAGGGGTTTGGTCAGGTGAATTTGAAATCCAGCTTGCATGGCTCTTTTTTGGTCAATTTCTGCGGCATAGGCAGTAAGAGCGATCGCGGGAATCGTTCCTCCTTGAGTGGCTGGGCGAGAGCGAATCTGTTGCATCAGCATATAGCCATCGATATCCGCCATCCCGATATCGCTGACAATCACATCTGGAATAAACTGATCCAGCGCTTGCAACGCTTCTAATCCAGAGGCAGCGGCTATTACCTTTGCCCCGTTTTGTTCTAGTAGGAAAGCCTGAAATTCGCGGGTATCGGGATCGTCATCCACAAGCAAAATTTGAACATTGTCTAAGAGCACTTCGGAGCTTGCTTGAGCGTGGATTGACTCTGGAATGAGTGGTATTGTCTGCTGCATGGTAGGTAATTGCACGGTAAAGGCTGCGCCTTGATTCTCACCCTGGCTTTCTGCTGTAACCGTGCCTCCGTGAAGTTCCACAATTTGCCGCACAATCGCCAAACCCAACCCTAACCCACCAAATTTGCGAGTTGTTGAACCGTCTTCTTGGCGAAAATACTCAAAAACATACGGCAGAAAATTGAGATCAATACCCTTGCCCGTATCGACTACCCGAATTTGAGCCAGGGAATCAAGTTGTCTTAATTCAACAGTCACTTGTCCGTTTCGGGGTGTAAACTTAACGGCATTAGTCAGCAAGTTCCATACCACTTGCTGTAACCGAGCAGGATCGCCGGAGATCAAAGCCATGTCCGGGTCAAGGTCGAGCCTGATTTGAATCTGCTTCGCGGCGGCTGCCAAACTGACGGTTTCAACGGCAGCAGAAATCACAAACGCTAAACTGACCGGAGCCGCGTTTAGAGTAAGTTTGCCCTGCATGATGCGGGAGATGTCGAGCAGATCTTCGATTAGTTGCGATTGCAGTTTGGCGTTGCGCTCGATCGTGGCTAGGGCATCTTTTTGACGGGCTGCATCGAATTTGCGTGTTTGCAAAAGTCGGCTCCAACCCAAAATCGGATTGAGGGGCGATCGCAACTCATGGGACAGCACGGCTAGAAACTCATCTTTGATGCGGTTAGCGGTTTCGGCAGCTTCTCGTGCAGCCTGCTCCTGTACCAGCAGGTGTTCTCGTTCAGTCTCAGCTTGTTTTTGCCTGGTGATATCGCGTGAGATTACAACCAGTTGAGTGATCGCTCCAGCGCTATTTCGCACGGGCGTGATGATATTATCCCACCATTTCGGTGTGCCTTTATAGGTGGGGAGGTAGCCTCGAAACTGACCTGTACTGCCCGATGTAGCAGCCGAGATCGCAATCAAGGCACTTTCATAATCCTCGCCTTGCCAGAAGTCAACCCAAGAGGCATTCAGAATATCCGTCGGCTCATCAATTTCTAATAAATACAATCCACCTGCGCTGACATAAACAACTTCGCTGTTGAGCGTTAACACTTTGATGCAGTCCTTGCTGCTGTCTAAAATGCTTTGCTTTAGCTCCTCACTTTCGCGCAAGGCGGCTTCAGTGAGTTTGTGATCGGTGATATCGACCACCACGCCCAACAGTCGAGTTGGCGTACCGCTAGCGTCACAGTAAACGCTGCTGCGTACCCAAATCCAATGAATACTTTGATCCGGGTGAATAATTCGACATTCAAAGTTCCAATTGGTGCTAGCGGAAAGCGTTTCTTGAAACTTTTGATTTACAGCAGCGTGATCGTCTGGGTGAACATGGGTTAAAAAGATTTCGTAGCTCCATTCTGGCAGCAGCGATTCATAGCCAAAGATTTGATCGTGTCTGAGCGAGCGATGCGCGGTGTGGGGTTCTGTGGTCAAGTCAAGATCCCACTCGCCAATTTGGGAGGCATCCAGCATGAATCGCAGTCGGGTTTCACTTTCGCGCAAAGCCGCTTCAGTTTGCTTTTGCTTACTCAGATCAACCGCAAAGAAAACACCCGCTTCTGAATCGTCTACAAATCCGGCTGCACCGATTAAAATTGGAACGCGATGCCCCTGTTTGTGAAGGTAATCTTTTTCGTAGGATGAGCAGATTCTGCGCACTGCAATTTCAGCAAGTGCTTGTTGATCACGGTCAGCGTGTTCTGGAACTGTGATTTTCTGCCAGTTGAGTTGTCCCTCATTCAAATCCTGTTGCGTGTAGCCGATGATATCGAGCAAAGCATCATTCGCCTCGGTAATGCCGCCCGATCGCGTCCAGATACCCATGCCAATCATGTTGCACTCGAAAATGCGGCGAAATCGAGCTTCACTGAAGCGCACGGCTTCCTCGGCTTTGATTTGCTCGGTGACGTTCCTGAAGTAGATCGTGATACCGTTTGCGGCGGGATAAGTGCGAACTTCGTACCAGCGATCGTGATCGGGATAAAATGCCGTCAGCGATTGGGCGACGCGATCGCGCATGACGCGACGGTGCATCTGCTCAAACTCACTGTCAGCCAATCCCGGCAATGCTTCCCAAAAGTTTTTGCCGATCAGATCGCCTGGTTCGTAACCGGTTAGCGTGTAAGCGGTTTGGTTGACGTAGTTGAATTGCCAATTTTCATCAATCGATAAAAAGGCATCCGTAATGCTTTCTAGAATATTACGGCTTTGCTCCTCGCTTTGGCGTAAAGCTGCTTCTGCCCGTTTGCGATCGCTGATGTCGCCAGATAAACCGACAACCGATTCGACGGTGTGATCGGCAGCAAACACTGGGCTAAGAATATATTCAAAGTAGCCCTCAACTCCGGCTGGATTGGTGTAGGGAGTTTCATTTCTAACGCTTTCTCTGGTTTCAAGAACTCGTCGCAGATCGTCCAGCACTTGCCGCTCAACGGTTGGGGGATAATTGAGGTCAGTCATCGTTTTGCCGATCGCCTCTGCTGCCGTAATTCCCCACAAGTCGAGCAACACCTGATTGGCGTAAAGAATCCGCCCCTCGTGGTCAAACGTAAACACAGAATCGGTGATGGTCGAAAGTGTTGCATCGAACTTTCGCACTTGGCGTTCGAGTTCGGCAGAGGTTCGCTGCAAGGTAATTTCTGCCTGTTTGCGATCGCTGATGTCGGTAAACACGATTGCAACTTGGCGCGTGGCAGCATCACCAACTGGCGACACCAAAACGTTAAACCAGCGATCAAGCGCATCCAAGCGAATTTCGGTGCGGATCGATTCGCCCGTATGGATAACTTGCGCGTAAAGGTCGTTCCCATATTGTTCGATTCCCGGTGCAAGCTCGCTGGCGGTTTTGCCTTCTGGGTTCGCAATGCCGGACTGTCGCTCGAATGCTGGATTTGCTTGCACAATGCGGTGATCAAACGGCTTGCCATCCGCATCGAATATCACTTCTATGGTGCAAAAGCCTTCGTCGATCGACTCAAACAATGTACGATATCTTGCTTCGGATTCCTGCAGTGCAGTTGTTTGAGCGCAATTCTGCTCAGACTGTACCTGCTGCACCTGTTCAGTCTGAGCAGAATTGAGTTCGGTCAGTCGAATTTGTACCGCCGTTTTCAAATTATCTGACCAGGTTTCGATCGCGCCCAGCGGCGTTTGCGCCCAATCGTGCGCTCGCAGCACTGCATCAATCTCGCCGTTTCCCGCAAACAGGCTTTTAGCAATTCCCTTTTGTTCTTCTGCCCTCATGCTTTTAATTCTCTTGCGGGAAAATACTTTCTCCGCATGACATGAGCGCATTCCTGCAATGTGGCATCGGGCGACTCAGATAGCTGATTGAGTAGCGTATCAATTTGCCTGAGTGCTAAGGGCGAAGGCGTGGCGTGTCCATTTTCCCAGCGGTTGATCGTCGGAAAGGTAACGCCAAGTTGAGCCGCAAACTTTTCCTGAGTCAGTTTCAAAGTCTGCCGAAGTTCTCGAATCAGTTGACCAATAGCTGGCTGTTCGACACCCAAATATTCCTGATGAAAAGCCACGTCACTCACAATTTATAAAGCCCTTTATCTTTATCAACTCTGATTAGTTTTGATTAAAAATTAATCCATCTCAAGATAGAAGCTGTAGTAGTTCGGCTATTGAGGTTAGATGTGTCCTAATTCTTGCAGCCGTTTAATATATTTTTGTAAGCCTATTTGTCGCATTTGACGACCAGATAACACTACACAACTGTAGGCTAATAGCGTAAGTCATTAGAGAAATCAACTTGCAAGACATAGCAAACATCACAGTAGCCAATAGCAGCAACATTGCTAGAGTTAACCCTCAATCATCCGAATTTGGTCTAACCCTCTTCTAAGAAACCAGATTTCCTGGGAGTTGAGGAATAAGCTCAAAACCAAAAGCTTGAGCTTTTTTTTGGAGGTTATTAACCATTCGCTCTCGGTAACGCTGCTCATAATAATCCATCCCAGGATCGGTATAATCTCCTCCGGTTGTCCAAAGTTTGTAAAAAAGCCGCGCAATCTTATGAGCAGTAGCAGTAATTGCTTTAGGGGAGCCAAGTCGAGAACGTAAGCGACGATAAAACGCGCCCAAAGCAGAATTACTTTTTCCGTGGATCATGTTCACAGCGCGGCAATAGCACGTGTGATTACCATACCCGTAGTGCCAGTAATATCGCGCTCTTACTTGATGCAATTGTATGTTCATTTGAGTTAAAGCTTTCTGCATCCATTGAATATGAACGCTGGCAGTTCTGATGAGGTTATCACGTTGACGGATATAGCTACGTAAAACACAGATTTCGTTTTCTGGGCGAAAAGAACCTGACAACAATCCATAACTGTGCAACTGTTGCAGCCATTGACAGTCCAGAACATCTGTTTTGCGTCCAGGCAAAGTTTTTACATGGTGAGCATTCACAAGTTTAACTTTCATTGCCACGATTCTCCAGGATTTGAAACAATGGAATCCAATAAACACCTGTTAGGATTGATCTATTTTTTCAAAGTTAGCCCTGCCCTTAACTTGGGAAAAAAGATCTCGCCTACGGCTATATCAGGGCTTGAGCCTCAAAACCTACTCAAATTTTGTCCGGAGTATTGCTATATAAAGAAGTGGTTTTAACCCCAAGCTTTCCTATTCGCAACTTAACCCTACAACCAACTGGTTTTGACCACACCCAGTTGTAGATAGATTCACAGATTTTTAAAGCCTTGCCGATAAGATAAGTTTGACAATTTTAAAGTGAAGCATGGGGCTATGCGTTTGCTCAAAATCTCAATTCTTCTCTTAGTTACGCTTTTTTTAGCGATTTCTACGCCTGCGTTATCTTTGATGCCTGGCGATCGCACAGAATCTGCGGATGTAGCCTTTGAGCGCGCAATGACAGCGATGCAAACTGCAATGGAGCGCGTTCAGCATACAGGTAATCCTGATGCTAATTTTGCCGCTATGATGATTTCTCATCACCAAGGTGCAATTGAGATGGCAAAAGTTGAACTGCTATATGGAACTGACCCGCGCCTGCGACGATTAGCTCAAGAGATTATCGTTACACAGCAGTCAGAAATTGCTGTAATGCAGTTAGCACTCAAGCATTTAAACCAGAATTACAAGTAAATCCAGTATAAAAGTAGGAAATTACATGGGAACTCGAGCAGTAGCTATTACAATTGCAGTTTTAGGCTTGGCATCACCCCTTAGAGCAGGTCAGATTCCTACACCAGCATCATTACCAGATATACCAATTAGTTCCCGCGATCGCGTCTATACTGCTGACCAGTTTTCAAATACGGTATCTGTTTTTAATCCTCAGACTAACAAGCTCTTAGGAGTGATTCGTTTGGGTAAAACCCTACCGGAAAGCTTGAGTCCGCTTTATAAAGGTCAACTGCTTGTGCATGGTCTAGGTTTCTCTCCTGACCACAAGACGCTTGCTGTTGTCTCTATCGGTTCTAACTCCATAGCATTTATTGACACACAGACAAATAAGGTCAAGCACGTAACTTATTTAGGGCGTTCTCCTCACGAAGCTTTCTTTACACCCGATGGCAGTGAAGTATGGGTGACAATCCGAGGAGAAAACTATGTCGCTGTGTTAGATAGCACTACGTATCAAGAAAAGCAACGGCTGACCATAGCTAATGGCCCTGGAATGACAATTTTTCGCCCTGATGGTAAGTATGCTTTCGTTTGTTCAAGTTTCACTCCAGAGACTAGCGTAATTGATGTCAGTAAGCACCAAGTAGTGACTACTGTCAAACAAGTTTCACCGTTTTGTCCTAATATTGCCGCCACTCCAGACGGCAAGCAAGTGTGGCTGACGCTGAAAGATATTGGCAAAGTCCAAGTTTTTAGTGCAGAACCGCCTTTCAATGTCATGTCTGTACTAAATACAGGGACAATTACTAATCACGTCAACTTTGTTAGAAACAAGAACGGTCAGTTTGCCTACATTACAGTTGGAGGAGAAAACGTAGTTAAAGTCTTCACTACAACCGCTAATCCTAAATTAGTTGCTACCATCCCTACCGCAGAGTTACCCCATGGAATCTGGACTTCCGGTGATGGCACTCGCGTCTACGTAGCCTTAGAAAATGCTAACGGTGTTGCAGTAATTGACACATTGACTAACAAAGTAGTTGCGACTATTGACGGTGGTCAAGCCCCGCAAGCAATAGTCTACGTTCCCAATGCAGTTTCTCAAGGAGACGGACTTGCTAATTTAGAGCAATTAGGCAGCACTGATCTTGCAGCTCATCTAGTTATGGGTCCGCCTGGTTCATCGACTAAGCAGCCTCCCACTACGGTAACAGTTCATAGCCAGGGCTTGATTGATTTACTTGCAGCAGCAGTGACAGGACTCAAGCCAAAAAGTTCATATCAGCTAGCGTTGGCAGAACAAGCGAGCCAACCCTACGGAAAACTTCAACCTCTAGCAAAATTTCAAACGAATCCATCAGGAGCTGCGATTGTAACTACGCTTGGGCCAATTAAACAGTTGTTACAGGGTAACGCCGGAATACAGTCTCAGCGATATTTGGTAATTGTGCCTCTTGAGGATGGTGTGCCAGGTATGCCCGTGCAAGTGCAAATACAGTCTCAATCAAAGTAAATTAATTCCAAAACGCAAGTACAAAAAATAGACTTGGTACTTTTAAATATCAGTAGATTCACAGATTTTTAAAATCTTTATTACACAATGAAGCTGAAATCTCGAAATAGGACTTCGGCTGATGTCATTCTGCAAAATCCTACCTCTATCTGCTGTATTGATTGGTCTAGTAGGAGCTACTCCAACCGTTGCTCAAACCTCTGGTATTGGAGAGGTGTTTCGTGTGATTAATCCTAAACAAAGCACAACTAAATTAAATGAACCGCCCATTGTTCGCATTGTTTCACCTTTAGAAGATGCCTCAGTTGCTCCGGGAGCAGGGCGCGCGGGTGTAGGTAGCCCGGATGGTGCAGGATTCGCGCTGAATGTTGAAGTTACTACCCGTGATCGCGTTAATGTAGCAGCAACAGAAGGACTTAATATTCGAGACACTACTCGACTTGGCAAAGCTAACCTTAACTTCCCTAGACTATTTGTGTTCTTTGACACAGACTTAATTACACCAGATGGGCGCATTATTCGTAAAAATACAAACTTAGCATCGCTGTTTAACGTTGCCGGAACAGATGACACCCCAGGTCCAGGCGTTACTATTTGGACGGGCTGGCACGTTCTCGAATCCCTACCACCTAATGTCAACGAAGTCACTATTACAGTAGCGGTAGTAGATAACCTCGGTCGATTGGGACTAGATCGTGTAACTCTAAATGTGCAACGAAATGGTGTCACTTCAGGACAAGCCTTGACACCAGCACCGCTTTTCAATGTCGGCGGTGACGGGATAGATGATTTAAACGGACCTGAAGTGACAATGATTGCCCCGCGTGTACCGACGCGCATATCACCGGGGCCTGCATCGCCAACGCCACCCGCTAGCGGTTCGTTGTTCTTCATTCAGGTATCGGCACTAGATCGATCTCGATCCGGGATTGGTGTCAACGAAGGGATCGTTCTTGATTCAATGCAGCTTGCTGTTAGCGGCGCAAACCGTAACTATCCAGGGCTATTTTTAACATTCGATGTGCCTTTGCTCACGCCGACTGGTGCTGTAATACCTGCTGGAAATAATCTCGCGCCTATCTTCAATATCGCTGGTAGTGAAATTGATCAAGATGGGGTAATACGCACGACAGCAGACTGGGTAGTGGGAGGTTCTTTGGTAGTACCACCTGGTAAGAAAACTGTCACAATCACTGCGCGAGTCACCGATAATAGAGGGCGCACGGGCAGCGCACGTCAAGTTGTCGGAGTTAGCTCTATCGTGAATGGACAGAACCTTACGCCGAACCAAGTCCCTAACCGTTAATTAACTATAGGGAGTTCGGCCTTATAAAGTATTTAAGGGAAATGGTAAAGGTCTGGCAATTCTAACTGATCTTAAACGAGGTTATACAGCCAGACCTCGCCAATAATCTAGAACTATGCACCGTACTATAACCATTCTGATTGTTGAGGATGACGTTAATCTCCGAGAGACTGTGCAGCTTTACATTGAACGTGAAGGTTTGCGCTGTCTCAGTGCAGGCAATGGCACTAATGGCATTGCTCAGATTCAGCGCTTTCGCCCCGACTTAGTTGTGCTAGATATTATGATGCCTGATTTAGATGGCTTTCAAGTGTGTCAACAAGTTCGGGCTGCTGGGTGCTTTGTGCCAATATTGATGTTGACAGCGCGAGCAGAAGAAGGAGATCGCCTCAAGGGGCTAAATGTCGGTGCTGATGACTATCTCGCTAAACCTTTTAGCGCCAAAGAATTAGTCGCTCGTGTGAAATCGTTGTTACGCCGTGCCTATTCAGTTGGATATCGAGATGTTAGCCATACTAGCGGTGTTGTTGTAGATATCTTTCAACGTCACGCTTTTTTAAATGGCGAATTACTCGATTTGCGAGGTAAAGAATTTGATCTATTAGCACAGCTTGTAGAGTTTCCTGGAAAAGCCTACTCTCGCGAAGACTTGCTAGAGCGCGTTTGGGGTTATGACTTTGCAGGAGACTCTCGCATTGTAGATGTATATATTAGAAAACTAAGAGAGAAGATAGAATTAGATCCAGCTGATCCAGATTATGTTCAGACGGTTTGGGGAGTAGGCTACCGCTTTAAGGTAGGTGAGAGATGAAGCCTTGGCATAGTGTTTCGGCGCGGTTGACTCTTACCTTGCTAGGGCTAACTCTAGGTAGTTTAATTGGATTGTCTCTGATTTTAGACACTGCCTTGAACAAGTTTTTTATCCAAGATGCTCAGGAAATCTTACAGCGACAAGCCGATATCTTGGCTGCTCAGGCTAAACTCCGAGGGAGTAATAGAGCTTTAAACCAATGGGTACATTTGACTGCCCAGCAAGGACGGTTACAGGTAGTTATTTTTGATTCTAGAAATAAAATTCAGATGCAAGCTCAGGGTATTTCCTCAGCTGGTTTGGTGACAATACCTGCAAACTTAATTCGCCAAACTTTGGTAGGGAAGAAGCAGCAAGGTCACTTTTGGGTAGCGACTGATTTACAGTATCCTTGGTGGCTGTATAGCACTACACCGATTCGTCAACAAGCAAATTCTCCGGTTTTTGGTGTTGTTTATGTAGCGATGCCTCTGCGTCGCCCTAAACAGTTTGCTCAACAAGTTAAGGGGTTGGTCATGGGTATGGCGATCGCTTCTGCTACTATTGCCACAACAGCCGGATTGCTGCTATCTCGCACTTTAACAAATCCCCTATGGCGACTGCATCAACAAGCACAACGATTAGAAGCAGGAGACTATAATGCTCGTTCTATTCTTAAAGGTAAAGATGAACTTGCTGTTCTTAGCCGTTTACTCGATCAAATGGCAGCAAAGTTAGCCCAAACTCTAGAAGCACTACAAGCTCAAGAAACTGCTCGACGGGAACTTGTCGCTAATATTTCCCACGATTTACGCACACCATTAGCAAGTTTACGGGTTGGATTAGAGGCGGTATTAGATGGGGTTGTAAGCGGAGAGAAAGCCCAGCAATACCTGAAGAGAGCTTGTCGCGAGACAGATTATCTGGCACACCTAGTCGATCAATTACTATTATTAGCGCGGGCAGATGCAGGTGAATTGAAAGTTCGACCGCAAGTAGTTTCCCTAGTCGCGATCGCCCAGGAGTGTCTTTCACGGATGGAACCCTCTGCTACTCAAGCAGGTTTGCAGCTAAAGTTATCTAGTGATTTTCAGCCGCCTCAAGTTTTAGTAGATCCAGAGTTAACTGGGCAAGTAGTTTTAAATTTGCTTGACAATGCTATTAAGTATGCTCCCAAAAGTGAAGTGATCCAATTGGAAATTTTGCCGAGTATTCAGCGAGATCAACAGCACTATTTACCTTTACAGGTGCAAGACTGGGGACAAGGTATGAAACCGGAAGTTGTTGAATTGGTGACAAAGCGCTTTTATCGCGGCGATGGATCTCGCCCTCGCGGTGGTTTGGGTTTAGGTCTGGCGATCGCTCAACACATTTGTCAACTTCAAGGTGGTAGTTTGCAAATTAGTAGCCAGCTTGAGCAAGGAACAGTAGTCACACTTTTTCTCCCTGTTGCCTCTGGATATAGTTAATTTAGTCCTATTTACGCCTATTATTTTTGTAAGTTAAAAATAGTTTGTTTTATAAAAATGAATTTAATTTAACGTCAGTTCGGGTTAAGGGCAGTGATGCAAGCAAAATCGGCTGAAACAAGGCAACCACGTTGGTGAGGTAATGGATTCTGTAACGGCAGAATAAGGGTTTTAGCTTATCCCGAACTTACGTTAATTTAGCCTTGTCAATCACTAGCACACATGATTTTAAAATATCCAAATAAAAAAATAAATGTATGATTTCAACGATTAGCAATGGTTAATTAGCTAAACTTTTGCTTAACTGTAGAACAATGAAGCAAAGGGAAAAGCTGCGGCTGAAAAATTGCAAGCTGAATGATTAGATGTTAGCTATTATTTACTTGATGTGTCGCGTAACACCTTTCCAGCTTTTGGTGATTTAGAAGTTAGAAGTCCTCCGAACCGTCTAATTCACGTTGTCTACTTCAACGCTCACGCCCAACTTCACCAAAAGAGCGTAAGAACCAAAATTTCGGCTCTTTCCTGATTTTGATACTGCTGGCGAAACATTGCTTAACCTGGAAGCTGAGCCATAATCTTGGCGTACTGAGAGACCCGAGTTGTTGCATGAGGAATTCCAGACAGCCAATTGAAAATCCGCTTCAAGTTGATTGCTGTTGCAGTCAACAGATGCTGTAGATGAGTTTTTGCGAGCCCCCTATATCGAGCGCGACGTAGTCCGTAAGCACGAACTCCTTCCGAAAGGGTGCCTTCAATCCCTGCACGGCGGGCATACTCTTTTTTATAGTCAATCGTTGTTGCTCGCTTTCGAGCCGCTTGTAATGCTTTGTACTGCGATTCTGGACGAATCGTCACTGACCGTCGTTGCCGTTTGCTTTGAGTACATAAGGCTAGACTGGGACAAACAGAACACTCAGCACTCGAAAACTTAATTTTAATGACAGCGTTATCTCTGCCGTCAATTGCAGGGGTCCAAGAAGCACTCTGTTTTCCCTCAGGGCAAGTCACGACCTGAGGAAAAGCCAATCCACCGTAAAGTCATCTGCTGCAAACCCTTTTGCTTGTTTTGATTGCCATTGATGATTGAAGCGAGTTGGTCCTACTAGTTCAACTTGATACTGTTCTTGTGACTGCACCAGTAACTCCGCATCAAGATAGCCGGTATCAACAATGTGTTTACCAGGCAGTAAATTTTGATTCGTAAGCGATGCATGAATTGATTCCGTTATATCGCCATCCGCGATCGGTCCTACTGTCGTTTCAACATTCGTAATCAGATGCACTGTATCGGGTTCACAGGTTTCACTCAGGTGTACTTTGTAACCGACCCAAGAAGTTGTCTGTTTTCTAGAATAATGGGCATCTAAGTCATAGGGCGAACTGATCATCAAGCTAGCCGGTGGAATTTCTTCTTTCGTGCGCCAACGCAGACAACCCTCACAGTAGTAGTATTGTTGAACCCAGACTTGTCGCACCCGATCTCAACTGCCGGAACCTGCCGCAACCATCCTGGACTGGTGGTGGCAAAAATAGCGTCCAGCAACTGCCACCCATCGTCACCATAACGTTGTGCCTGCTGCTCCCGCCTACTGTCGGAGGTCGGCAAGTGATAATCTTCGATCCGCTCACTGTAGCGTTCAATCCATTCCGGTTGACTCTGAGTTTGCAACCATTCCGGTGCCACAACTGCTAACGCATTCAATGCCGCTCGCATTGTTTCTCCAACACATT
>JAHHHE010000163.1 GCA_019359535.1 Gloeocapsa sp. UFS-A4-WI-NPMV-4B04
CAACGACATCAAAAATGGTACAGACGCTAATCAAGATAGCGATGGATTTAATCGCTCCTAACCATCTGCGAAACTGGTTCGCTCACTGCTGCTACTGTGCCTTATAAGACTGAAAACCGCTGTATGTATGATTTATGAGTAAACTTTGGCTGATTTAGAAGAAGCAAGAATTTTGTTATTGCGGCGTTAAAAATAAATGGAATAATTGCTTAAAAGTTTTATCAAAGGTGTTAGCTAAATTTATAAGTAGATCTATTCATGGATACCCAAATTTCTTTTTAGATGATAGAGCTACCTCAACTAACTGTTAAGAAATGTTTGCAACTATAACAATAAAACCCGAAAATGTTTATAGATCTTAAACTCCAAAAATGCAATAATTCTGTTTTGCTAGGTAGTATTTTTTAGAGACTGCCAGACATAACGAATACTTGTTGAATTGTGCTGTTGAAATATGATAATTCGCCGTACTATTCTATTTTGACAATAAAACGCTTATTACTGTGTAAGAGTTATGTCTGATTCATGTACGTTATACCAAGATAAATAAAAAAGAAAAATTCTATTTCCAAAAAAGTAAGATAAGCGCTAAAAACAGCTAATGAGAGTATGAAATTGCTAGCAATTTCTATAGTTTTTTAATAAAATGTACTTTAATGCTAAACCAAAAATATATCGAACAATTGTTATCTAACCAAAATCATTAACTTGTAATAGCCCAGAACTACCATAGCAAAGGTTAGCAGTCTGCCGATGATTTAGCCGTATTAGTAAGGAAAGCACAAGTTTATAGGTGATTGAAGTGGAATAACAAAATAATTTTGGCTACTTTTGAGTTGGCTATTTTTTGATAGGGTAATACTAAAAGTAGATTCAAATAATCATTTAACCTCAGTAGCTCTATATCTATTACCATGAGAGTATTGCTAGTTGAAGATGAACCAGATTTAGGCGCTGCTATCAAACGCATTCTTAATCAAAAAGCGTATGTAGTAGACTGGGTTATAGATGGCATTGAAGCATAGTATATTATTTAAAAATGGCGCTTACTAGGATTTCAACCCCAGGAAATGCAATATACACTGGCTATTTTCGATTGGTTGCTGCCAAAATTATCAGGATTAGAACTATGCCAAAACTAATAAAGAATTTCAACTATTAGAATATTTTTTACAGCATCCTGATCAAATCGTTACTCGCGCTCAAATTATGAATCAACTATGGCAACTATGGGCAGCTCCTGTTAGTAATGTAGTAGCGGCTCAAATGCGGTTGCTGCGTCGTAAAATAGCATAAAAAGGCGGCGATCGCATAATTGAAACTGTGTATGGTTTGGGATATCGTTTTAAAACTCAATTTATCCAGGAGTAATTTTAATCTACCTATTCAAACATTAGCTTTTACTCGGCGCGTCGCTTTTGAATGGTGACAACTCAAACATACAGGCTTTGGCGATCGCGGCTAAAGAGCAGAAACGGATTTTTGAGCGATTTTATCAGGTGAATAGCGATCGCCGATATATTGCTGGCTCTCAATTAAGCTTACCAATTGCAGCTGCGCACGTAGGTATCATTCAAGTGCAGAGTGAATTGGGTAAAAGCAGTACGTTTACAATTCGCTTACCTTGGCACTCCTCTTTTCCTATTCTTTCGGACATCACACAACTTTTTGAGCAAGGGCGTAGGAGTGCAAGAGATCATAATTAATAGCCAGCAGTAATTTTATCATCCAAAGCAAGTAAGCTTTGCACAACTAAGAGAAAATGTATTTTGCTTAATTTGTAGTGTTTTTAATACTTCGTAATAAATTAACATAATTAACAGCAACACAGCGAGCCAGTGGCCGAAATAGAGGTTAGAGGCTAGTTAACCTTGAGCGCCTAAAAGCGCTGCCAGCGTAAGCACACCTCAAATAGCTACACATGAATCGTAAGCAATGGAGCAACAATGACTAGCATCAAATTTGTTAAAGAAAATCGTGAAGTGGTGGCGGCGGATGGTGCAAATCTCAGGCTACGAGCCATTCAGAATAATATTGATATTTATACTTTTATGGGCAAATTGAAGAATTGTGGGGGTTACGGGCAATGTGGCACTTGCATTGTCGAGATAGTTGAAGGCATGGAAAATCTGTCACCCCGTACAGAAGTAGAAAACAAGAAACTAAAAAGAAAGCCACAATATAGGCTAGCTTGTCAAACCTTGGTAAACGGACCAGTCAGTGTTGTAACGAAGCCCTAATTTATTTGACTTAGAGTTACAGATGTGCATTGAACAATGAATGAAATCTAGCAGAGCTTTTCAATCTCATGGTTGCTTTTTGTCGAACTTGCCTAATAATTAGCAAAATTAAGGTCATCACCATACCTTTATAGCTAACTTTTAGACTGGAGATGATATCCTAAAGTTGGTGATTCATAGTCCGAGAGAGGCTTTCTTTCGATGGAAGTTAATGATTTAGGGTTCGTTGCGAGCATCCTGTTCGTACTTGTTCCCACTGTGTTTCTGTTGATTCTGTACATTCAAACAGCTAGCCGCGAAGGCAAGAAAGATTCTTAGTAATCTATTGAAAATAAAAACCCTTGCACCATACGGCGTAGGGGTTTTTACAATTAATATTTAATATTGCTTGTGTTAACTAACTGTACGAGCTAACAATACTGGGCATTTGGCATTGACTCGAACGTAATCAGATAAAGAAGCGCCTAATAGTCGATCTAAGTCGACAAAGCTTTTGGCAATTGAAGGACGGCGATCTGGAGAACCCAACATTAACAAATCTACATTCATCTCCTCTGCTAATCGGCAAATTTCTGTGCTGGGATTACCGCTAGCTGAGACATAGCGCGGTTGTACACCCTGTTTTTTGGCTTGGGCGATCGCAGACGCTAAAATCGGATCTTTCTCCGCCGCGATTAGTGATGCTTCACTCGGTTTACCACTTAAATCTTTATTAATGTGTGCCAGAATTAACTGACCCCCCTTAATATCTTGTAACAGAAACAGTGCTAATTTTAAGCATTGGTTAGCTGCATCCGAGCCATCTACAGCAACCATAATCCGGTTAATTTTCTTGACGTAAATATCATCCTTTACCAATAACATTGGACGTGAGGATAACTGGAAAACATACTGACTAACCGAGTTAGATAAAATCGACTGTAGTCGCTTTAATCCTCGTGAACCCATGATCAGCAAGTCAGCATCAATTTCGTCGGCTACCTGACAAACCACATCTTTAGGATCGCCTTGGCGCAGAATCGCAGAAACTTGGCTTGGATCTAAATGTAAAGTCTGAATCGCATCAGCAAGAATTTTTCCTCCTTCTTCCCACTTAGCTGTCATAACTTCAGCAGTAGTTTGGGCAGGAACAACGTGCAGAACTGTCACGGCTGCCTTTTGAACTGATGGCAGTTCCTTCAAGGTTTTGAGCATCTCTTCTGCGTGTCCTAATCCAGAAACAGCAAGCAAAATTTTTTCGATCATACAGTTGCCTCGTCGTTAAGGTAGCTTAGTTCTTTTGATCAGTGGTTGAAGAAGTTTTGTTTGTTAAGTAAGGTAAATTAACTCAGTAAGCAGTAACTTAGGCATTCTATTAATTAAGCATATTATCCAAATTTGCTCAATAAATTTAATGATTTGTTATTGTTTATCCAATTTCAAATCAGACTTCATAAATTTTTTACTATCTACAACTACAAAAATATTGCTAGCTAAATCAATATCTTGTAATTAGCTATCTTTAAGGTATATAGTTATATTTAGCTAAAATTTAAACTAGATAAAATTAAATTATAATTTATTAACCATTGAAAACAATACTTACCGTCTATAGTTTTTCATAAACTTCAACATAAATAACTATTATGTAAAGTTAATTAACTACTTTAATTACTTAAAGAAGTAGAACATATTTAATTTATTAACCTACTTGAGCAATACAGTTATTAATATTTACGCTTAAAGACGCTGTAACATAAGTAACAACGAATATACCTTCCTAGCAGCAAAGTTATTGATTAACTAAAGAATATAAATGATACACCGAACCCTGCTCTAAGCTGAGTTGTCTGTTCGAGCTAGTAATACACATTTCTCTAGCGGCATCATTAACTTCAGACGCAACCTGAATCACAAGTGCGCCCGAGTCGCTAAAGTTTGTAGTGACGCTCTCAAGCTGTTTTTGCCTAAGGCCTAAGTAGGAATCGCGGGTTGCTAATTAGTTGATGGATAGGAAATATAATATTTTATCTGTAAGGCTCAGATAGCTACCCGAACTTTAAATATTATTATTCTTATAACAAAATTAAAAATTTGCAAATTTTGTTAAGATTAGACTAATCAAGCATTAAATTAAGTGTTATAATCTAATAGAATTGTACCTCTAGGGGTATGAACAATGAAAGCTGTAGCATTTTAATAAAGTGAGTACAGCAAATCTCTTTATCTAAAAAAGGTGTGAGGATAAGAGGAAGTATGTCTAAAGTTTTGTGGAAATCTTTGCTATTTAGCCCAGCTATCTTAGGCGCGGCTTTAGTCGTATCGTCTTCAGCGATCGCGGCTCCAACTTCAAAAACTGCCCCTGTCCAGGCTTCAGCCGTAGGAACACAAAAACAACAGGATGTGGTTGTAGCGACTACTGCTACTAATCTAGAGCAAACTGTGGCAGTGACACCCACAACCGAGATTGGTCAAAAGGAAAATATTAATTCTGTAGTTGTAACTCCTAAAGAGCTTGCAGTTGAACCTGCACTAACAATAGCTCAAGCAGCTACAACCCCCTCAGCCGAAACCTCGGTTGATACTCTAGAGCAACTTAACCGTTACAGCAACGAAGGCAAGTCCGCAGACTCGATTGCACAAGTTACCTCGGTTTCTCAGTTGTCTGACGTTCAACCAACAGACTGGGCATTTCAAGCATTGCAGTCTTTAGTTGAGCGCTACGGCTGTATCGCAGGTTATCCCGATGGCACTTATCGCGGTAATCGAGCGATGACACGCTATGAATTTGCTGCTGGTCTTAACGCCTGTTTAGACCGTGTAAACGAGCTAATTGCTGCGGCAACAGCTGACTTAGTTCGGCGGGAAGACCTAGCTACACTACAGCGCTTACAAGAAGAATTTGCGGCTGAATTGGCAACGCTGCGCGGTCGAGTAGACTCTGTAGAAGCAGTGACAGCAGAACTCGAAGCAAATCAGTTCTCCACCACAACCAAGCTAGTTGGTGAAGTTATTGCAGCAGTTACAGATAATTTTGGCGATGATGTTGAAGACAACACTGTCTTCCAAAATCGGGTACGTTTAGACTTCCAAACCAGTTTTGGCGGTTCAGATGTGTTGCATACCCGTTTGTCAGCTGGTAACGCTATACCTTTCAGCTATAACCCCCTCAATCCAGAAGCAACCGCATTTGAAACATTTGAGGGAACGCAGACCTTCAACGTGACACCAGACTTTGGTAATGATATCTTCGTTGATTGGGTAGCATATGACTTCCCTCTGTTTGGGAGTGCGCGGGGTTATATTGCGGCAACTGGGGGTATCCACAGCGATTATGCTGCTACTAACAACCCTTACTTTGAAGACTACGATGGTGGTAGAGGTGCATTGTCTACCTTTGCTCAAGAAAACCCGATCTACCGGATTGGTGGCGGTGCAGGTGCAGCAGTTAACCTAGCCTTTGGTGGCGGTGGTATTTTAAGACCAAGTTCACTAACCCTTGGTTATCTAGCCGACAACGCGAATAACCCAGGTCAGGATTTTGGTCTCGGAAACGGTGATTACGCTGCCTTGGCGCAGTTAAATTTCAATCTGGGCGATCGCTTTGGTATCGGGGCAACTTATGTTCACGGTTATCACAACGCAGGCGACGGGATCTTCGATTTAGGTGGTTCGCTAAATGGCAGTAACCAAGCTAATGGCCCTGTTGTTGGTACTACTTTTGCTAATAATCCAGGCTTAGTTCCAGGTGTCGGTGTAACTCCCCTAGTAACTAACTCATATGGACTTTCGGCAGCATTCCGACTAACCGACGGAATATCAATTAGTGCCTTCGGCACTTACACGGATGTCATACTCCTTGGTACAGGAGGCGCTGAAGTCTGGAGCTATGGTGCTGGAATTGCTTTCCCAGATTTGGGTAAAGAAGGAAACCTCTTAGGTATCTTTGCAGGTGTAGAACCTACGTTGAGAGGTCTTGACGTTCCTGGAATTGGCGGCAATGATTTCTCCAATGATAATGGGTATCACATTGAAGGCTTTTACAAGTACCAGTTGACAGATAATATCTCAATCACCCCTGGTGTGATCTGGTTGACATCTCCTGGTCAAAACGAAGACAACAGTGACATAGTCATTGGTACACTCAGAACAACGTTCAACTTCTAAACTGTTGACGTAAATATATATGTGAGTGCTTTAAAGCCCTGCCTCGTAGCGGGGCTTCTTTGTCTGTAGCTACTCAACTTAGCAAATGAAACCCCAGTGAAGAACCGGAGTATAATAAAAGGAAAGCCTATCACGCTAGATATACCTGTGGAACTTTCATGTAAATGTGAATATGCGCTTCTTGCCCTGCTAGAGTTGGCAGCCCAATATAATGAAGGCGAACCACTACAAATTCGGCAAATTGCAGCACAACAAAATATACCTGATCGCTATCTGGAACAACTGCTAGCGACCTTGAGGCGTGGGGGTTTAGTAAAAAGCCAACGTGGCGCAAAGGGCGGCTATGTTTTAGCACGGGAACCCTGGAAAATTACGCTGCTAGAGGTTATAAATTGCTTAGAAGGATTAGAAGCTAAATCGTCTAAAGAAGAAGTTAATCACAAAACAGTAGAGAGTGCTGTAGTTCAAGAAATTTGGCAGGAAGCACACCAAGCAGCTAACTTAGTCTTACAAAAGTGTACGCTCCAAACTCTCTGCGATCAGAGAGTTGCTAGACGGCAACTGGACATAATGTACTACATCTAAGGCTAAAGTCTAAAACATAGCAACTAAGCCAACTTGAGTGATGAGATAGATAAATTTCTCTTTACTCCTGTACGGGCGGGTTTAAATAAACTATCTGTTTTTCTATAGGATTGAATATTAGACCAACTCATACAAATTCTAAAAACAAACAACTAACAACTACTACCACTAAAAGCTATGCGTATTGCCCATGACATTACAGCCTTAATCGGTCGCACTCCTCTGGTCCAACTCAACCGTATCCCGCAAGCCGAAGGTTGCGTCGCTCGAATTTTAGTAAAACTAGAGAGCATGAACCCATCCTCCTCGGTTAAGGATCGGATTGGACTCAGCATGATTAATGCGGCAGAACTGGAAGGGCTGATTACTCCAGGCAAAACGATTTTGGTCGAACCCACTTCAGGAAATACAGGAATTGCTTTAGCAATGGCAGCAGCAGCGAAGGGGTATCGGCTAATTTTAACAATGCCAGATACAATGAGCGGTGAGCGGCGGGCAATGTTGCGGGCTTATGGAGCCGAACTAGAATTAACTCCCGGAATTGAAGGCATGGGTGGTGCAATTCGACAGGCGCAAGCCATAATTGACACAACGCCTAATGCTTATATGTTGCAACAGTTCCGTAACCCAGCTAATCCTCAGATTCATCAGCAAACAACAGCTGAAGAAATCTGGGAAGATACCGACGGACAGGTCGATATGATGGTGGCTGGAGTTGGCACTGGTGGCACAATTACAGGTGTGGCAGAAGCACTCAAACCCAGGAAGCCGAGTTTTAAAGTAATTGCAGTTGAACCTGCTAATAGCGCAGTTTTATCTGGGGGACGACCAGGTCCACATAAACTCCAAGGCATCGGTGCTGGGTTTATTCCGCCAGTTCTCAACGTTGATTTGATTGATGAAGTAATTACCGTAACTGATGAAGAAGCGATCGCCTACGGTAGACGTTTGGCGCGAGAAGAAGGTCTCCTATCTGGAATTTCAACTGGTGCTGCTTTGTGTGCCACAATTCGGGTTGCCCAGCGTCCCGAAAATGCCGGACGCTTAATTGTGATGATTCAGCCGAGTTATGGAGAGCGTTATTTAAGTACACCTTTGTTTCAAGATTTAGAGCCGCGAGTACCTGCAAGCGTTAGTTATTAAGCGCTAAAGTGGTGGAATGGCAGATAACCACTACGACACTCTAAAAGTTAATTCTAGTGCCAGCCAAGCGGAGATTAAGCAAGCATATCGCCGCTTGGTTAAGCAATTTCATCCTGACAGTAATCAAGAAGCAGCAGGTCACGAGCAGATTATTCAGATCAATGCGGCATATGAAGTATTGGGAGATGCGATTAATCGCCGCTCTTACGATCAGCAGATATCTGATCGTCATCGGGTAGTGCGCCAACCTCAACAGCGATCGCCTTATAACCAAAACCAACATCGCCGTACGCCACGCCAAACAGGCCGAGATGCGGATGAGCAACTCGAAAAATGGTTACACCATGTTTATCAGCCAGTCAATCGTTTGTTATGTCAGATTCTTAATTCGCTAGAGGCGCAAATTGAGAACCTAGCAGCTGACCCGTTTGATGATGAATTACTTGATGAGTTTCAAAATTATATTACAACCTGTCGTGAGTGGCTTAAGCAAGCTCAAATGATTTTTCGTTCCATGCCTAATCCTGCAAATGTAGCTGGTGCAGCAGTTCATCTCTATTATTGTCTTAATCAAATTGGAGATGGGCTTGATGAGTTGGCTTACTTCCCACTCAACTATGACGAACGATATTTGCATACAGGTCAAGAACTATTTAGAATTGCGGCTGGATTGCAAAGTGATGCACAAGTTTCATTAGAAGCGATCGCCTAGAGTTAGTAGTGACAACGTGAAACCCCATACTTAAAACGTCGCCGATTGAAGCAATAATAATTTACAGTTTGCACTTTTTGGCGAGACACAAGTATTTCTTTTTTCACCCCTGAAGTTAGGGGCTTGAAACCATTATTTTTAATATTTCTTCCCCTACTCACTTCTTATCTACTCACTACTCACTGTCTCAAAGGATGTAGCTTACTTCCCTGTAGGGCAAAAATTAGTTTATTCTAAAAATAGCTTAAATAAAAATTTATTAAATATTCGTTCCAGTGTACTCATGCAATGCATAGTCAATCGCCGCGCTCAGTTTTCAGCTAGTCACCGATATTGGTTGCCAGAACTGAGTGCAGCAGAGAATAATCAGCGATTTGGTCTTTGCACCCGCGCACCTGGACATGGACATAATTACGTCCTATTTGTTTCTATCGCTGGCGAGTTAGATCGATATGGCATGGTGCAGAATTTATCCGAAGTCAAACAAGTCATTAAGCGGGAAATTACCAGTCAGTTAGACTTTTCCTACCTCAACGACACCTGGCCAGAATTTCACCAAACCCTACCTACGACGGAAAACATCGCACGAGTTATTTGGCAGAGGCTTACCCCTCATCTACCCTTAGTCCGCGTGCAGTTGTTTGAACATCCTGAACTTTGGGCAGATTATCAAGGAAACTCAATGGAAGCTTATCTCACCGTTAGCACTCATTTTAGCGCCGCACATCGCCTGGCTCTTTCTGACCTCAGTTACGCAGAAAACTCTGAGATTTACGGGAAATGCGCTCGTCCCAATGGTCACGGTCATAATTATCACTTGGAAGTAACAGTTAAAGGAGAAATTGATCCGCGTACTGGGATGATTGTTGATTTAGGTGCTTTACAGCAGGCGATTGAAGAGTTAGTCATTGAGCCGTTTGATCACACTTTTTTAAACAAAGATATTCCTTATTTTGCTGCTGTAGTTCCGACAGCTGAAAATATTGCTATGCATATCTCTAACTTACTGCGATCGCCCATCCAAGAATTAAAAGCTCAACTGCATAAAATTAAACTAATTGAAAGTCCTAATAACTCCTGCGAAGTTTACTGCACACAATCAGAATCTAACCTAGCTAGCGCAGCCGTAAATAAAACTGTTTTGACACAAGCATAAATTGAGACTAAAGCTCAGGTTTTTAAATATAAAGAAGATAAACACAAAGCAACGCCGCATGAGCTTGAAATAGCTGTCGGATGCAGCATTGACTTAAGCAGTCTTATCTTTTATCTATCTGAGGCATGGCTTCAATCAGCGCCCGAAGTGCTTTGTTCACAGATTCTGATGTAGTGAAAACTTGAGCAATATCCTCATCCAGAACAACTGTCATCCGCTTTACGTTTTGGGCAGTAAAGCGATTGGGCTTTGCCTTTTGGTAGTCAAAGTGGTACTCAGGTAGAATTTCGCTTTCAAATTGAGATTCATCTATAGGTGTTTTCTTCATAATCTTCACACTCCCTTCGAGTAGCAAGACGGGCACTGATGATTCGGATAGTATTAGGACGTTTAGTAAAGCAGACTAATAGCAAACGATTCCTTTGAGAGTGACCAATAATAATTTCTCGTCTCTCCTCTAATGAATGTGCTTCATCGTCAAAAATAAGAGCAAGAGGATTATCAAAAACCGTTTTAGCTTCTTCAAAGCTGACCTCGTGTTTTTCAAGGTTAGCGATCGCTTTGAATTCATCCCACTCAAACTCCATGAACCGATCATATCCAATGAGTGAGAGAAACGCTGAGAAAAAAGCTAGATTCTTCAAACTCTAAGCAGCCTAACTGCACTTACTGGTAGCAAATAATATTTCCTATCTTAGCTGATGCGATCGCTCATCTGTCTAATCTAGCAATATATTAAACGATTCTATTTACAAGCTAGATAATGACAACTCAAAGCAGCGTTGTTGTCCAGTCCTTCCGCTACCATCGCAGTAGCCACCTTCCCAAGATTGTAATAAATCCTATTTTCTATATGTCATAAACTATTATTCGTAGCTTCTTATTTTGCAACACGAGGTTATGAATAAAATCGTACTTTCTGATACTTCAATTTCGGACATTCTAAAGGCTTTTAACGAAGATAAAACTAAAAATCTTCAGCGAAAGAAGTATCAATAAGCTGACCAACTCACTACTTACACAAAGAGTAAGTTAGGAACTGCAAAAGCAGAGCTTGAGTATGGCATAGATGATACAAGAACTTTTGCAGCATTTTCAGCTATCTTTGGATTGCTTCTATCTAAAGCGATATCCCAATGGCTTCCCATTAATTTCATCTCAGCTGGTGAATCTTTAGTTGATTTGTTTTATGTACTTAGTGCTTTGCTCTTGCGTGGTGTTGGCAAACAAGTTTCCTGGCTTCATGTCGTCAAGCTAGCTCTAGCCCGAAAGTCGGATAAATAGAACTACCATATAAAAACCTACTCCGCATTGTTACACATGGCTGGAACTTCGCAGATAGCGATAGATTCTCCAAGCTATAATTCCTGGGATTAAATTAAGCAGAAATCGGCTTACTATAAACCACAAAACATTTGGGTGAAACAACTGGGATAGACTCAAAGGACTAAGACTCCTAACTAAAAGGAAAAGTCCAAAAATAGTATTACCGCCCAACATAAGGGCAAACAAGACTAAGCCCATTTGCCAGTATCTTTTGATAGTTGTACAACTAGAAATTATCACAATAGATGGCTGGCGCTGTACTTTTCGTAATAATTGCTCTAGCCGCCAGAACATCCAAAGTAAGAACGGAAACAAACCATAGCTGAGGAAACTTAGCGGCGGGGAATAACGCGCGGCAATTGATAATACATTTACCAAAGCATGACAAATTACACTATTAATCCAAGCCCTAGCAATAACCCCTCTATACCTACCTGAACGAATTGACGCATAACTGGCTATTCCAAGGGCATAACCCCAAGGTGCAGCAAATAGCGTATGGACTGGAGTACCAATTAAGCGGTCAAAAATTGATGCTGTTGAGTTAATAAAATAAACACTGTTTTCCTCAGCAGTAAATCCTAAAGCAACAGCTATTGTAAAAATAAATACGGTACTTGGTCGAGATAAGGCGAAACGCTGATACTCGTTCGCAGATCGATTCCAGGATTGCAATAAAACAACACTGCCAAACTTACAGCCTTCTTCAATAGGGCCAACTTCCAGCAGCTGGCGCAGTGCAACTCCAGCTAGAGACTGGGTGATTTTATCCCAATCTACAATCCGGTTGGCTAAATACTCAAATTGCCATTCCAAACCCAGCGCAACTAAGCCTGATAATGCCCCAACTACAAAGAACATTAGTAGTCTAAGTAGAGATGGTGCAGGAGAGATGCGGCGATAGTAGTAGGCAAGAAGTAAAAGTGGTGGCCCAACTGCCCATACTATCAGCTGTAAACCCACTCTCGTTATTATCTCACTTGAGCAATAACAGTACGATGGCGGGGGCTATTGCAAGTAATTGTGGGAGTCTGGAAACCAGCTTCGATTAGCGCCTGTTCAATGTCTAATGTGAAATACTCATCTAGATACGGCTCGGTACTTTTAAGTAAGGTGAAAATGTAGGGCGGCATCTTGCCATAAATTTCTGACTGAGGATTCATGTCCATCAGTGCCAAATATCCACCAGGGCGCAGCAGCCGCCGTGCTTCATGGAAAATCTGCTGCGTTACCGACTGGGGCAATTCATGATACATCAGAAAAGTAGAGATTAAATCAAATGAATTATCTGATAGTCCAGTAGATTCAGCTGCCGCGTGTAGCCAGGTGATTTGACTGTTACGTTGTAAAGCGCGGTAATGAGCAACAGCGAGAAAATAAGGTGATAAATCCAAGCCTGTAAATTTAGCCTGCGGATAAATGTTTTGCAGGGCAAATGTACTCATGCCCACACTACAGCCCAAGTCGAGGATGTCTCGCGGTTCACTCTCAATTTGGCTTTTCAGGACTTCGTGATAACTTTCGCGCAACTTAGAATCGCCTTGCGCTCCAGCATCAGACCAAATTCCGGCATGAACGGTACGAGCAGCAACCTCTACTTCTAGAGCGGCTTCCCAGTCGAGATTGCCACTGTCGTAGGCGTGGAATGAGCGGTAGTAGTAATCTGGGTAGACAAGTTGAGGATTTTGGACACTTGCTAGATGGGGTTCCCAATTATGCGATCGCAGTGTCTCTACTTCCTTTATCCAAGGTACGCCAATTCTCTCAGCCCGTTTAATCATCATTTGACGCGCTTGATGTTTTGCTAAGTTTGCTAATGGCTTAATAGCAAGCACTGAGTTAACTAAGCGCGAACCCAATCCAGGAGCAGTATTTACAGCAATCATAACTAGAAGTTGCAGGCTAGAGTTTCTCTCACCAACCTACACCCAATTAGGCGTTAGAAGCTAGAGCTAATTTCCGTTCCTGTAATCAGGGCGATCATCTCAGCCGGAAGACAGTCTATATTGTACCTTGATTGCTTGGAAGTCTAGTTTAGCGATCGCCTTTGATAGTCATTTACCTTTACTAGGGCGTGTCTGCAAATTCACTTTTGTAAATGATTATTACAAATATTCAAGTGTTTACGTAAAACACAAACTTAGCTCTGAGTAATAATTAACAGCTTAAAACAATAGATTTTATAGTTTGCAGACAGAACATAAGCATTGAATTTATATTTAGCGTAAGTAAGTCTGGGGGGAATTTTATAAGTATGTAACAAACAATTAAGCAGAAGAAGTAGAGTTAAATCTTATACGTTTTGTACTGTGGTTTCCCTTTTCTCCTCTTTTTTGAACCCCATTAATCAC
>JAHHHE010000164.1 GCA_019359535.1 Gloeocapsa sp. UFS-A4-WI-NPMV-4B04
GAAAAGCTACCGTTGTACTTGGGTTTCTTCGAGTTTGTTCACAACGCCAAAAAGAGAGGCAAAGCCTTGCTGAGTGCTTTGTTGGAGGCTCTTCTCCCCTAACTCCCCGAAACACCTATTGAGCCAACTTGTAAACAAAGCCCACAATCTATACAGCTAGTAAACTCAATCCAGTTCCAATCATCAATACCCTTAGCGTTTTTGCCAGATCCTGGAAAAATGCAAGCAATGGGGCAAACGTCGACGCAATCAGCAGCGCCTTCACACACATCAGTAATAATCGTGTACGCCATGATGTTCTCTGCGCGAATTTTTATAATCTATTAAATATTTTTTAAAGATTATTATTTTTCGTTTTTAGAAGTCAACTATCTATGGACGGGGCATAGTGTTAAGCTAGTTAGTATTTGTAAATACAATTTTTCAAATACTTTTGAAACTTAAATACTCTTAAATTCCAAATAAGCAGTAATAATAAACTTTTTTTTCAGGATTTTTGTTTGTAATCCTAAAAATTACTGTACTTAATGTTTTGGGATTGATCAGCCTTTTGTTAGAGATAAGGACTCAATAATTGGTAAACCTTCCGCTTTAATCCAAGCAATTTGATGGATGCGGCGACGACGGGCATATTCACGGATAATATCAGGCTTTCGTCCGCCTAAGTCAACTTCAACTCGGACTAAATGAGGCGAATTTCGCAATGTTTTCGCATAAGCAAAGGCGGCGGCGTAAGCTTGAGGCATTTCTGGGACAACAAGCCAATTGCTAGCTGGAGTTTGTTGAGGTAGTTGATTATTGGATAGCAGAACTTGGTGTAAGTCTTCAATATTGAGTGCAAAGCCAATTCCTGGGATTGTTTCTGCTTGGGGATGATACAGTCCTAGTAGTTGGTCATAGCGACCGCCTTGACCCAATATCCGGGCTTGATCGCTGTTGCTGACAACTTCAAATACAATACCCGTGTAGTAATCAATAGTCTGAATCAAACTCAGGTCTAGAATTAAAGGGAAATGATCAGATTGACCCAACTGTACAGGAAAGCACTGATTCAGTAATTCAATTAAAGATTTTAGGTGGTTAAGCGCTTCTTGCTGCGGCAGATCGAGATCCAAACTGGCGACTTTTTGCAATACATCAGCTGGATGACCGCGCAGATCCATGATTAGCAACGCTCTTGAACGTAATTCATCACTTAGGGGCATGGTTTCGAGAGTGACGCGATCAAGGTGAGCGATCGCAGTCCGTACTTTATCTTGAATTGCATCTGGAAATGGTGATAAAAGCGATCGCGCAATTCCGGCTTGTCCTAAAACCAAACGCCACTGGTTCAAACCAATTTCATTCAGACACTCTGCCAATAGCAGCAACACTTCAGCATCAGCCAGCCATTCTCTAGCGCCTAGCAACTCCACTCCGGCTTGATAAAACTCTTGCTGGCGATTGTGGTTAGTTTCGCGTGTGCGGCGGAATACATTTGCATTGTAGTAGAGGCGCTGCGGATAAGTGGTTCCCGCCATTCTAGTTACAGCAGTACGCGCGATCGAAGCTGTTAATTCTGGGCGCAGCCCCAATTCTTCCTCATCGGCTTGTAATTGAATCACCGTTGAGCGATCAATTGCTCCACCCGCCATTAAAGTATCTAAGCGCTCTAAAGTTGAAGTGATAATCCGGTGATAACCCCAGCGATGAAACACTTGCTGTAACCGATCTTCAATCCAACGTTTTTGAGCTACATCTAGGGGTAATAAATCTCTTGCCCCTGCTGGTGACTGATAAACCATTTATTTTTTCTTCCCACCAAACAAACCACCAAACAAACCACCGCCCCCAGAATTATCCGCTTGCTTGTCCCCAGTTGGTCTACTTTGAGTAGTCTTAGATGGAGTAGACTGTGGGACACCAGATTTTTGAACTAGCTGATCTAAAAACTTTTTACTTTTCAACGCTATTGGATCTTTAGGGTTCAATTGCAATGCTTTGTTAATGTGAACTTTTGCCATAGTGTTCTGATTTTGCTTTAAATAAACCACTCCCATCAAGCTATGGGAGCGACCGTTATTAGGCTCTAACTTGAGGGCATCTTGCAACTCTACCCTAGCCTCAGCAAAGTTATTTTTTTCGATCAACGCTTGGGCGCGACGATAATATTGATCAACGATTGTTTCTGGCTGAGACGGCGGTGGTGTAGTTGGCGTACTTGGAGTTTGACTTGGGATAGTGCCAATGCTTTTTGGGGGCTGTGATTGTAATGTGCTGCTTCCTTTACGCATTAGGTAAACCAAATTCAATTCACTGATTTGGGCAATCATTTGTAGAACTTGGTCAAAGGAGTTATATTGTGTTTCTGCAAGTTTGGCAAGTGACGTTTTATAGGTATGATCAATATTATTTGTTTGGTTTAGTTGCTTGGATATTTCGCTTTGAAGGTCTATCAAATTTGATTCTTGTACCAAACGCTTACTCATCTCTTTTAAAAGTACGATATATTCAGCGCGATTAGCATCTTTAGAGAATTTTTCATAGGCGGGGTTGACAAGTTTTGACAACAATTGACTAGCCTGTTGTTTATCAGCTTGAGTAACAGCAGCGCAGCTATCGGGATGCAGGCGACGAGCTATTTCTAGATAGCGTTTGCGGATCTCTTTGAAATCTGCATCGAGGGGAACACCTAAAATTGCATGGTGATCTGTGAAATTAAATTTAAATAGTCCACTATCAATTTTGAGAGACATCATGCCTAGCAGCTTCAAAGCTGTGATCTTTTGAGTATAGTTTGCTATTTAAGCAAAGGAGTTTTACTGGCGAGTTGCGGGTAACAAGTAGTAAGTAGCGCTTGCTATCCCGATGCTAAAGCAACTTAGAGTTTTGCTTTGTGGAAACGCGATCGCGCTCTACATTTTTAGTATTCCCTTAAATGGCAGCGAAGGAACACGCAAAAGCTCTTCACTCAAAAAAGGATGAATATAACCGTTAGTAGCCAATATTCGACCCGAATCAATGCTAATCGGGCTACTGTCATATGCTGTCACTTTGCCTCCTGCTTCTTCTAGGAGAACTATACCAGCAGCAATATCCCAAGGAGCGATCGCGCGTTCCCAGTAGCCATCTAACCGTCCACAAGCAACATGAGCTAAATCTAGTGCTGCACTTCCACTACGCCGTACTCCCTGCGTTAAATGGGTGAGGTGGCAAAATTCCGCATAGTTATTATCAGTTGTCTCGCGGCGATCGTACCCAAAGCCTGTAACCAAGAGGCTTTTGCTTAATTCTACTGTTTGGGAGATATTGATAGGGCGACGGTTGAGTGTAGCTCCCAATCCTTTAGCAGCACAAAATAGTTCATTATGAAATGGGTCAAAAATAACTCCAACTTGAGGCACACCTGCAATTAGTAACCCGATTGAAACAGCAAAAAATGGGTATTGGTGAGCAAAATTAGTTGTGCCATCTAAAGGATCAATTACCCATAAAAATTCACTTTCTGTATTTCCCAGTTTGCCTGATTCTTCAGCAAGAATGGCATGATTAGGAAAATGGCGATTTAAGATATCTAAAATTACCGCTTCGGAGTCTTTGTCAGCTACGGTAACTAAATCTCCAGAACGTCCTTTTTCGGATATTTCTTCTAATTTTCCGAGGTAGCTTTGTAAAACTGCACCACCAGCCAGCGCCGCTTCGGTAGCAATTTCTAAGCAAATTTGTAGCTGATCAGATGACGTGGTGAGGTGCATGAAGTTAACGATACTGACGGCGGAACTCAGATGGAGTTAAACGCATTGGTTTTTCTGGGTTCCAAATTAAGCGTCCCATGAGTCTAGCCCATTCTTGAGCGCGATCAAGACGCTGATCGTATTTATTATTAGGCGATCGCCCAGAAAGCACATACCCCTCTGCCACTAGAGATTCATTCAACAACACTCCATCTTGCCATACATAAGCTAATCGTCGCCCAAAAGAGTCTTGCTTCTGCACGTCAAACTCCAGCAAAACAGGTTTAGTACCAATCATTGCTGCCAATCGCTGTTTTGCTGCTTGTCCCCAAGGCTGCTGTTGCAAGTCTGGTGCATCAATACCAATTAGCCGCACCGACATTACCTTTGATTCACTACTTGTTACTTCCAGAGTTTGCCCGCTAACTACCCGCGCTACCTTTACCTCTAGTCCTTTAGGCATCGTTGCAGATTGGCAACTGAGCAAAAAAACTAACAAGCAAAAATAAACAAGAAAAATTTTTACCTTCTGCCTCTCGCCTCTTATCCTATTCTTCATCTAAAGGCAAACCAACTGTGACTTTACCTTTACCAAAATACCTACCAAACTGAAGTTCATAGACTTCATCCTCGTCTTGTGTTTCTACCTCCAAGTCAGAACGAGGGTAACTAACACACAACAGTGCATAGCCTTGAGATTGCAACTCTGCGGAGAGTCCCATTGCCTCTGGCTGGTAGATTTCTCCTGATATTACCCGCACTGCACAAGTGGTACACGCTCCATTTCGGCAAGCAAAAGGTAGTTCCGTTCCCTGTTTCTCGGCACTTTGGAGGATGTAACGGTCTTGTGGTACTTGCAGAGTGTAAGATTCGCCAGAGGAGCGATCGCGAATCCGAATTGTATATAAATCTGTCATAAGTTCTTAATCTTTTTTGCTTTAATAAAAAAATTTAAATGTTTATTGATTCCATAGTATAATCATAAATCGCGACCCCTGGAGAGGTGGCCGAGTGGTTGAAGGCGCAGCACTGGAAATGCTGTTTAGGGCAACTTAACGAGGGTTCGAATCCCTCCCTCTCCGTACCAAACACTCTATGAATCAAGCAATTTATCTATGCTTTGATTCTTGAATTAATGATTTGAGTATGACAGCTAAATAAATACTCAAATTAATGTACACCAAAACCCTAAAAGGCAAGAACACAAAAGGAACTCCCTCGCTTGAAACCTACCAAGGACGCCTTAGAATCAGGCTTCGGATTAATGGGCAGCAAAAAGCCTTCTCACTTGGATTAGCTGATACTCTTGAAAATCGGCTCAGAGGAGAAGCGATCGCACGTCAGATACACCTAGACATACTCTCAAATAATTTTGATGGCACTTTAGGCAAATACAAGCCTCACACTTATTTAGCACTTGTATAGCCGCCAAAAGCTGCTTATTTGAATCTTGGATTGGTACTGGCGATGCCCCAAAGGGGCTTACCGTTCTTTTGGATCGCGCTTGCGATCGCATCGAAGCGCTTGCAGCGTCGTACAGGTGTTGCTGCTGCTGACTGGCATAAGAAAGTACTGGAAGAAGCGCTCGAAAAATTCAACAAAATGTCAGTGCAGCAGATCGAGCGGTTCATAGCCGAGCATTATTCGTAGGCTTCCGTGAGCGTCAGCGGCTCGACTGAGACTTCGCCGAACTCCGAACGGTTATTCGCCTATTAGTTAGGTAAAAATTCTAAATCAAGAATTGCCTGTACAGAGTAAGGAGAATTTGGGGGAAATAAAGCTATGTCTAGCTTTGTTGCTGTGTGCGCCCAAACTTTTGCTTCCTCATAAGCTTCTTGCAAGATTTCTGGTAAGTAACTCTTTAAGCTAGGTTGATCCTTAAATAGCCGTGCCATCCGCTTGCGACTGTTGTTGATCGATGCTTCCCAGCTACCAGTTCTCATTAGCGGCTGATACTGCCACTTTAATAAGTGAGCTAGCAATACAACGGTGTAGCTGTACAGTTCCCGCTTGTTACTCCGATTCAATGCAACTAATTCCTCAATTAGATGTGGGATATCAAGGGAATCCCATTTTTGGCGCTGTAAGTTTGCTATTTGCTCAGATAACCAAAGCTCGTAGTCTATATCGTATAAGGTCATTGAATTAGCCCTCAAACTCTCTTACTCGTAGCACTGCTATTTAGCATTTTTCTGTATAATCCTCTCCAATAGCTAGATATACGGAAAGTTTCCGTACTTGGAGGCTATTAGGTGAGGTGATTGATCCCTAACTACTCACGTATCATCATGATTTGTCTTCGATTGTGTCATCTTCTGTGCCAAGCTGAGAAATGCGCTTATGACTGGGGAGGAATTATACTGCCGCCAAGCCAGATAAAGTCCGGTTTTAGGGATCTGTTCTTGTAATGGTCTGTAAATGACTCCGCTTCTGTGGAAGTTTTGCAAGGAGGCGGGAACGATCGCAATGCCCAGTCCTGCTGCAACCAAGCCGATGATAGTTTGCATCTGAACTGCCTCTTGAGCGACTTGCGGACGAAATCCGGCTTGTTGACAAATGGTAACTGCTCGTAAAAGACGGGTCCCATTTGGGCAGGAAATAGGATAAATAATTCCGCAGCCAATGTGGAAAGCGACACTTGAGTCTGGGCAGACAATGGATGGGTTTCTGGCAACGCCAAGACCAATAATTCTGGCAAAAGGCACTCCACACTCAAACCTGGTTCGCTGATGGCAGAACGAACAATGCCGACATCAACCTGTTTGTCATACAGGGCTTGAATTTGCTGAGTAGTCGTCAGTTCATGCAATCGCAGTTCTACCGCCGGAAACTGTTCTCGAAAGACCCTTAAAATCTCTGGTAGTAACGTATACGTTGCCGAGTCAACAAAGCCGATCGCCAACCGTCCCACCTCACCTCGCCCGATCTGTTGTGTTACTGCGATCGCGTGTTCGAGTTGCGCTAACACTCCATAGGAGCGCTCTAAAAACACTTTGCCTGCTTCAGTCAGATGCACTTGCCGCTTCGTTCGTTCAAACAGCTTGACTCCTAGTTCATCTTCCAAATCACGAATCTGCTGACTCAGCGGGGGTTGGGAAATGTGCAACCGCTCTGCTGCTCGACTAAAGTGTAGTTCCTCAGCTACCGCGATGAAGTAGTGCAGATGCCGTAATTCCATCACACTTATATGTTTAACCTATTAATCCTAGTCATATATATATTGGACAGTCACATGGCTGTCTCCTACCGTAAGACATATGAGGCGCATCTCATCGTTCTTGTCTTGGAGAAAACAAATGAACTCAGATAAAAATCGTGTCGCTCCCAAAGTCTGGTTGATTACAGGATGCTCAACAGGGTTTGGAGGTGCCCTCGCAGAAGCTGTGTTGAAGAAGGGCGACTACCTGCTGGCTACTGCTCGTGAACCAGAGCAACTTCGTGCTTTAATTGAGCACTATCCAGAAACCGCAAAGCCTGTCCGTCTGGATGTAACATCGCCTCAAGACATCCAAGCAGCGGTTGATGCAGCGATCGCCACATTTGGTCGAATTGATGTGCTGGTCAACAATGCGGGTCATGGATTTATTGCCGCACTCGAAGAAGTCAGTGATGTTGATATTTACCAGTTTTTTGAAACCAACTTCTTTGGGGCACTCCGTCTGATGTGAACGGTCTTGCCTGTGATGCGTCAGCAAGGCAGCGGTCACATTGTAAATATGTCATCCACAGCAGGATTAGTGGGATTTGCTGGAAGCAGCCTCTACTGTGGCGCTAAATTTGCCCTTGAAGGCACGTCTGAAGCCTTGGCTAAAGAAGTGGAATCATTTGGAATTAAAGTCACTTTAATTGAACCTGGGGCATTTCGCACGGACTTCAACGGACGCTCTCTGGCAGCAGCCAAACAGTCCATTAATGCCTATGCTCCTGTGAGCGGTGCTTCATTGCAGTGGTTCAAAGAGATGGATGGCCAGCAACCTGGCAATCCAGCGAAAGCGGCGCAAGCCATCATTCAAGCTGTAGAAAGTCCTCATCCACCGATGCGACTGGCATTAGGCACGGATGCCATGAGTTTGATTCAGGAAAAACTGGAATGGGTCAAAACGGATTTGGATGCTTGGCAGCAGGTGACTGTAAGTACGGATTATACAGATAGGAACAGTGAGGTAATGGTTTGTACTTGGACAAAATAAAGCCGTGCCACTTCGCTCTACAGATGTATTTTGTCGGTGAAGCGAAGCGTTAAATACATCTTTAACTTTACTGTAATTGGTTTTAGGGGACGGCATAAGACAGTTGGGGCGATCGCTTTTTCAACAATCATTTTATTCGGCAAATTCTCAACATCTGCAATGCTGCCATTATTCACTAATACTTACAGTTAACCGTAATAGCTCGGCTCATTACCAGGCTTCCACTTAATATTGCATCCTACGCTGGGTTTCTGCTCTGAGCTTACTGATTGACCTGCTAAAATCACATCAAGCGCCGCTCGTAAATCTTCACCCGTGACAGGCTTGCCGTTGCTCGGTCGGCTATCATCGAGTTGTCCTCGGTAAACTAACTTTTGATCGGCATCAAATAGAAAAAAGTCCGGTGTACAAGCTGCTGTATAAGCCTTTGCCGTTTCTTGGCTCTCGTCGTAGCACAATGGAAAAGTAAAACTTAGTTCTTGGGCGATCGCCTTCAACTGCTCAGGTGCATCATCTGGATAGTTTTTGACATCGTTGGAACTAATAGCAACAATTCCTACATCACGACTGACGTAATCTTTTCCCAGGTTCGCCAATTCTACCTGTACGTGCTTGACAAATGGGCAATGCTTACAGATAAACATAACTAGCAATGCCTTTTTACCAGCAAATGTGGCAAGAGAGATTGTCTTACCAGATACTACATCTAGTAGCTGAAAATGAGGTGCTTTAGTACCCAATGGCAACATCGTTGAAGCAGTCAAAGCCATAGCATTTATCCCGTTTTAATAAATGTTTCTCTTCTTAGGATATCGGTGAGAGGAATCCACAGCAATTTAAGCGATCACTTTTGACAAAAATGCCCCAATGTGCATTATTAAGTATTTATCAATTTTTTATACATTGGCTGTGACAGTTTGCTATGTTACGTAGGGATTTGTTTTAATTTTTAGCCGCACAAATGACAGCAACTCCAGTAACTCAGTTTAAGTACCAACCGCTCCACAAGCCTAACCAGCTAATATATGGTACTGGGCAAACAGCACTTGTAACGGGATGGACTGTAAAGGCTAGCGTAGCCAAACATCTACAACCCCATGAGTATGCTGTCATTGGACAACTATACAGCCCTACACGCGGAATTTCGCTGCTAATTCGGAATTTATTGGCAAATCCCCATGTGCGATTTCTGGTTGCTCTTAACGCCACTAAAGAAGATAGAAACGCAGGTGGATGTGAATGCCTGTTAGACTTTTTTCGTAACGGCTTTACAGAGGGTTCTAGTGATACTGGAAGGTGCTGCTGGGTAATTAATTCAAAGATTCAAGGTTTTATTGATATAGAAATTGAGCAGAGCGCTTTAGAACAGTTACGGCAATGTGTAGAATGCCAAGAAGTTTATTCAATTAGTGAAGCTTGCCATTTAGTTAAATCATATGCGCTCCGCGAGGCAAGTGAACCTTGGGGTAAGAGCTTAGAATTTCCTTTTAAGAGCGTTGTTCCTACTGTTTTGCCAGGGTCACTTTATGGGCATCGAATTGAAGGTAAAACTATTGCCGAAACTTGGGTAAAAATTATTCATCGAATTAAAACTACAGGCAGAATTCGACCTACTGGTTATGACGGACAATGGCAAGAATTAATTGATTTGGTTGCAATTGTTACTTCGGAGCCAGAGGAATTTTATTTTCCAGAACCAAATTATTTACCGTGCGATCGCGCTTTTATTCAAGAGTACATTTCTCAAATTTTAGACGATGCTCCTAATAGAGAAGGAGTAAAATATACATACGGTCAACGCCTACGTTCTTGGTTTGGACGTGACCAAATTGAGCAAGTTATTCAGAAACTAATAGCTGATATTGACTCAGCAAGATCTGTAATGTCTTTATGGGATGTGCAAGATCACGAAGCTAATAACAGTCCCCCATGTCTTAACCATATTTGGGTAAGAGTTGTTGATAACGAATTATCTTTAACTGCTACTTTTCGTAGTAATGATATGTTCTCAGCTTGGCCTGCAAATGCAATGGGATTACGTGCTTTGCAGCAAGATATTTTAAAGGCAATTGTTAAACATTCAACACATGATTTGACGATGGGGCCATTAATTACAATTAGCCAGAGCGCCCATATTTATCATTCTGTAGATTGCACGATGTAAACACTGCATTTACACGGCGTTTACGCACTTCTTTCCACAATGTAAGTAGTTCAATACCCATAGTCATTTCTTAATAATATTTTACAAATTCAGATACTTCATGATTTTTATACGATCCAAGAATACTTATCATTCACAGTGCTTGTAGAACGAGCAGATTGGCTCTAGAGAATCAAGAATAGAGGTTTTTAGAGGACTAGCTGAAACATCAGGACGTTAAATATTATTTTTGATTCTGTTGCTTCAACTTTATATCAATTCGTTGCTCTGCCGTTAATCGCTCTAAAGCATAATTATTGAGATCAACAAAATGCATATTAGCAACTAATGATGGATGAACCGCACGAACTTGTTGATACATTTCTTGGGCAATTGCACGGTAGGAAGGATGCCCCTGTCGTGAACTTCGCAATTCAACAAAATGGTAAACCTCACGAAGATTCAATTTCATACGCCAGCGCACTTTATATGCGAAAGGTACAACATATTGTGCTGCATCCGGTAAGTCTTTACTAATCAGATCATTTGTTTCGGCAGCAGATTCCAAAGCTTTTTTGTAAGGCTCCACCAGTCTTGCTTCTTCCAGTTCCTGCGGAACGACATACCCATGATGAACAGAGTAATTCTGACGTTCTTGGGTGAGAACCCGATGTCGATGCAAATCGCGATATGCACCTAAATCAGCCAGAACATCAAACGTGTAGTATGTTTCTTCAAAAGCACGGCCTGGGCGATGGAATCGTGACACTCGTTCACCAATATATGTATTGATAATGTCTACTTTCGCTGGTGTTGATAGACTAGTGACATATTCTTTAATTTGTTCAAATTTCAGATTAGTGTGCGGGTAAAGGATAGCAGCAACGATCTTGTTCTCTGCCGCCGAGTCGTATTCAACTAATTGGACAATTGATGTTGATGCTGATTTAAGCTGCCCTAAAAGTTCTTGTGTAAGTAATTCTGTGTGATGGCGATTGGTTGATAAGTAACGCGCATATTGATGACCGCGGTCAGTTTTCGCACGTTTTACAAATGAAGGAATCATTTGATCTAGCTCTTGCTGCATCGATAGTCCTAGTGCGCGGACTTCTTTATGGGTTGAAGCAGCAAGCTTTACGAGCATATATTCAAATGCGCGTCCGTTGCCAAATAAACCAACATTAGTCAGAGTTGCCATCGGCAGCAAACCGCGCAATAAGTCTAATGTCTTAGCTCTTGTGGCGCTATTGTATGCTCGTTCAGATGTAGTCGTATCTCTAAGCGTACAAGCCTGTACCCAACTTAGCAGAGGGCTAATTAATGCAGTATAAGTGTCAAATAAATGATCTAGTGTTGACTCATAACGTTCTGCATGGCTTGATGCCATAATTGACGGTTCCCGATAGTAGCGGTAGCGCCCATTAATTTTTCGATTAAACGGAACATATCTTGTTGATTTCTCTAATGGAGAAATTCCTAAACGGCTGTCTTCAAGAGCTTTTGCTGCAATATTACTAATTCCTTCACAGGCGATGTGTGCGCCTCCTAGTTCTGCCACTGAGTCGTCGCCATAACCTATCAAGACGCGATCATAAAAGGCTTCTGCTTGTTGAATCGCTACCAACTGATCAACATTATTATTAGCTACTTCACCGACAATACGAGTAAAATCGGCTTCTGGTGCTTTGATGAATTCATCAAGCAGAATGCGGCGTAAACCTTTATCACTACGACTATAGCGTGAGAATAATGCCCCTTTCACAACTTCAGGTAGATTCCGCAAACCAAAGACCGAGCGATCCAAATTAGTAACAAAAGGCTGTAGTAAACAGCCCTCCTGCTCAGTAAGCGATTCTTCCCAAAAATTATCCGTATCTGCCATATCAGTTTTTACAAATACTAATTAGTACTGCGATTGTTCGTCGTTTATTGCAAGGTAATCCATGCCTGTAGAGCCGAAACCACCACTACCCCTCTGCGATTCTGTTAAGTTGTCAACTTCTTCAAATTGCCCCCGCACAACAGGAGCAACAACAAGCTGAGCAATCTTCTGCCCTTTACTAACGTGAAAAGGTTCAGAGCCTAAATTGAGCAAGATTACCTTAACTTCTCCCCTATAACCAGCATCTACAGTTCCAGGAGTATTCAAGACAGTCACACCATGCCTAAGTGCCAAACCGCTCCTTGGTCGAACTTGTAGTTCAAAGCCTGCTGGCACCTCCGCTGATATACCAGTTGGCATGGCAAACCATTGCATCGGTTGCAGTGTGTAATCAGTTACGGCGGCAAGATCCGCCCCTGAGTCACCAGGATACTCATATCTAGGCAGTTTCGCTTCAGGTACTAGTCGCTTAATTTTTACAATTACTCGACTCTCAGGAGCCATGTTAAGTTCTCTACTTTAGATATTCAAACCTTATACATTACCATTGAGACGGCTTTAGGAGCAATTAATAATTTGTTCCATTCGTGGCAAGTTGAGCCAGCGTTACTTTTGCCTAAACCAACGCACCGCAGTACTAGGTAGGAAATGAAGTTGTATACTCCAGCAATCTAGGAAATCCATCTCTGGATTGTCCTTCAAGATTCCTAGAGAAATAAAGTTATATATTCTCGGACAGAGTTGCTTAAAATGCTGCCATATTCTTGATACTAGTTCTTCCGCTACTCGACTACACTAGTTTTCACATAGTCTCTTGATTTGTTATGCCGCACTGTAGCCCGAAATATTTTCTGTCGCTGCCCAAATCCAGGAGAAGGTTTCAAGCGGGCTATATTAATCTCAATACGGTTCGTTTAAGCCTAAAACCAGGTAAACTCAATGTTGTCCCTGAGCGTAAAGACCAGGAATGCAACTCAAAGAATTCTCACTTATCTCACCTGTTGTGGAATCAGGGGCGGTACTTAAAGCCTTAGAAACTGCTATTCCAACAGCAGCTATTGAACAAGCGATTGGCGATACAGATATAGTTATCAAAAGCGGAAGCGGGCTTTACCATCACATCTAGTCGTCTGTTTAATTATTGCGATGAGCTTGTGGTCTAAGGACTCAATGAGAACAGTCCTGAAAAATCTCGTGGATGGGTTGAGTGAAGCTGGGGTGAGAGTCGGGCATTACTGGAGAGTGGCTTGCAAATCATCAATTACTGAAGCCAGGCAGCGAGTCGGGTCTCAGGTGATGGCTCGGTTGTTCCATCAAGTAGTCCGCCCTCTAGGGACAGCGCAGACTCCAGGAGCTTTCCTTGGGGGACTGCGGGTAATGGCAGTGGATGGAACAGTTTTAGATGTACCGGATACTGAGGCGAACGCTCGAGTTTTTGGATACCCAGCAACACGTCCTGGGACAGCCGCCGCTTTTCCCAAAGTGCGTCTGGTACTATTGATTGAAGCCGGAACACATTTAATTGTCGATGCCTTAATGTGTCCTTACCGGATTGGTGAGCGAGTTAGGGTGAAAAAGTTGTTACGCTCAGTCACACAGGGAATGCTACTGATGTGGGATAGAGGATTACATTCATATGCAATGGTACAAGCTACCCTGGCACAAAAATGTGATTACTTGGGACGAGTTCCGA
>JAHHHE010000165.1 GCA_019359535.1 Gloeocapsa sp. UFS-A4-WI-NPMV-4B04
GTAGGACAATGTCATCAATGCGTTCGGTAATAACTGTGGCTTTGTTTTTCATTGCCCAGACATAGCATTTGAGCTAGTTAAGCATCTACCGAGTATCTTTACTTAGTCCGATTACGCGAATGGTGAGAATACTTGATTCTAAATATTAACAGACAGCATTCGGTAGCATATTAGCTTTGTAAAGATACGGGAAAATAGCTGCTCTCGATAGTCACAGCAATGTAACAACGATTGTGGAACATCAAGTAGATTCCATTTATTTGCCCCGCTTTCATCTCCTATTTCCTTAAGTATTATTGCTCGCTGTAAAGCTAAGATGCTCCCAAAAATCTTCAGTTTCTTGGCTTTAAGGTTCCTCTTCCTAAGCCTTCATACACCACGCACCCCAATAAAGCAATGGCTAAGGTTTCCCTGTAACCTACTTTCACAAATTAGCTTTTCTACCTCGCACCTTTACTTATGCTTATTTGGTACATAGTAGGGTAGTGATATGGAAGTAGTGTTGAGGCAGAACCCTTGTCCAGTCAGTATCCCATGTAATATTATTTAATACTTGTAACCTTCAAATAATAACTAGCGAATTAGCGTTTCTAATGTCAACAATTCTGGCTTTCTTTCTTGACTCATTCATGGTGCTGTTTTCTAAAGTAGTACGAGAGCCAGTAAAATTATTTCAGGTAGAGAATGAAGAATTTTCAGAACCAGACTGTCCTGCCTGTGGTTCTCGGCATCTGATTAAAAATGGCTCAGTCCATAACGGTAAGCCCAAATATCAGTGTAAAAGTTGCGGTCGTCAATTTGTTATCAATCCTACTAAAACAACTGTTTCACAGGAAATAAAACAGCTTGTTGATCGACTTTTATTGGAGCGAATATCACTACGAGGAATTGCCAGAGTCACCCAGATAAGTTGGTCTTGGTTACAAAATTATGTGAATCAAAAGCTAGCTCGTACTCCCCGCCAGATCAAGGCTTCAGTCAAATCACCAGGTCGGTTGACCATTGAATGTGATGAAATGTGGTCATTTGTCAACAGTAAGAGAAATGAGGTTTATGTCTGGTTAGCTATTGACCGTAATTCTCGAAAAATAGTCGGTTGCTTTGTGGGAGATAGAACTCGAAAATCAGCCCGTAGATTATGGGACTCTTTACCACAGGTTTATCAGCAATGTGCGATTGCCTATACAGATTTTTGGCAAGCTTATAAAACAGTTATTCCCGCCAATTATCATCGAGCTGTTGGTAAAGAAACGGGTCTAACTAATCATATCGAACGATTGAATAATACCTTCAGACAACGGGTTTCTCGACTAGTAAGAGAAAGTCTATCATTCTCCAAAAAGCTGAGCAATCACGTTGGAGCGATTTGGTACTTCATCCACGGCTACAATGCAGAACTAGCAAGTACTTGAGCCTCACCACTACTTCCATATCACTACCCAATTGCCAATGCCGACGTGAAATTGGAATGACCAAATTTCTTACATGAAAAACAACGCAGCAAAAATTTCCGTTCATGCATGGGAATCGGATGGCATTTTACTAGAGCGATACGCTTACACGTCAGGTTTCGTAGAACCACTTCCTAAACACTCCCACGAAGAATATCAATTTGGCTTGAGTTTCAACTGTCAAGGTGAGTATCACTACCGAGGCGCGTACCATTCTATTCCTACCCAAAGTTTAAGCGTAATCCATTCAGGCGAAGTGCATTCACCAAGTGATCGTACCTATCTTCCAGCAGCCGCCCATTTTGTGATGATGCACATCAATCCAACATGGTTACACACTATTGCTGCTGAAATGGCTGAAAACCCTGCCAATCTTCCCTTCTTTTCAATGGCATTTCTCACTGATTCAATTTTGAATCGTTTGTTTTTAGCATTGCAAGCAGCGACGGATCAGAAAAATTCTAAATTAGAGCAGGACGTAGCACTTTGGGAGTTTCTCTCCTATCTGATTAAGCACTACGCCTCAAATAGCCCTTCTGTTCGCCCTTTGAAGTCAGCTCATTCAGCTGTAATGCTCGCCTGTGACTATCTTCATGCTCACTACGCCAGCGATATTTTTCTAGAAACATTGGCAGCAATCGTAGGATTAAGTCGATTTCATTTCTGCCGTGTCTTTCGCAAAGAAGTTGGCGTGTCTTGCAGTGCCTACCAAACTCAACTGCGAATTGCTCAGGCAAAAAAGCTATTGATACAGGGAATCTCGATTAGAACGGTTGCTACGATGACGGGCTTCTACGATCAGAGTCACTTTGGCTGGCACTTCAAACGTCAGGTTGGGGTGACACCGGGAGCATATATCAGCAAAACAGCAATAATTTCCTAGATTTATTAGAAGCATTTCTCATATTCTGTTACCGCTTATCAATTTTTGAGAAAGGTAGGTAAGGAAGTATGTCAGATGTCAGTCGTCGTCAAATTCTCAGAACTGGAGCGATCGGAGTAGCTGGGTTGGGAGCAACAGTGTTGGGAGCAAATATCAACTCTCCACCATTAGGAGCGTCTACCATACCATTGTCAACAACACGCGATACGAATTCTACAGTTGCCCAAACTCAAGATCAGCCGCTCAGGAATGCCAAGCCCTTAGGTGGTCAAGTCGCGCTCATCACTGGTGGAGCCAGAGGAATCGGTCGAGCGGTCGCTGCGCGGCTTGCCAAAGAAGGAGCTAATGTTGTCATTTGCGATATTGCTGACCAGATCAGTTCTGTTCCCTATCCAATGGCAAACCCTCAAAATATGGCAGAAACTGTGCGTTTTATTGAAACTGAAGGGGTACGTGCTCTATCAGTACAGGCAGATGTTCGCAGCCGACAACAAATGGAAAATGTTGTTAAACAAACGATTGATGCCTTCGGTAAAGTAGACATTCTCGTTGCAAATGCTGGAGTCCTCACCTTTGGTTGGCTACATGAGCTGTCAGATGCAGAATGGGATGATGTGATTGCTGTTAACTTGAGTGGTGTTGCTAAGTCTATGCAAGCAGTCATCCCCCATATGCGGGAGCGCCGTTATGGTCGAATTGTTGTAATCAACTCCTGCAATAGCCGTTTTGGTTCTGCTCAGTCTGCTAGTTACAACGCCTCAAAATGGGGTGTGCTGGGACTGGTTAAATGTGCGGCTGTGGAGTATGCCAAGGAAGGAATTACAGTGAATGCAATCAACCCAACAGGAGTTCGCACTCCAATGATCATCAACGAGGCAACACTGACTTGGGCTGATCCTGACAATCCCAGTCCGGCTGCAGGGCAAACGCATCTAAATCCTGAATGCCTTACACAGTAAGGTTTCCAAGAATCGATAAACATAAATACTAAACGGTTAAAACACTTGCCCAGTCTGCCTTTCAAAAATAAGATGCGTTTGCCCTGAGTCCGGCTGCAATTGAAAACTATCTACGCAATAGTCTCAACGCTCAGGACGTGGGATTAATTGAACCAGAAGATGTTGCCGCAGGCGTTCCTTTCTTTTGCTCCCCAGACTCTCATCGTGTTACGGGTGAAGCAATGGATATTGCAGCAGGCGCTAACGTCCGGTGGAACTCCTAAGAACCTATAACCTGCAACCTAACATTCTGCTGGAGCGGATTGAGTAGAAGTCTTTTTTATGTTGTAAAGAGCAATTGCAACCGCTCAGCAGGAACGTTAGCCTACTGATAGCGATTTTCAGTTGAATAGAACATTCCAATCAGCCATATCGCTACTTAGGCTATGCCGATTTCTTCTACTCATGTGAAAATCGCTATGAGTTTCAGGTTAGGGGCTGTCGTTGCAAGGCTATCTGTCGGTACTTAGGGTTGAGTAGATTGCATTTTGTTTCTCATCAGCAAATCCAGCTTGTGCAATCATGACCTCATCCAAATGGTCAACGAGCCATTGATCTAAAGACTTTAAAGCCTTGCCTAGCGACTGCCCTAGGGGTGTGAGTTCATACTCCACATGCGGAGGCACAACCTGAAATTCTTGACGCTTGACTAATCCATGCTCTTCTAGACTTCGCAAGGTTTGCGTCAACATTTTTTGAGAAATCCCCTCAATTTGTCGGAGCAGTTCATTATTTCGACGAGGTTTATCCTTCAAGGCAAACATGATCAATAGACTCCACTTGTCGGCGATCAGCGCGAGTAAATGTCTAGACGGGCAGGACTCTGCGAAGAGATCTGCAACTCGTTTTTCTGTTAGTTGTGACATAAGAGCATGGTTACTAAAAGGGGTTGTGTTGCAAAAACTGATTGAGGATAGGACAATCCTGATTAATCACCGCTCGTTATGCTGCTACTCCGAAAATTTGAGACACGAATTCTCTGCGAGCTTTAACATCTCCTTTTGCCACTCCTTCAACTTGTCCTTTACGCAACATATTCATCGCTTCAAATCCTCTTAATGTTCGTCGCGCTGTAGTGAATGAGTGAAACCCCATGCCCGGTTTGGTTAACCGCTTGATAAAGCGATGATCCTGCTCGGCTCTATTATTGAGATACTTATTTTGCCGTAATTCCACACTTTTAGGTAACTCTTCCTCAGCTTTCATCTCATCTATAGCTTTGGGATAAGCGGCATTTTTATCAACATTAACCACTCGTAGTTCTTGAGTGTGAGCAGCAAGCATTGCCTTGCGGAAGAACCGTTGGAAGCGGAATAAATTATTGTGCTACAGGTAATTAAGTGCTATTATTCTGTTACAAGAAACTGAATGAATACCCTTGGTTATGGAATACGAATTTCGTGTCATCGTCGAGAAAGTCTCTGTCGCTAGCCAAGAGGTAGTCAAGCGAGACACAGTGAAAATATATGATATTCGTCCGCCAAAATCAATTATCGAGCTTGGGCTGCGTCACGAAGAACAAATATCTCTTCTGACCAAGGTGCAAAATGTCTTATTGGCTGAGCAGTCTGCCTTGATTGACTGCGGGTATGATACGTGCCCAAATTGTGGTCAAAAGCTCAAGAGAAATGGATTCTTGCAGTCTAATTTTCATGCGGTGTTCAGCGACCATAAATTACGCATTCAAAAGCATCGTTGCAATAATCCTGAGTGTAATTGGCAGAGTACCCCAACTACGACAACAGTTTTTGGTACTGACATCCATCCTGACCTAGCCAAATTGCAGTGTGAGCAGGGGGCTTTATTTAGCTACCGCGAGGCTCAGAGCAATTTAGAGAAAATAAATTGCTCAGGGCGCAGGATTAATAACCATACGCGAATCAAAAGCTTGACCAATCAAGTCGGTGCCAGGTTCTCTCAAGAGACTCTGAGGGAGCCTTCTGTCCAAGAGTGTGCCGCCCCAGCGACGGAGCTAATTGTGCAAGTGGATGGTGGGCACATTCCGGTTAAAGAGAAAGGGAAACGCAGTTTTGAAGCCTTATCTGCCATTGCATATCAACCCACTAACATTGAACAAGTAGATCAACACCATCGACAGATTACCAATAAGACTTGTGTTGTTTCAGCGATAGATGATCGGCTAGAGACAATCAAGAGTTTTGTGCTTAATGCTGCTTACAAACAGGGTATGACTGCACGCACGAGGATAACTGGTCTAGCGGATGGAGCCAATAATTGCTGGTCTGTGTTACGCTCCCTAGAATCTCATTGTCAAGATTTAGAGTGCATTCTGGACTGGTTTCACATTGCCAAGAAGTTGGAGAATGTGAAAAACGCATTAGGTGAAGCTTTTGGGGAATCGCTTAACAGTGTGAAATGGAGTGTTTGGCATGGTGAAGCTCAAGCAGCTCTAACGAAGCTGAGATTAATCCAAGACAACGTTAGTGATGACGTTCAGCAAGCAAAGATGCAGGGATTGCATGATTATCTAAAGCACAATCTGGCCTATCTGATCAATTATGAGCAGCGGAAAAGCTCAGGTAAAGTCTATACCAGTCAAGTTGCAGAATCGCATATTGACTCACTTATTAATGCTAGACATAAGCGCCAAAGAAAAATGCAATGGACTAGAGAAGGTGCTCACAATGTCTTGCAAATTCGAGCCAAGATGGTCAGTCAAGAATGGAGTAAACAATGGCAAGATACTGTACTTGATACTCTAATAAATGCAGCGTAAACAAAGCTTAGCACAATAATTTATTCCGCTTCCAGTTGTACTTGTTTGAGGGTAATGCTATCACGGTATTGCAAACCCTAACTCAACAGCTACTACAACAAAGCAGCGATGCCGAAGGCGGTTCGCTTTGCGACCATCGCCCCAAACTATTCTTCAACCGCGATTTGCAAGTTCAGTACGGCATCGACCGCGATCGCTCCATTATAGATTTCTACCAGCAACAAAATCTCGACTATCACCTGGGGCTGAATAACTTTCTCCAAACTGATAGTGAACGCCGCGACGGGTGGTTTGATGAATACTACACCTACTTGCGGCAGCCGCTAAACTCAGTACCTGATCGCATTAATACACCTTCGTTAGAACTCGACTTACCACAGCTGACGTTCGCTCAACTGAAGCAAAAGTATAGTCAGTTCTGGGGAGCAGACAATAATTACTTCATTGGCGGAGAGTTACAGGCTAAAGCTACCTTAAACTCGTTCTTGACAAAGCGATTTCACGGCTACCATTGGAAGGTATCACGTCCTTGGTTAACACAGCAGGGTGCTACGTCTCACCTGTCACCTCACTTAACTTTTGGCACGATATCAGTAAGGCAAGTTTACCAGCGCACCAAAGAACGAGCCGCAGAACTAGCAAATAATCCTAAAGCCCAATTTTCTCTCAAAGTATTCCGCGATCGCCTGCGTTGGCACGACAGTTTCACACAACGGCTCTACAATCATCCCGAACTTGCACACACCAACCGATATCCTGAGTTTAACGAAGTATATTCAGTAAACGAACTGGATGCCGAAAAACAGGAACTATTTGAGGCGTGGCAGGAGGGACAAACGGGCTTTCCGCTAGTAGATGCTGCGATGCGACAGCTTCAAACGATGGGGTGGATGAACTTTCGCACTAGAGCAATGTGCGCTACTTTCTTGTGTATCAACTGCGGTATCTCCTGGCAACACGGGGCGCGGCACTACATGAATTACCTGGTTGACGGTGACTTGGCTATTGATAATTGGCAGTGGCAGATGCAAGCGGGTGTTACTAATCCGCTATCTGAGACATTCCGCATCTACAACCCGAATAAAAATATTGAAGATCGAGACGCTGATTTGAAGTTCATTTACTACTGGGTTCGGGAACTACAGGGCTATAGCTTATCGGAAATCTTAGCTGGAGCTTATATCAATGAAAGTCCCTACCCAGAGCCTATTTTGGATTGGGCGCAGACTCGGAAAGTTAACGGTAAGATTATTTCTAATTTGCGTCAACAAGTGAAGCAACGACTCCTGGCAGAACAGGGAGAAGAGTACGAGCAAGCGGCGATCGCTAAAAGTACGGTCGACAAGTATTGGGAAGCTAAAGATAAGCAGTATCAGACTTACAAGAAAGAACAATCTTATTCTTCCAGTTAGCTTATTTAGCTCTCAGGCTCACTATTAATTTCGATTTCTAAGGTTGCTTCATCGATTTCAAGGTACAACACATTCGGCTGACAGCAGACCTGAAAATCTTCAACATAGGACTGCTGCATTCCCACACTCAAGTCAACAAAAGTCAAATTTGTTTCGCCACAATAAGCACAGGTATACTCAGCCGTGTTCTGCATTTTAAGAATAAGAAGGATAAAGGCGCAATGTATGATTAGAAGTTAGCTATAGACAGATTAACCAGGTACGATACCTTTCAGTTTTTCTTACTGAACTTTTTTCTTGGGTTTCTGCTTTAATTTCCCTTGAGGTGGAGTCCGATGAAGACCGAAATATTTTTCACTCCGGTAGCGTAGCCAAACCCTTAAAACTTGGGGAATTTGCTCCTTCTGCTCCTGCGTTAAAGTATTGTAAAGTTCTAAGGCGTGCTCACGCTCATGACGGCAGGCTCGATTATTATGAGCATCCCAGTAGCTCCTTCCTACTCGAATCCGGCGGCAAACTTCTTTCACCAATGCCTCGCCCGTTAGTACGGTATCTTTCTTAATCATTATTTTGAAAATATGAATAGGCTACTTCTTTAATAATAATTTTCTCACTAATTTATTAAATAAACGGCAGCCCTGGATAACCTGAACGATGCTATCAGTAATTTATTCGCCAGCGCCTCTAAGCTAAAGAAAAAGAATGATGCGTGAAGGATAATTTACGAACTAAATAAAACTAACTATGCTACAAATTTCTAAGACAGTCATCATCCCTGCTCACGAGATCGATATTAGCGCGATTCGCTCTCAGGGAGCGGGGCGGTCAAAACGTCAACAAAGTAGAGACAGCGATTCATCTACGCTTTGATATTGGGGCTTCCTCACTACCGGGCATTCATAAAGAGCGGCTATTGCAACTGAGCGACCAGCGCATCACTAAGGAAGGAGTGATTGTTATCAAGGCGCAAGAACACCGCAGCCAAGAGCAAAACCGTGAGTCAGCGCTGAAACGATTGCAAGATTTGATTAAAAGTGCCATTGTCATACCCAAAAAGCGCAAGCCCAGCAAGCCATCTCGCAGTCAAGAGCAAAAGCGGCTAGATAGCAAAAGCAAACGAGGGCAAATTAAGACAACCAGAGGAAAGGTCACAGAATAATTCTATTCTCTGATTGCGTAAAGTAGGAAAGAGTTAATTGAACAGTTGGGGTTTTATGGCAACGTATCTAGTTACAGGAGCAAATCGCGGCATCGGCTATGAATACTGCCGTCAACTTCAGGCGCGAGGGGATACCGTCATTGCGGCTTGTCGGACTGCAACTGAAGAATTAAAGGTGCTAGGAGTCCGAGTAGAAGAAGGCATCGATGTGACCTCTGATACTGCGATTGCAGACTTACATGAGCGGCTAGGAGAAACTGAGATTGATGTTTTGATTAATAATGCTGCAATCGCCAAGCGCATAACACTGGAACATCTCGACTTTGACAGTATTCGGGAACAGTTTGAGGTCAATGCCCTTGGCGCGTTACGGGTGACTCAGGTATTGCTTCCCCACTTCAAGGCGGGTACGAAAATTGCGCTCATGACAAGCCGCATGGGGTCGCTCGCAGATAATACCTCTGGCGGTTCCTACGGCTATCGGATGTCCAAAGTAGCGCTATCAATGGCAGGCAAATCACTCTCCCATGACCTTAAACCACTGGGTATTGCCGTTGCTATTTTGCACCCTGGATTAGTGCAAACTCGGATGACCAATTTCACAACTAACGGCATCACGCCTGAAGTATCGGTGCGAGGATTATTAGCTCGAATTGATGAACTGACGTTGGACAATACAGGTTCTTTTTGGCACAGCAACGGCGAGGTGCTGCCTTGGTAGGTACTACTTTTCCAGTACCAGTGAATTCCCTTAAAACAGCCCAAGCCCCATTTTATAATGTAATCCTAGTTGAAGGCGCGATCGCCTTAAGTTGACCAAATACCAGAGTGAGTATGAACTCCAAGAAACCCATCATAGTTAAACGTTCAGCCCAACCCGAAGCTTCAACCCAACCCGAAGCAAAACCTTCTCGCCGCTCCCGACTCGTTCAGGAATCCGACAACGTAGAACCTGTACAACAAATTGATGTAGAGCAACCAGAACAGCCAGAGCCAGTAATCCAAAGACTTCTTCAAAAATAAGTAGCCGTAGCAAAATAGAAATGTATGAGTGGATCAATTTGAGCCTGAAGTCGTCCTACTGTAACCGCATCCTCCTGCTACTCAACAAACACCCGCATCGCGGCAAGCGACTAATTGGGTTAAGTCCTACAGCCCTATGGGAGCTATGGCAAAGAGTACAGGAAATGGATAATGTAGCCCAGCAACAACGCGTACAAAAACCAGGGAGAAAACGGCTTGCAGGAGGAGGGCGGAAAAAGGCAGCTGATGTCCTGTGTCGATTATTAGTAACCCTGATTTATCTAAGACAACATTGGACAATGCAAGCGATTGCTGAGTGTGTAGAAGTGGCAGAATCGACAGTGTTCAACTACATTCATGAGATGTTACCTTACATCGAAGCCACAATACCCTGCCAGTCTTCTAGAGCAGTGGCGGCACGAATGTCCCGAGTTTGAGCGGCTAGAGCTAGAGCAGTGGTTAGACTCACTACCAGAGGGATTTTTACTAGTAGACGCTTGGGAGCAACCAATCCATCGACCTTTAGAAAGTAGCAAGCAGCAGCAATACTATTCCGGTAAAAAGAAGCAACACACTCGGAAAAATCAAGTGATTGTCCTACCTAAAGGTATTGATATTGTGGATGTAGAGATAGGTGTAGAAGGAAAGCGTAATGACAGTAAACTACTGTTAAACACCCAAGACCAACTACCGCCAAGACTACCTTTAATAGGGGACAAAGCTTATGTTGGGAGAGATAACACACTCACACCGTTCAAGAAGCCAAGGGGTAAACAGTTGAGTGAGATGCAACAGAGCTTCAACCATTGGCTTAACCAGCATCGCGTCTATATTGAGCATGTGATTCGAGTGATTAAAGTCTTCCGCATTGCCAAAGAAACATGGAGACTGCGCGAGCAGATGTATGAGCGAACAATTCGTTGTGTCTGCGGTTTAGTCCGTTTACGGGTGCAGTATAGCTAAACGTAACCCTTGAGGGCTGAAACTAGGTGAACACTGCCTATTTTCTTATTTTTGAAGATGTCTCAACTACAGTCTGTAGCTGAACCCCCAATTGACCAGTCAATATACGGCAGTGGCTGGAGTGTGGCTGAACTGATGACTGAGTTTAGCGGGAGATAAGACGGCTGATGGTGGCAAGTACCATCCTTTGGACTTCAATGTATGAACCTAATACTGCAATCAAATTGAAAAAGCCCAAGTATTAGTGCTTAGGCTTTTTCAATTTGATTACATTGTGGAGTGCTTTTCTTAGTAGCGCCTCACTTATCCCAGTTTAGTTACGGCTAGAGAAGCTATCCCTATAGTTATTTCCTGACGAACTTCTATCTTCTTTGGGCTTTGCCTTATTCACTTTTAAAGCGCGACCCATCCATTCAGCAGTATCAAGGGCATCAATCGCAGCTGTTTCTTCAGCATCTGTACCCATTTCTACAAAGCCAAATCCCCGCGCCCGACCTGTTTCACGGTCAGTTGGTAGCTGTACCCGCTTCACAGAACCATATTCTGCAAAAACACTACTGAGGTCTTCTTGTGTAACCTCATAAGATAAGTTACCTACATAAATTGACATACTTTTTCTCCAGAATCATACAGTGTAGAGATTTAGATTGCGGAGAGAAGCCTGCCAAGAGCAAAAGGGAAAAACCAATTAATTCTAAAAACAAACGTTGTAACCGAATTTTATTCTCACCTATTATCTTAGCACAGCCTTTAGTTCGTAGCCTACGCAATCAGGAGCAGTAAGCCTAGTTGTTGACCATAAAAAATTGTAGTTATGGCACTGTTATTCCTTTCAAGGCAACGCGATGCCTTTCGTCGGTATACTCGCTCGACCATGCGTTGCGCTTACGAAGAGCGACCATCGCCTTTCAGCAAGCTACCGCATCGCAGCAACCGCTTCAAGGCGGCTAAGTTGTTTACACAACTGGGTTGGTCTTGACTCACACTCTGGGTCAAGCAGCCGCTCGTCTGGTGTCAATAAACCTGCTGGCACGTCTAACTTCACGCACCACTCTGACAACGGCATAATTCCCCAGGTCGCTATAAATTCAGGAATGCTGGCTGGTCGCTGCACTCTAGGTACATCGCGCAACGCACAGGTAAGTATCAATTGATTAAAACCACGCAGTAAGGCATCAGGGTAAGGGAACGGATCTTTTTCACCTGCATCTACTCGCCCCATGTGTGAGATTAGCCCAAGAGCGAGGAGTGAAAGCATTTCTACGTCATCTAGTTTGGTCGGGTCGGATATCATGCCTATTCTTTAAAGTGAACTGCTACTGGCATACAAAAATAACCGCTCGACAGGCAGAGCGCCAAGGGGGATTAAATTACAGCAATGGCGACATCTTAATATCTTATAGCCTTGCAACTTGTATCAACTGAAGAAATAACCGATTTGTCGAGATGACAACGGCACTAATGCTTAAGGCTTTACTTCGACTTTGATTTTTTCTTGGACGACGTTGCAGTTTCAGGTTCTGTTTTGCTAGGTGCTACCTTCTCTTTAAACATCTTGCCTGCTGAGAAAGCTGGCACTACCGTTGCTGCAATTTGCATCTTTTCGCCAGTTTTCGGATTACGACCTTCACGGGCTTGGCGCTCTCGCCGCTCAAACGTGCCAAAACCAACTAGCGTTACTTTGTCACCACTAGAAACTGCTGTTACGATTGCTTCCAGTGCTGCGGTCAATGCCGCATCAGCATCTTTTTTTGTAAGCTCAACCTTACTTACAATTACGTCTACCAATTCACCTTTGTTCATCAACTAAATCCCTAAAACTTTTAAATGTACTGGAAAAACTATAGTTTAGGGGGTTTGCTCAATGACTTATGCACGGCTTAACATAATGCAACATATTCCAGACAGTAGCCAGACGGGTCAACAATACGCCCTTCTAGGGGACTATCCATACATCCGCAACAACTTATGTTCTGTTCAAAGTATTGGCATCTAGCACAGCAATCGCTACCAGATACAGACGCAGACGAAATTGCTTTTTCCATCATCAATTTCTGCTCAGTCGCAGCAAATAACCTCAAAGCAACACCATCCCACTTCGCTCTGAGTAGACCATTAGCTGCTAGTATCTGCCAACGAGGATCGGACTCTACAATGGATTCCGGTATTCGTATCCACGCTCCTTCTGTTTCGGCTACAACTTCAACTTCAAACTCTTGTGGCGCTTCAATTCGGGCTTGTTGGCGACCCCGCAAATGTTCGGGAACCACACCGTATTCAATTTTCTCTCCTACTTCTGGGATGTGGACATAGTGCTTGTCTCTCAAGTCACCTGTCCGCGCCAATTCGTGTAAAGCATCAAGCGAACCATGAACCAGAATCAGGTGTTTAGGGTTCACCTTAGCGATCACCTGCGTCAGCCCCAGCTTGTCAGCATGAGCGCTAAGGTTAAAGCGCTTTATCTGCGCTCTTACCGTCAATTTTTGCCCATCTAGTTCAACTTCATCGCCTGTTTTGAGGTTCTGGAGTAAACGGCCAGGGCTTTCCTCGTCGGTGTATCCGCTAATGAAAATTGCAGCGTTATTCCGCTCCAGCAATGTTTTGACATAGTAAACGCTAGCACCACCATTGAGCATCCCAGAACTGGCAATTATTACACTCGGCTGTGCCATCGCTAGGGGCCGCTCTTGCTGACGAGCGATCGCTTTAACAAATGGTTTTGTCTGCTCGTAGATAAACGGTTCTGTGGCGCTATTATTGACCATCTTCTGTACGGACAGTAGCAACAAGTCTAAGTTATCGGGTAGCGACAATCATCGGAACAGAAAACCGGAATAAGCTGTAATGCTTACAAATAAAGTAGTTTACAGCAATTCTCATTATGGAAATTTAGCTGGTGTTGGGCGGGATCTCTAGCTCTAAGCCCGTAAGCATAAAGGTGAGGAGGTGATCCCAGTGTTCGAAATAGAGATAACGGGTTAAAGCCCGCAAGTC
>JAHHHE010000166.1 GCA_019359535.1 Gloeocapsa sp. UFS-A4-WI-NPMV-4B04
TGTGACCCCTCTTGCTGGTTATACGCATCAATCACTTTCTGGCGCAGGTCTACAGAGTATGCTTTCATTCGGCTTCAGGTTAAGTTTACTTTTTAACTGTATTCTACTCTACCAAGAACTGCTGTAAATTACTATAAATAGACAAATCTAAGGTAATACACAGATGACAAGCTGGTTGCAACCTCCCCAGCTACGGATTGGTGAAGATAGCGAAGAACATGAGCGCCACGCTACTTGGCTGGAACTTTTCTACGATTTGGTTTTTGTCGTTGCGATCTCCCAACTTGCTCACAATCTTCATGATCATGTTTCACTATTAGGATTTTTCGGCTTTGTAGTGTTGTTCATACCCATTTGGTGGGCATGGATTGGCACTACATTCTATGCAAATCGCTTTGATAGTGACGATGTAGGACATCGGCTTTTGACTGGTTTACAGATACTAGCGATCGCTGCTTTGGCTATAAATGTACATCATGGTTTGGGTGAAAGTTCAGCTGGTTTTGCTCTGGCTTATGCTGCTGGTAGGATTTTACTTGTAATTGAGTACCTCCGCGCTGCCAACTCGATTCCCGCAGCACGTCCCCTAGCAACTCGATATGCTCAAGGTTTTGCGATCGCTGCTAGTTTGTGGTTAGTTTCGGCATTTGTGCCGATTGAATGGCGTTTTGGTTTTTGGGCTTTGGGGTTAATAGTTGACTTTGCTACCCCACTTACAGCTAGTAAGTTAACTGTAGCACTACCACCCCACGCCGGACATTTGCCAGAGCGCTTCGGACTATTTACAATAATTGTTTTAGGTGAAGCGATTATCGCTGTAGTGGATGGTGTCGCCGAGCAGAAATGGAATATTCAAAGTGCGATCGCTGCTGTATTTGGTTTGGGTATTGCTTTTAGTCTGTGGTGGATCTACTTTGACAATATTGGCGGCGCACCAGTTCGCAATGCAAGGGCAGACGGACGAGTTGCTTTACTTAATACTTGGCTTTACACTCATCTACCGCTAGTTATTGGCATTGCTGCTACTGGAGTTGGCGTAGAGCTCGTTGTCGCCAGTGAGGCGGGTGTAGCACTTGCTGACAATTACCGTTGGCTAATCTGTGGTTCAGTAGCACTGTGCTTTGTTGCTTTAGGAATTCTGCACCGTACTGGAGTTATTCGCTACTGCAAAATCCGTGCCAAGTACCGCATTGCTACTGCGGTTGTGCTGATTTTGATTGCAATACTTGGTAAAGGTTTATTACCTCTAACTGTCATTGCACTTGTCGCACTTGTATGTGCTGGACAAGTTTTTCAAGATATGTATCAAAGCCGTCCAACTACTCGCTTGAGTGATGCAATTTAGTCAGCGATCGCCCACTTCACATAAGGACGCGCACCAAGTATACTTTTTTCCATAATTTCAGAAGGATTAGTAGGAGTATCTGGCGGGAGTTTTACTTCAAAAGCAACATTACCATTACGTAACTGCAACTGATACGGATAGTCTTCACTAGCTTTTGCCTGACCTACGCAAGTAGCATAAACTGTTTTCAACGGCGCTTTGTATTCAACCAACTTTTTAGTTGAAGTTGTAATTTGGGCGCGGCCTGCGTACTGCGCTTTCGCAGCGCCGTAAGGCATCGCCCAAGTATCAGCAATAACCGTGTGTTCTCCACCACCCTCGTAGTAACGAAACGCTGTCCAAAGCCCAATTGTTTTAGGACAATCTCCTGATTTACGCTCTACTTTTAACACCAGATCAGGTAGAGTTTTTGGCAGCACTGGTTTTGTTGATTGGGCTTGAGTCATAGTTGATGTCGTAACAAGCAGTGCTGAAAATATCGTCAAGGTGGTAATCCGTCCCCATGTCGTCATATAAGTTCCAATTAAATACTTAATATTTATGACGGCAGAGGAGTAAATAAAGTTCTACATAGTAGTGTGTTTAGCTACGGTAAATTTGGCAGTTCTCATCTAGGTGTAGGTTCTAAATTCCAAAATTTTTATTACTTATATCTCACATAAGTTTCGTCGTATTATTAGGACTACCAGCAAAAGAAGTATGAAGTAAAAATCCGAGTAAGAGTATTGTGAAGTAAATAGACACAACGCTGATCACCGCTAACTGAAACATTGTTCTTTTTTTCTCCTGGATTACTTTGGGTTTTTATATTTTGTCTTGGGTGCGATCACCTACTTGCAACTTTGAGTCAAGCTTGATCGACTCAGGAAGTAGTTGAGAGTTCTAAAAATAGCGACCGAAAAGTAACTGCCACTTAGCGCTAAAACTACTGTAAAACTAGCTTTTTTTCATTAACACTGAAATAGGCATACAATGCTCTATTTTTCCTCCCAAAATATCAAAAATTTTGCAATACTTTATGCAGAAAAATTAAATTGTTTGCCATTGCCACAATGAATAATAGCTGAAAAATTTTATAGATAAAAGTAAATAAATTCGATAAATACTATAGATTTCATCTATAAATATGTTTTTAAGTTTTGCTTTGATATTGAAATTGCCAGCAAAATAAATTTAATATCTAGCTTTGGGTAATCTCCAAGTCTATCTGATGCGCCATCTGCTTACCTTCATCTAAAAGATATTCCAGAAAAGTTTGAGCGACAACAGACAGTTGTTTACTTGCTGGATAAACGATATACCAATGACGTTGGATGGGAAGACCTTCAACATCAAGAATAGTAAGTGGTCCTTTTGTACCTTCAAGTGCCAAAACATGGCGTGACAATACCGACACTCCTAAGCCGCCGACAATTGCGTGTTTTATCGCCTCATTACTCCCAATTTCCATCTCAACATTAATCTCAACTCTGTTCTCCGCAAAGAAGCGTTCCACTGCCATCCGAGTCCCTGAGCCAGCCTCACGCATAATAAAAGGTTCTTCAGCAAGGCGTTGTAGGGGGATATTTTTTTCGTGAGCTAAGGGATGATCAAAGGGTGCGATCGCTACCAAAGCATTTTCTAACATCGGACGCAGGTTAATATCAAGACCTTCTGGGGGTTGTCCCAGAATATAGAGATCATCAAGATTTTCGCTGAGGCGTTCTAATACCTGCTTGCGATTCGTAACTTGCAGAGAAACTTTAATGCCGGGATAACGGTGACGAAATTGTCCTAGTAAGCGCGGCACAAAATATTTAGCAGTTGTAATTACAGTTAGCCGCAGATTACCCTGCTTTAGTCCCCTTAAGTCTGCCAAAGTCATTTCTAACTGAGACATTCTCTCAGAAATATCCTTGCACACTATCAATACTTCCTTACCCGCATCCGTAAGGTAGAGACGCTTACCGATTTGCTCGAATAACGGCATTCCCACTGCTTTTGTTAGCTGCTTAATCTGCTGAGAGACAGTAGGTTGGCTCAAAAACATTTCCTCTGCGGCTCTCGTAAAACTACCGGATCTGGCGATCGCTTCAAATACTTTTAGCTGATGAAGAGTTGCGTGTTTCAACATCCATTCCCCTTCAAAAATCTATCATAGGTAAACTCTATCATCATTTTATATTTAATGAATTCTGTCTATCGCTATTTACAGCAGTCGTAAGAGTCTTTGGCTGTTATAGCTGAAGCACCAAAACAGTTAATCAAGCAAGGCAAACTAAAACAGATCATTCATTCACTTGAGTTAAAAGTCATGGGGATCAAATTCAACCTCAGAAATATAATCATGATTACATTAGCTGTTCTTGGAATTGAATAAACAACATAACACCATAGATATTATCTATGAAGATCATTAAAATTAATAGCTTGTTTCTATGATTACTCTGGGGTATTGTCTATAAGAATAATCGCGAAAGCGCAAGAGTAACGGTTGCCAGGGTATTAATTATGACTTAAAGACATCGTGCGTTTATAACGCTTTGTGTTTGCATATTTGGAGCTATCGAGAGTTAAGCCCAGCTCATAGACTACGCAAAACACAGCAGTTTTCTGGCTCTCATTAGCGTGCGTGTATCGCTTTTCGCGTTTAACAAGTGTCTTTTATGAGTTCAGCGTCGGCATAAGACACAGAGAATAGATTTTGTTATCAGGAGATTTTTTATGAGCTTTTTAAATCAATTTTCCCGCCGCAAATTTCTTGTGACTGCTGGAGCATCTGCTGTGAGTTCGGTATTGCTCAAGGGGTGCTTAGGAAATCCCCCCGATTCTTCTGGCACTAGTCAAGTGCAACAGGTGACTACAACTAATGCAACCGTTAGTCCAGAACTTGCACCAGAAACTACTACAGTTAAGCTGGGATATCTCCCCATTGTTGAAGCGGCTCCCCTAGTTATTGCTAAGGAAAAAGGCTTTTTTGCCAAGTACGGCATGACCGATGTGGAGGTCGCCAAGCAAGCTAACTGGGGTTCGGCAAGGGACAACGTAGAAATTGGGTCTGCTGGTGGTGGGATAGATGGTGGTCAATGGCAGATGCCGATGCCTCATTTAATTACCGAAGGGCGAATTACTAAGGGCAACCAAAAAATTCCCATGTACGTGCTGGCGCAGTTGAATACTCATGGTAATGGAATTGCGATCGCTAACAAGCACCAGGGTAAGGGTATCGGTTTGGAACTTGCTGGGGCAAAGTCTTTATTTGGTCAGCTCAAATCAGCAGGCACTGACTTTACCGCCGCATACACCTTTCCCCAAGTTAACCAAGATTTCTGGATTCGTTACTGGTTAGCAGCAGGCGGGATTAATCCAGATGCTGAGGTGAAGTTGCTGACAGTGCCAACTGCTCAGACTGTGGCAAATATGAAAACAGGGACGATGGATGCCTTCAGTACCGGAGATCCTTGGCCTTACCGCATTGTCAAAGACGATATCGGCTTCATGGCGGTATTAACAGCAGAAATGTGGAAGAACCACCCCGAAGAATACTTTGCCATGCGTGCAGACTGGGTTGACAAAAATCCCAAGGCAACCAAAGCAATATTAAAAGGCATTATGGAAGCCCAGCAGTGGTTGGATAATTTTGATAACCGACAAGAAGCGGCGAAAATTCTTGCGGGACGAAATTACTTCAACGTTCCAGAGGATGTCTTGTTAGAGCCATTCCAGGGCAAGTACAACATGGGCGATCGCACTGTTGATGATAGCTCAATGGCGGTGTTGTACTGGAAAGATGAAAAAGGTAGCGTTTCCTATCCTTACAAGAGTCACGATCTTTGGTTTTTAACTGAAAGCGTCCGTTGGGGATTTTTGCCGCCAGATACTTTAACGAATGCTAAGGCGTTGATTGATAAAGTTAACCGCGAAGACCTTTGGAAAGAAGCGGCAAAAGAAGCAGGAATTGCTGCTGCCGATATCCCTACAAGCACATCTCGTGGCGTTGAAACATTTTTTGATGGTATTAAGTTTGATCCCGAAAATCCAACCGCTTACCTAAAGAGCTTAAAAATTAAGAAAGCAAACGTCTAAGAGCATAGTCTACTGTTAGTTGTTAATTTTAATTTCTGGTTTGAGAATTTTGATTTTTAGTGACCTAATCGCCCTAACATCTTAAGAAAATATAAACCTATTAACGACTAACAGCAAATTTCAACACCCCATCAACTTACACTAACAGAGGAGAACACTTGCAATGACAACACTTCCGAGACGCCCTGCTAGAAGTATCGTCAATAAGGGCTGGGCATCCCGACTGAAAAAGCAATATCCTGACCTGATCCCTCCGATTGTAGCACTCCTAATTTTTCTCACTTTATGGCAGCTGTTTGCTTGGACTCCAGGAGCCACACTACCAGGACCAATACAGGTGGTTCAAGACACCTGGATATTGATTCTGTACCCCTTTTATGATAAGGGCGGTTTAGATAAAGGTTTGTTTTGGCAGATTCTCGCCAGTTTGCAACGAGTAGCTATTAGTTACACGCTAGCAGCAATTGTTGGTATTGGCTTGGGTATCTTAATTGGTACAAGCACACTAATGTCCAAGGCTTTAGATCCGCTCTTCCAATTATTGCGAACTGTACCGCCTTTGGCTTGGGTTCCTATTTCTTTAGCAGCTTTACGACAAAACGAACCAGCCGCCCTTTTTGTAATTTTTATTACTGCTATTTGGCCAATTTTAATTAACACGGCAGTAGGAGTTAAGCAAATTCCTCAAGATTACAACAACGTCTCCAAAGTTCTGCAACTTAACCGCAAAGAATATTTCTTTAATATTCTCATTCCTGCTGCTTTACCATACATTTTTACAGGTTTAAGAATTGCAATTGGCTTGGCATGGCTTGCGATTATCGCCGCAGAAATTGTCATGTCCGGTATTGTTGGAATCGGCTTTTTTATCTGGGATGCCTATCAAAATAACAATGTCAGTGAAGTGATTTTAGCTCTAGTCTACATAGGCATTGTTGGTCTGCTGCTAGATAAGCTTATGGCTTGGGTGCAGACAAAAATTGTCCCAGAAGAACAGAGATAGGGGCGCTTAGGTCAGGGGTTAGGAAATGTAAATATATCTCCCCTGCTTTTACTACTCACGTTGTCACACTCACTAAATTACCTATGTCTGTATTTGTTGCTGTTGATCAAATTGATAAAGTTTTTAATTTATCTGGCGGCGGTACCTACGTCGCCCTTAAAGGAATTGACCTCCAAATTAAAAAAGGAGAATTTGTCTCCCTAATTGGTCACTCTGGTTGTGGTAAATCCACTTTGTTGAACATGGTGGCGGGTCTAGATTTGCCAACCGAAGGTGTAGTAACCCTAGAAGGGCAAAGAATTACTAAGCCTGGTCCCGATCGCATGGTGGTATTCCAGAATTATTCACTGTTGCCTTGGCGGACAGTACGAGAAAACATTGCGCTTGCCGTGAATGCAGTAATGAAAGATGCGCCTGCGGGTGAGCGCAAAGCAATTGTAGAGCAGCACATTGATATGGTGGGGTTGCGTCAGGCCGCCGACAAGCAACCAGGACAGTTATCGGGTGGAATGAAACAACGGGTAGCGATCGCGCGTGCCTTAGCCATTCGTCCCAAACTACTGCTACTTGATGAACCGTTTGGCGCTTTGGATGCTCTAACACGCGGTAACTTGCAAGAGCAATTGATGAGAATCTGTGAAGAGAATCAAGTCACCGCCGTCATGGTTACTCACGATGTTGATGAAGCGGTGCTGTTGTCTGACCGAATTGTGATGCTCACAAATGGGCCAGAATCAAAAATTGGTCAGATTTTAGAAGTAGATATTCCTCGACCCCGCAAGCGGATGGAAGTAGTAGAACATCCCAGCTACTACAGCTTACGGAGTGAGATGATTTACTTCTTGAATCAACAGAAGCGGATTAAGAAAATTCGGGCGATGAAAACAGGAGCGATCGCGCGTCATGGCCTGGAAAAAGTCAACTTAGAACTTGGCTTTTTACCTTTAACCGCTTGTGCGCCGCTAGCTGTAGCCAAAGAAAAAGGCTTCTTTACCAAGCATGGCTTAGATGAAGTTACCTTAGTACGTGAATCTAACTGGCGGGGAATTACCGACGGCATTACTGGCGGTTATTTAGATGCTGCTCAAATGCCATCAGGGATGCCAATATGGTTAACTCTGGGTGGACATGAAAACCGACCAGTGCTGATTGTCACTTCGCTAACCATGACCCGTAACGGCAATGCAATCACTCTAGCAAAGCGCTTCTACGACCAAGGAGTGTACAGTTTATCCGACTTTAAGGAAATGCTGCACAAAACTCCACAAGGTCAACATCGGATGGGTATGGTGCATCCTTCCTCAATGCACAATCTACTGTTGCGTTACTGGCTAGCAGCTGGAGGTATTGACCCAGATCACGACGTTAAGCTGACGACTATTCCACCTGCCCAGATGGTAGCTGATCTACAAGCGGGAAGTATCGACGGTTACTGTGTAGGGGAACCTTGGAACCTCCGCGCTGCCGACGAAGGCATTGGCTTTACTATTGCAACAGACTTAGAAATCTGGCTAGGACACCCAGGCAAAGTCCTCGGCGTTCGGGAAGATTGGGCTGCGGCATATCCTAATACCCACATTGCCTTAGTCAAAGCGCTTTTAGAAGCTTGCCATTACTGTGCAGATGCGGCGCATAGCGAGGAAATCCGCGAGATTTTGGCACGGCGAGAGTATGTCAGCACCGATATAGCTTATATCCAGATGGGAGATCCAAATACTTCTACGTGCAGCTTAGAACATCCAATGCGAGAGTATGCCCATCACCAGTTTTATGGAACATCTGGTGTCAATCGCCCTAGCCGGACTGAGCAACTTTGGATTATGACGCAACTGGCTCGTTGGGGTGATACTCCCTTCCCCAGAAACTGGGTGGAAATTCTAGAACGGGTTTGCCGAGTTGGTGTGTTCAGTACGGCAGCGCGAGAACTTGGGCTTGGTGATATTAGTTACACTCGTAGCGCGATTCAACTGTTCGACGGTACTGTGTTTAATGCTGACGATCCGATCGGCTATCTCAATAGTCTGGCAATTAAACAGGATTTTTCAGTTGCAGAAGTCGTCGTCGATTCCCGTCCGACTGTAGCAGCATAATTTTAAGTAACGAGGGAGAGGCGAAAGGCAACAGAGGCATTAAATATATTCCCCCTTGCTGAAAACACTTCCTCTCCTCAAGAACTACTTTTCATCTTTCTATTTCTTTTACTACAACTAGATCAATGCATAACCGTACTCTTGCTTATATCGACACAAGTACAACCACACAATCAGTGACGAATACCGCTCAACGTGAGCCTTTCTTGGTAATTGAGGATGTTTCCAAGGTCTATCCCACTTCAAAGGGCCCTTACACCGTACTAGAAGGAGTTAATCTCACTGTAGCTGAGGGCGAGTTTATCTGTGTTATTGGTCACTCTGGCTGTGGCAAATCAACGCTGCTGAATATGGTGTCGGGTTTTAACACGCCTACTAGCGGTAGGGTAGAGCTTAATTCCCAGCCGATTACCAAGCCGGGACCCGATCGCATGGTGGTGTTCCAAAATTACGCTTTGCTGCCTTGGAAGACTGCTTTTGAAAACGTCTACATTGCCGTTAACGCAGTTCATCCGAATAAGCCAGAGGCGGAGAAGCGGGCGATCGTGCGGGAGCATTTGGCAATGGTGGGACTAGGGGACGCTGCTGATAAAAAGCCGCCGCAACTGTCTGGGGGGATGAAACAGCGAGTTTCCATTGCAAGAGCTTTGGCAATTCGTCCCAAAGTCTTGATTCTAGATGAACCTTTCGGTGCTTTGGATGCGATTACAAAAGAAGAGTTACAAGAAGAACTGCTGCAAATCTGGAACGATCACCGTTGCACAGTTCTGATGATTACTCATGACATTGATGAAGCCTTGTTCCTTGCAGATCGGCTAGTGATGATGACAAATGGCCCAGCAGCAAGTATCGGTGAAGTGATGGATATTCCCTTTCCGCGTCCGCGCGATCGCACTCGGATTATGGAAGATCCGCACTATTACAAGCTGCGGAATCACGCTCTAGACTTCCTCTACCACCGCTTTGCCCACGACGACGTGGATTAGACATATCTCACACATTGCTCTTGTGAAAGCGGGTTTTGTTTGATCAACCCGCTAGCTAACTGTTTTTAAATTTAAGCTTTTTATCGCCCACGTTACGAATACACCTTTTGCTAATTTAGTCAAGTACAGTTCAATCAATATTAAACAAAATTAAGTTGTGAATTCGTTTTCAGATAACTCTCCTATTTTTAGGAGTTGCCTAAACTAATGTGGGGTAGGAAAATTTTAGCTGTTGGTAAGGATGAGGATTTTCTAGCCTTAATTAAAAAGATAGAAAACCTTGTATCCAAAGTTCTTTCCCTGGCGATGGTAATCGTGATCCTCGTCTCCGTTTGCGATCTAGGAGTTGTTCTCTTTAAACAACTATTTACACCATCCTATACTTTCTTAGGCAGAACCTTAATTGATATTTTTGGTTTGTTTTTGACTGTTTTAATCGCTCTAGAAATTTTAGAGAATATTACAGCTTATTTAAGAAAGCATATTATTCAGGTTGAGTTAGTTATTGTTACTTCTATTATTGCTGTCGCTCGTAAGATTATTATTTTGGACTTTGAAAAAACTTCAGGAATAGACTTAATCGGATTGGCGATCGCAATTTCTTCTCTGGCAATTAGTTACTGGATTATTCGACGTACAAATACTGCATAGCTAAGGTATAAAGCAATACTATTCAAAAATAATAACATTTATAAATTAATCTGGGCGATCGCATCAAATTTTTAAGTAAATATATAAACTTTTCATTCAGCGTAATTAACCTTGTACATAACTTTTAGTCTAAGTTATAAAAATATCATTGATCTGCAAATACCTTGCATTAAAGGTAGCGATTATAAATTTTAGTGGAGTTGGCGATCGCGCTCTGTATTATCTCAAATACTTTAGAAGAAATTATTTGCTCGAGTAATAAGAATAATGCTATAAAAAAGTAGCTGCTTTAGTTCAATATTTGAAAAAAATGTTAGAAGAACCTAGAGAATTTGTATTTATAATTTTAAAGCCTGCTGCATTAAATGACACAAAACTAGCTGATTTTATTAAGCAGGAACTTCTAAAATATGGCGATATTAAATACGTTAAGCAATCTGTTATTGTAAATAAGTCAATAATATCAGAACACTATAAAGCTGCTAAACTATCTTTATGGTTTCCACTTGTTGTAAATTATTTATCTGGCAAAGTAGTACAACATTTTGTATTAGAGTTTAACTCTAAAAAATACAGTCTTTTAGTTGATAATAAAAAATATTCCTTTGCAGATTTTTTAAGGAAGCAAGTTATCGGGTCAGCTAATTTATTTAAAACAAAAAACTATCATATTAGAAGATTAGCTCTCAGTAAATTCTCAACTTTTTTATTAGATAATTTAGTTCATTGTTCAGCAAACACTCAAGAAGCGTTAGATGAAATACGTATTTGGTATAAAGATTGTCCGATTGTAGTAGCAGAATATGAGACAAAAGCATCGGCTTTATCAAGGTAAATAAAATCAGCATAGTTGCACTCAGGTTAAACGCTGGCGAATCCACAGCGCTAGTAGAGGCAGTGCTAGCCTATAGCCTTGCTTAGAACCATAAATCAAACCCTTCTGCTGTAACCCGGTTAAAGCACCCTGGAGACTGCCACCTCTAGCAAGATTATGTTTAATAATGTACTCTCTGCTCTGGGGCTTCTCAGTTGGATCTAAAGCCAAACACTCTAATAGTTGCACCTGACTTGCTGGCAGCAACATTAATAAAGATTCAAAGACAATTGATAAGTCTTTCAGCAGTTCGTGAATTCCCTGTTGTACCTGTTGAACACGGATTAACCCATCAGGCTGTCGTAAAGTTTTGAGACGGCGAATTAGTGCCATAGCATCGCCAAGGTGTCCTTGTACGGCATCCAAAAATACTTCTATTGCGGGCGATCGCGAATCAAATGTTAATCCTTCTGCGTGCAGAACTTCTCTCGCCCAGACTGCTAAAACGTCATCAGCTAAGGAAGTCAAACTGACAATTTCCAACGGGTAAATCGTTTCATCTGCATGGCTACTCGTTTCAGCAATAGTAGCAATAAGGACGTAACTTACCTCAGTTTGCTGCTTAATTTCCCGCCTGAGTGTCGTTTCCCACAACCCATTACGATCCCAAGAGCGAATGTGAGGGAAGCCCTGCAAAATCAGCACCACTCGCTTACCCATCGACTCAGCTAAATGTTGTGGCAAGTGAAGCAACATTTCAAATGCTTGCGATACCTGCTTTTGGTTAAGCGATCGCAACAGTTTTAGTTTGCCACCGCTTGCCTCTGGATTAAAGACAAAAAACTCTCCTGCACTTTTGACAACCCACTCTTGAATTAGGGCTTGTTCAAAGTGGCTCATAGCTTCCCCTAGCAGTTGCACAAAGCGCTCACCATCTGTAGCTCGAATGCAATCCACCTCCAGCACTATTGCTCCAACTTCCAGAGCCGCTTGTTTTACTAGAGTACGCCGCCCACAGCCCGGAACTCCAGCTATCAGCAAATCGCCATCAGCAGCGAGAATCTCTACAATGCGCTGAAATTGCGCCGAGCGCCCAATTAATTCTAAAGGGGTAGACAAATCCAACTTCACACCTATCACTACCTGCCAATTTCAAGCCTAACTGTAAGCGTCAGCATCCTAACTCAATTATTGACTGAGCAAGCATTGAAAAAAGCTATGATAATTATTTCAAAATAATAGTGCTGAATAGTTTATAACACTATTTAATAGTGCTAAAAATTAATTAGAACTATTTAAGGTATTTTATCGTGTCATTGACTCGCCCTACATCATTAAGGCAATCGGAAGCGATCGCCCCAACAAACAAACTACCACTCTGGCATTCTCTAGACATTGAGCGAACGATCGACTTACTAGAAAGCGATCGCGAACAAGGGTTGAATGCGGCTCAGGTGACAGCAAAGAAGGCTCGTTTTGGTGCTAATGAACTCAGCGCCAAGAAAGGCAAACCCTGGTGGTTAAAATTTGTGCTGCAATTTAACCAACCGCTTTTGATCATCTTGCTATCTGCTGGGGTAATCAAAGCGCTACTCCAAGAGTGGATAAATGCTGGCGTAATTTGGGGTGTAACGACTACCAACGCCACAATTAGCTTTATCCAAGAATCTAGAGCGGAAGGAGCGATCGTAGCTCTTGCTTCCTCAATTCAAACTGAAGCAACCGTTATCCGCGACGGCAAAAAGTTACGAGTACCATCTAGAGAGTTAGTACCCGGAGACATAGTGCTGTTGACTTCTGGAGATAAAGTGCCAGCAGATTTACGCCTGATTCAGGTGCGTAACTTGCAAATCGATGAATCAGCGCTTACAGGTGAATCTGTTGCAGTTGAAAAAGACTCCCACCCAGTAGAGCCAGAAACTGCCCTAGCAGAGCGAATTAATATGGCTTACGGTGGCGGGTTCGTGACATTTGGTCAGGGAACTGGCATTGTTATTGCCATTGGGCAGGAAACTCAAACAGGTCAAATTGCCCAATTAATTGAGCAGCGAACTGACCTCACCACACCATTAACTCGTAAATTTAACGCCTTCAGTCAAAATTGGCTGTACATGGTTTTAGGGCTAGCTACCCTAACCTTTGCCGTAGGACTAGGACACAAACCTTGGGCAGAGGCAATTGAAGCTGCGATAACGTTGGTAGTAAGTGCAATTCCAGAAGGATTACCAGCAGTTATAACTGTAACCCTAGCTGTAGGTGTCTCTCGCATGGCTCGTCGTCATGCGATTATCCGCAAACTCCCAGCCGTTGAAACTCTAGGTAGTGCCACAGTCATCTGTTCCGATAAAACTGGAACTCTGACGGAAAACCAAATGACAGTGCAAGAAATTTATGCAGGGGATCAAAATTATACAGTTAGTGGAGTAGGCTATAGCCCTGAAGGTGATACTTTCTTTAATCAAGCGATCGCTACTCCGCGACCAGCTTTAGAAGAGTGCCTCAAAGCTGGACTTTTGTGTAATAGACATCTCCGGAAAATGCTAATACGTCTCGGTGACTGGCTTAGGTCGTGTGTTCGGTCCTACTAAAAGAACGCCAGTTGAAACGGTAAACTAAGGTTAAAGGATATTTGCTGTTAAGAACGAG